>NZ_JBWLKM010000164.1:0-8151 GCF_059026085.1 Streptomyces sp. a15 | reverse complement strand
TTCGAAAGTCCCGCACAGCACCCACGGCGCCCGGCACGCACTCTCGCCGCACCGGCCGAAAGCCCAAGTACGTCCAGTACGAGGGCTTTCGTCCGGCACGCCGAGAGCACGCACCGGACACCGCGGGCACCGCACAGGACTTTCGAAACACCCCCTAGGGCAGCAGCTTGTCCAGCGCGGCCGGGCCCTCCGCCTCCAGCTTGCGCCGGGCCCATTCCAGGTTGCGCGGTGTGAGGTCCTTGCCCGAGGCGAGGACCACGTCCTCGGGTGACACGTCCGTGCCGGTGCGGGCGTGGAGCAGGGCGTCCGGGGTGGCACGGTCCTCGGACGGCCCGGTCGCGTCGGGTTGTGACGTCGGCATGATGTCTGCTCCTCGGATCCGGATCGTTCCTCGGTCCCGGTTTCCCTCACCGGTCCCGATATCACCATTCAACGCCCGGACGCACCCTGCATCCCGAGGGACCGCGGATCCGTCCCGGAAGACCGGGCGGCCACCCCGCCCGGCCCGGGATGCCCGAGCGCTCACCAGGGCGTCCCACGGGGGTGTCGGACGACTCGGACGGCTCGGCCGACCGGGAAGGCGTCCTCTCCGCAGGGGGCGTCAGGGACGCCCTCGCGTACCGGGCGCCAGGACGAGCATCGTGACGTCGTCGTGGAGGGCCCTGCTGTAGCGGGTGAGGTCCGCCCACACGTGCCCCGCCAGGGCGTCCGGGGCGTCGTCCGCGAAGCCCGTGAGCCGCTCGGTGAGCGGGTAGAAGACGCCGGCCGTGTCCCTGGCCTCACTGACCCCGTCGGAGGCGAGGAAGAGCCGGTCCCCGGGCCGCAGGGGCACCGTGCGGCCGACCGGGGGCACGGCGTCGGACAGCCCGAGACCGAGCGGGCTGCCGGCCGGGACCTCCAGCTCGACGACCCGTCCGCCCCGCAGCAGCAGGGGAGCGGGATGCCCGCACGCCACGATCCGCACCGCCCGCCCGTCCGCCGCGAACTCCAGCAGCACGGCCGTGGCGAACAGCTCCGAGTGCCGCACACCGGCCGAGTCCAGCACCAGCCTGCGGTCCAGCCGGGCCGCCACCGACTCCGGGTCCGGCTGGTCGAGGACCGCCTCCCGGAACGCGCCCAGCAGCGAGGCGACCGTCGCGACGGCCGACAGCCCGTGCCCCTGCACGTCACCCATGACCGCCCGTACGCCAAAAGGCCCGTCGCGCACATCGAAGAAGTCACCGCCGACCAGCGTCCCGCGCTGCGCCGCCCGGTACAGCCCCGCACACCGCACGGGCCCCACGTTCGGCGGCAGCGGTGACATCACGGCGTGCTGCGCGGCCTGCGCCACGGCCCGCTCGGTGACCAGCTGGGCGTCCCGGCGGCTGCGCACGAACGACACGAACACGCTCAGTGCCGCCACGAAGCAGACGGTGAGCAGATCGGTGCTGCCGGGATCGTTCAGATGGAAGGCCGGGACGAACAGCACCGCCACCACCAGACCGCCGAGCCCCGCCGTCGCCGCCGGCCCGTACGACAGGACGGCCAGCGGCGGGATGGCCCCCAGCACGAACCCGATGTCGAGCGGCTCGGAGCTGACCAGGGTCGCCCCGCACACCGCCGCCAGCAGAGCGGCCGGCAGCACCCGCACCCAGCGCGGCGGAGGCGCGCCCCGCAGCCAGCCACGCCGGTCCCGGTCGGGGCGCGACCACCGGCCGCGCACTGTGCTCACACCCCTACGCTGCTCCCTCGGCCCCCGCATCGCATGCGGGGGCCGGGGACGCTCCTGGCGCCTGTTGCCCTAGAACGGCGTGAGGGTCAGCCGTATCCCCGTGGGTGCCGTGTCCTGGATGTACGAGGCGAAGTCGGCCACGTCGTCGAAGGCGAAGCCGTAGGCCCTGCCGTCCTCGGTGGCCGCGTGGATCGCCTTCGCGTAGTGGTTGGTGAGCGTGGTCCGGTAGAAGGCCGCGGCGTCGGTCGTGGGCTGGGCAGGTGCGCTCAGCAGCGTCGAGCGGTTGAAACCGGCGCCGAGCACGGCGGCGACCGGACCGGTCGTGCCGGCGTTGGGTGCGGCGAGGTTCCCGTCGCAGAACAGCACGTCCCGGGTGGTGGGCCGGGCGAAGGAGACCGGCGCGGGCCCCTCGAAGGTCAGCCGGTCGCCGCGCACCCGGCCGGTGAAGGCGCCGGCGTTCGTGGTGACCGTGAGGTCCTTGCCCGTGTACGTGCTCCACACCTCGTCGATGTACGGCGCGAAGTAGTCCTCGGGGAACAGGCCGGCGTCCAGCCCATGACCGGGGGCGATGATCCGCCGGTCCGCCACGACCAGCGGCGCGAACTCCGCGACCTCCCGTACCGCGGCGAAGGCCTCCGCCCGGCCCGAGGCACGCAGGGTGCCCGTCGCCCGGTCCTGCGCGCCGGTCAGGCGGATGCTCATGGGCACGCTGAACATGTCGACCATGGTCGTGTTGCAGAACATGCCCGCCGAGTTGTACGTGAACTCCGCACAGTCATGCAGCATCGGGTAGTTGGGGTCCGAGGTCACCCAGCCGGCGGGGTACTGCAGCGCGGCGTTGCCGGCCCCGTCCGTGACCGCCTTGAACTTCAGCTTCTGGCCCAGTGACACATAGATCCGGCCGGACATGTACGGCAGTGACAGCCGGGTCTCGCCGCTCCCGGCGAGGCTGATCGCGTAGTCGGTGTAGCCGTCGGCGCCGTTGTCGGACAGGGCGATCGGCACGAGCGTCCCGTCGGGGGCGACGCGCACCTGTCGGCCGTCCTGGTTGCCGACGATGTAGACGTGGACGCCCGTGTTGTCGAAGGAGCCACTGGCGTTGACGATCGTCAACGGGAGGGCGCCGGCGGCCGCTTCGGTGGAGGTGCCGGCGAGGGCGTACGGGCCCAGCGCGGCGACGGCGGGTGCGGCCACCGCGGCTCCGCCCAGGGCGAAGAGGAGTTTGCGACGGCCGAGGGTGCGCTGGTGACGAGGTGCCATGTGGGGGGGGCATGTGGGGGGCATGTGGGGGGTCTCCTGAAGCAGTTGAGCTGGTGCGCCGACAGCCGTGCGAGTGCCGCGCGTTCGTGAGAGCGCTCTCACGCCGTGGTTGGGCCCAGATGCTACGTACGGCGGGCGTCCCGGCCCAGGGGCGCCGCGAGCGTTTAATTCGGCCTTAAGAACCGCTTAAGCGGTGTACCGTGAGGCGTCACGCCCCGAGACCGACGGAAGGAGGCGAGTGCCGTGCAGTCCACAACCACCCAGCGCTCCCTCTCCGTTGCCCCGGCGTGCTTCGCCTGACCGGGAGCGCTTCACGCAGTACGCATCCCGGAGGACACACCCATGACCGACATGGTCATCCGCGCGCTCGACGAGCGTGACACCCACCTCTTCGACGCCCTGCCCGACCCGCTCGGCGCACGCGAAGGACACCGGCTCACCCGGCACCGCCCCGACTGGAAGCGGATCGCCCTGCGCGACGGCGAAGTCGTGGCTCGCGGTGCCTGGTGGGGCGGCCCCGACGACATCGAACCCGTCAACGTCAACTGGTTCGACGTGGCCGAAGGCGAGGAGGAGGCCGGCGCCGAACTCCTGCGCACCGCCCCCTGGCAGGTCGAACTCGAACTGAACCTGCCCGGCGGCTGGCGCGAGGACCCCGCCCTGCGCGCGGCCGCCGAAACCCGCTTCACCGCCGCCCGCAAGGCCGGATACGAGCTCCTGGTGGAACGCTTCCTGTACCGCTGGACACCGGAGCGCGGCCTGCCCGAACGGCCCGGCCGTCTGGTCTTCGGCCCCGAACCGGACGACGAGGTCTTCCTCGACGCCCTGCGCCGCATCCACTCCGTCACCCTGGACGCGCACGCCCTGCGGGCCATCGAGGAGGGCGGAGTCGAGCAGGCGGCCCAGGAGGAACTGGACTTCTTCCACTGGTGCCCGTCGCCGCGGGAGTGGTGGCAGGTCGCCCGCACCCCGCAGGGAGACCCGGTCGGCATCCACATCCCGGCGCACAACCCGGCGGGCCCCTGCATCGGCTTCATCGGGGTCCTGCCGGAGCAGCGAGGACGGGGCTACGCCTACGACCTGCTGGCGGAGTGCACCCACTTCCTGGTCGAGCAGGGCGCGGAGTTCGTCTCGGCCGCCACGGACCAGGGCAACTTCCCGATGGCCGCCAACTTCGCCAAGGCGGGCTTCCCCGTGGTGCGGGAGCGCATCAACTTCCAGGTTCCGCGCATCGGCTGAGGTGATCGAGGTCTCCCGGCACCGACAGGCGGTTCGGGCCGTCTGTCGGTGCTGGGTGGCATGCTGATCGTCGGGTGGATCGGTGGCGGGCGACGGAGGCGTGGTGGGGTTCGACGGTGAGGTCTGGCGGGTGCGCAGCGGCGACCAGGCGGTCGGGGAGATCCTGATCGACGACGTCGACTTTCCGTGGCTCGCCGGTCGGTTCACGGCCGGTCCGGCCTACGGCGCGGTACAGGAGCTGTTCGCCCGCGAACTCGCCCTGGCCGAACGGGACGACGAGGACCACTGGAAGGAATGGGAGACGGTCCACGACGAGATCCGGCGCCGTGTGTCGCTGTCCTCGCCGGACGGCCCCGTGCCCGAGTTCCTGCTGCACATCGAGGGCGACCGGGCCTGGTTCCGGTGGAGCGACGAGCCGTTCGCCGACGAGGAGGACGAGGAGTGAGCGGGCCTCCTCCGGTTGGGGTCACACCCTCCGGCTGGAGTCAACCGGCGTCCAGCATGCCTTCGGCCGCCGCGAGGATCTCGGTGACCCGCAGTCCGAAGCGGGCGTCGCAGGGGTGCGGGCGGCCGGTGCGGGCGGCGTCGAGCAGGGCGTCCGCGGCCCGGGAGAAGGCGGTGAGGACCTCCTCAGAGCTCTCCGGAAGGAGCGTCACCCCCGTCTCGCCCCTCAGCTCCAGGGCGGCTCCCGCCGCCGCGGGCGGTGCCGTGAGGCTCAGCGTCAGCGTGCTCGACGCGCCGCCCGCGTGGTCGAGGACCAGGTGCACGGTGTCGCGCGGCCCGTGCGCGGCCGCCGCCACTCGCCGCACGTCGCCGAGTACCGGCAGCAGTACGGACAGTGCATGCGGGCCCACGTCCCACAGGGCGCCCTTCTCCCGCCGCCACGGCGAGTCGGCGAAGGGGTTGTCGCTGGTGAACACCGAGCCCAGCCACTCGGCCCGCCCGGTGAACCAGCCCGTTGCGCCCGCCTGTTCGGCGATCCACGTCTCGGTCTCGGACTGGAAGCGCGCGGTGAAGAAGACGACCGAGGCGACACCGGCCGCCTCGACGGCCTCGACGACGGCCCGCCCGTCCTCCGCGGTCGCGGCAAGGGGCTTGTCCAGGAGCAGATGGCACCCCGCCCGCGCCGCCCGCACCGCGAGCGGCGCCTGTACGGCCGGGGGCAGGGCCACGGCCACCGCGTCCACGTCGGCGAGCAGCGCGTCGACATCGTCGTAGGCACGCGTGCCGTACAGGTCGGCCAACTCCTTGGCCGCCTCCGTACGACGGCCCCACACCCCGGCGAAGTCCAGTCCTTCGTGTCCGCCGAGGGCGGGGGCGTGGGCCATCCGGGCCCAGGGACCGGTGCCGAGCAGTCCGATGCGCATGCCGTCGCCTCTCCATGCCGTACGACCTCGTCACGACCGTGCCGGAGGTCCGAACGGTCGGGGTGAGCGTGTCACACGGACCTGTCGGACGCGCAAGCCCCCCAAGGTCTCTGCCCCTCCGGTGGGATGCGGCGGGTCACGAGACCGGTGACATTGCCGGTCCCCGTTCCGGGGTCGCCCGCAAAGCGAGCCCAACGCGAGCTGTCCCGTAAACAGAAGGGATCCAAGAACCGCGAGAAAGCCCGCCTCAAGGTGGCCCGCGCCCACGCACAGGTGGCCGACGCCCGCCGTGAGTTCCACCACCAGCTCTCCACCAAGCTGATCCGCGACAACCAAGCGATCGGCGTGGAAGACCTGGCGGTCAACGGACTCGCACGCACCAGGCTGGCCAAGAGTATCCACGACGCCGGGTGGTCGGCATTCGTGCACATGCTGGAGTACAAAGCCGCCCGGTACGGCCGGACCTTGGTCAAGATCGGCCGGTTCGAGCCGACCTCCCGGACCTGCACCGCCTGAGGCACCCTCCACGACCGGGACCGCAACGCCGCGATCAACGTAAAGACGGCCGCCGGACTGGCGGCATCAGCCTGCGGAGCGCCGGTAAGACCAGGACTTGTCCCGGCACAGCGCGAAGAAACAGGAAGCCACGGATCCCCGCCCGCAACCTGTGCCGTATAGCGGCACAGCGACGGACGAGAAGGCCAGAATCCCCGGGCTTTCTTCAGCCCGAGGAGCAAGTCAAGAACAGTTCCTGTGCCCCCGCGGCAACTGCCCGCACGGCTCCTGACGGCGCCGACGGCATTGTGTCGGTGCACGGGACCCAGCCGGGAACGCTGGGCACCGGCACAAGCCGTCCATCCGTTCGGACCTGCGGCTTCGCCTCTCATTGCGGCTGAGTGCCGTCGCGAGAGAGTGCGGCCCCGAGCCGGTCGCGCGCCTCACGCAGCCGGCGCCGTGTGCGTCGGAGTCGAGCAGGGCCGCGGCGAGTAGGAGGGGTGCATGGGTGTTATCGATGGGGCCGTCGCTCAGTGTCCGCGGAGCTGCGGGCGAACGGGACCGCCTCTTGCCCGACGGGGACGGACGCCCTGTCCCGCCTAATGGGAGCTACGGGGCCGGGGAATGCTCGGTTCCGTAGCCGTCAGCAGGTGAGCACTATCGCCGCCGGAAGCAGTCGAGTTCTGGTGTCAGACCGTGCCCCTGCTGGTGGCCGGGAGGCCAGACCGCTGATGGGGTGGCGTGCCCGCCCTGCGGGGCGTGAGCACTGGATCCATTAGGCCGCGCGCGTGCCTTCCGCAGGCTACGACGTAGTACCAGGAACGAACTTGGGAGGGCTTGTTGCTGCTGATCGGTGACGACTGGGCTGAAGACCACCACGATGTCGAGCTCCAGGACGAGGCCGGCCGCAAGCTGGCCGCAGCGAACCTGCCCGAGGGCGTGGTCGGCATCGCCCGGCTCCACGAACTCATCGCCCGCCATGGCGGCGGGCTGGATCCCGCGGCGGTGATCGTCGGTATCGAGACCGACCGGGGCTCGTGGGTTCAGGCCCTGATCGCCTCCGGCTACCAGGTCTACGCGATCAACCCCCGGCAGGTGGCCCGGTTCAAGGAACGGTATGCCTCCTCCGGGGCCAAGAGCGACAAGGGCGACGCCCATGCGCTCGCCGACATGGTCCGCATCGACCGTGACCAGCTGCGACCGGTGGCCGGGGACAGCGACCAGGCCCAGGCCGTCAAGGTCGTCGCCCGCGCCCACCAGACGCTGATCTGGGAACGGACCCGTACCTTCCAGCGGCTGCGCAGCACGCTGCGCGAGTACTTCCCCGCTGCCCTGGCCGCCTACGCCGACCTCGCCCTGACCAGCACTGACGCGCTGGAATTGCTGATCAAGGCCCCCACGCCAGCAACCGCGGCGAAGCTGACCCGCACGCAGATCACGGCTGTCCTGGCTCGTCACCGCCGACGCAACCGGGAGGCGAAGGCGGCCACCATCCAGGCCGCGCTGCGTGAGCGGCAGCTCACCCTGCCGGAGCCGGTCACCGCGGCCTACGCGGCCGCCGTGACCGCTCACGCGCGGCTGATCATCGCGCTGAATGAGCAGATCGTCGCGATGGAAGAGCAGGTGAAGACACATTTCCTCGCGCACCCGGACGCTGAGATCTACCTCTCCATGCCCGGCATCGGGGAGATCACCGGAGCCCGGGTGCTCGCCGAGTTCGGAGACGACCCCACTCGATACGCCTCCGGGAAGGCGCGCAAGAACTATGCCGGGACCAGCCCCGTCACCCGCGCCTCCGGCAAGAGCCACACCGTCCAGGCACGGTATGTCCGCAACAACCGCCTTGCCGACGCCCTCCAACGCCAGGCGTTCTGCGCCCTGCAGGCATCACCCGGCGCCCGCCGCTACTACGACAAGCAACGAGCCCGCGACGTCGACTACAACCCCGCCCTCCGCCAGGTCGGCAACCGCCTCGTCGGCATCCTCCACGGCTGCCTCAAAACCCGCACCCACTACGACGAAGCGACCGCATGGTCGCACCACGCACACCTCCAAGCCGCTTGACCTCTAACGGCATGG
>NZ_JBWLKM010000163.1:0-8219 GCF_059026085.1 Streptomyces sp. a15 | reverse complement strand
ACGTCACCGGGCGCGGTCAGCACGTCGTACTGGTTCCAGCCGCTGCTGGAGAGAGTCGTGTACGACGTCGACGGCTTCAGCTCGGCGCCGCAGCCCGGCTTGTACAGCCGCAGAGCTCCACTGCTCAGCCGGACGAGCACGTCGTTGCAACGGTCCCCGCTCAGGTCACCGAAGGGCACCGGCCTCACCGAGGTCGCCCAGCCCGTCCCGGTGACCTTCCCGGAGAACGTGCCCTTGCCCGTGCCCTGATGGAAGGTCAGGCCGCCGGAGGAGTTGAGGGTGAGGAGCTCGCCGAAGCCGTCGTCGCCCACGTGGTCGCGACGGACCGCCTTGCCCTTCACCAGTCGGACCGTACCGGTCACCGTCAGCGGGGCGCCGACGCCGTCCGCCGGGGTGACGGTGACGGTCCAGTCGTAGGAACCGTTCGGCAGGTACGCGTCCCCGCTCCCCTGGGGGTCGAGACCGCTCCAGCCGACGCTCAGTTCACCCCGCGCGGCCGTGCCGTCCACGCCGTCGCCGTAGACCTTGCCGGTCGCACGGTTGCGCACCCTGACGTCCCAGCCGGAGGACGGCTTCGACAGCAGCAGGGTGGTCAGGATGTCGGGGGTCGTGTCAAACGTGTGTGCCTCGACGGACGACGCCTTGGTGACCGGTGCGAGCAGCCGCAGCGGCTGCTGCGCCACGCCGGACGGTACGAGGTGCACCTGCTCACGGTCGTCGACGTAGGCCGCGTTCGCGCCGGACTCGTCGACGGTCCAGCGCACGTCCCGCTGCGAGGTCCCGGTGTCCGGCAGCTCGCCGATGACCCGGCTCGCGGCCGTGCCGTCGGCGAACGTCGTCAGCGTCAGCTTCCCGGCCCGCTTGTCGTGCGTGACGATGAACCCATCGCCGAGCTTGGCCTCGTCGGCGGGCACGGCCACGGACCTGCCCGCCGTACGGTCGTACACCCCCGCCCGGCCGTCACAGGTCCAGTACAGGTAGCGGCCGAGCGCCTGGAGCTCGGTGGGCACGCAGCCGGCGTCCGTCCTCACCGTCTCGACGGTCTTCTTCGTCGTCAGGCTGTACGCCGTGACCTCACCGGCGTTCGCCCCCGCCGTCCAGAGGATCTCGCCGTCGAGGGCGGCGGCGCCCGGGGCACGGGTGACCTTGGGGCCGGAGCTGTCGCCGAGCTTGAGAACGATCTGCTGGGTCGCCGTCGTGTGGATCACGTACTGGCCGGAGACATCGGTGATCCGCCCGCCCGCGGGGACGTAGAGCTCCGAGAAGTCGTACGCCCCGGGCCCACTGGCCCTGATCCGGTCACGGGTGGAGGTGTCCCGCGTCAGCCAGACCGCACGGTCGTCGGCCGTACCGAACACGGCGCAGCCGCCCTCCGCCGCCGGGCAGGAGTAGAGCTTCATGTCGGTGCCGTCATAGTTGGAACGCGACCCGTACGTGGGTGTCCCGGTCGCCGCGACGGTCCGCAGGTAGGTGTCCCGGACACTGCCCCAGCTGTCGTCCGCGACCAGCAGCCGCCCCTGCTCCAGGGCGAGACCCTGGATCTTGTACGGCGGTTTCGGCAGCGCCTTGACGAGGGTGACGACGGGCTTGCCGTCTGCGTCGGGGTGGATGCGCTGGATGCCCCAGTCGTCGATGTCGGCACTGGTGCGGCCGATGGCAACGGCGTTGCCGGAGGGGGAGGCGGAGATTCCGTCGTCGGAGGAGGTGAGGAGGGTGATCGGGTCGCCGCCTGTGATCGGAACGGCCGTCACCTTGGCACCGCCGGCGGGCCGGTGGACGAGCCAGTCGCCGACCACCGAGAGGTCGTCGGCGGGGTTCACGCCGTCGGCACCGTCCAGGGTCACCTCGACGGGCGCCGCCGAGAGGTCGGCGCGGGAGTAGACGTACACCTTCGAGGCGGACGGGCCGCCGTACTGGACCAGGTAGTCGGACGACAGCTCGGTGTAGGAGGTGCCACTGGCCCGGGGCTGTGTCCAGCTCTGGACCTGCCCGGTCTGCGGGTCGACGGACACCGAGCGGATGGTGCCGTCGATCGCGCCGCTGAAGATGAGCGAGGTGGCGTCAGCACGCAACGGCCCTCCGAGCTTGAGCTCCTCGGGGATGCCTGAGACGACCACGTCACGGGTGGTCCCGTCGGGGCCCGCGCTCAGCAGGTGGTTGACCCGCGTGGTGGTCCCGTCCTCGGCGGTGACCTTCTCAAAGGTGACGACGATGTCGCCGAAGACCCCGGACCACACGCTGTGCCCCTCGGGGATCTGCAAGGTACTCATCGTTTGGTCGACGGCATTCCACAGGTCGACGTGGCCGTCCTGATAGCGGAACGCGGCGACGTCACTGCCCGTCCCGTCATCGACGGCCAGGCCCGTGGAGGCCGCCGGCACCTCGAAGGACTTGCCGTCCGAGTACCGCGTCCACACCAGCCGCATGGGGGCGTAGAGCCGGTGGAAGACACCCTCGCTGCCCGCCCCGTCTCCGCCGTAAGTCTCTTCGGAGTGGAAGAGGCTCGTCCGTGTGTAGCTGCTCTCCAGCGTCGCCGGCACCACTGTCTCCTGCGGCACCTCCGCCGCCGACGCCGACGACAGCAGCGGACTCAGGCCGGCCACGAGTGCGGCGGAGGCCGCGACAGCGCCGGCCGTGCGTCTCGCTCTCGATCGACGTGCGAAGACATGACGCGCCAAGGTGATCCTCCCCGGAAAGCAAAGGAGAGGGAGCGCGTTGCATCAGATGCCCCCCGGCCCCCGGCCGTCGCATCCCTCTCAGAAGTCGGCTGATCTTACAGTCTCTTCACGGCTCAGCAGAGAGCGTTTTCTGCCGACCTCCTTTGAGGCGCGAAAACGCCGTGGCGCCCGGAATCCCGGGCGCCACGGCGCTCACTGCTCAGGGACGGACTCAGCCGTTGCGCTTCCAGCGCGGCTTGTCGTCACGGCGGCCGAAGGAGCCGGTACCGGTGCCGGTGCTGCCGCCGCCGCGGTGGTCGTCACGACGACCGTTCGGGCGGTCGTGGCCGGCGGGGCGGAAGCCGGGGCGGTCGCCCTGGCGGTCACGGTTGAACGGACGGTCGCTGCCGCGGTGTCCGCCGCGCTCGTCACGACGCTCGAAGGGACGGGCCGGACGGTCGTCGCGGCGGAAGCCGCCACGGTCGTTGTCGCGACGCTCGAAGGAGCCACTGCCGCGGTTGTCGTCACGGCGCTCGAAGGAACGACCACCACCGCTGCGGTTGTCGTCACGACGCTCGAAGGAACGACCACCACCGCGGTTGTCATCCCGACGCTCGAAGCCACGGCCGGCGCCACCGCCACGGTTGTCGTCCCGACGCTCGAAGGAACGACCGCCACCACGGTTGTCATCCCGACGCTCGAAGCCACGGCCGGCGCCACCGCCACGGTTGTCGTCGCGGCGGAAGCCGCCACGGTCGTTGTCGCGACGCTCGAAGGAACGACCGCCACCGCGGTTGTCGTCACGACGCTCGAAGCCACGGCCGCCACCGCGGTTGTCGTCACGGCGGAAGCCGCCACGGTCGTTGTCCCGGCGCTCGTAGGAGCGACCACCACGGTCGTCCCGGTCCGCCCTGTCGACGTCCTGCGCCGCCGGCTGCTCGGGCACGGAGACCTCGGCCACCGCGGCCGCGGCCTGCGCCTCGGCAACCGCCGCCTCCGGGTCCTCGCCCTGCTCGCGCGCGGCCCGCGCGACCAGACGGTCGGCCTCCTCGCGCAGCTCGGTCGCGCGGCGCTGCGCCCGCTCCAGCTCCTTGGTGAGCTGGGCGACCTCACGCTCGGCCTGCTGCGCGGCGTTGCCCGCGGACTCGGCCTGGACCTCGGTCATCGAACGGGCGCCGGTGATCTCGGCGACCTCGGGCTCGAAGGCCGTACCGGAGTTGATGATGTGACGCCCGGCGTCGACGCCCGCGTCCTCCATCAGCCGGAAGATCTGGCGGCGCTGGTGCGGCAGGGAGAGGGAGACCACGGTGCCGGTGCGGCCGGCGCGGGCGGTACGGCCGGCGCGGTGCAGGTAGTCCTTGTGGTCGCCGGCCGGGTCCACGTTCAGGACCAGGTCGATGCCGTCGACGTGGATGCCGCGGGCGGCGACGTCGGTCGCGACGAGCGCGTTGACGTAGCCCTTCTTGAAGTCCTCCAGCACGCGGGTACGCGCGCCCTGCGTCATACCGCCGTGCAGCGCGTCGGCCTTCACACCGGAGTCGCACAGCTGCTCGGCGATACGGTCGGCGCCCAGCTGGGTGCGGACGAAGATGATCGTGCGGCCCTTGCGGGAGGCGATCGCGGAGGTGACCGGCGCCTTGTCCTTGGGCTTCACGATGAGGATGTGGTGCGACATCGTCGTGACGTTGCCCTGGGCGCTGTCGACCTCGTGCGTGACCGGGTCGGTCAGGTAGCGCTTCACCAGCGTGGAGATCTCGTTCTCCATCGTGGCCGAGAACAGCATCCGCTGGCCGCCCGCCGGGACCTGGTCGAGCAGCTCGGTGACCTCGGGCAGGAAGCCCAGGTCCGACATCTGGTCGGCCTCGTCGATGACGGCGATCTGGATGTTCTCCAGGGAGCAGGCGCCGCGGTTGATGATGTCGCGCAGTCGGCCCGGGGTGGCGACGAGGACGTCGACGCCGCGCTCGAGGGCGTAGATCTGGTTGCCCATCGAGGTGCCGCCGCAGACGACCTTCATCTTGAGGCCGAGGACGTCGCCGTACGGCTGGAGCGCGTCCGCGACCTGCATCGCGAGCTCACGGGTCGGCGTGAGGATGACGGCGCGCGGCTTGTGCTTCTCGGTGCGGCCGCCGGCCAGCGTGGCCAGGGCCGGCAGACCGAAGGAGAGGGTCTTGCCGGAGCCGGTGCGGCCACGGCCGAGGATGTCCTTGCCGGCCAGGGCGTCCGGGATGGTCGCGGCCTGGATCGGGAAGGGGGTGGTCACGCCGTTCTGGGCGAGCTTGCGCACGACGCCCTCGGGGAGTCCGAGGCTCGAGAAGGTGACCTCGGGTGCGTCCTCGGTGCCTGCGGCCTCGGGCACGTCAATGCCCTCGTTCTCGGGCACGACGACGTGATCAGTACTGGAAATGGACATGCGTATGCGAAACCTTCCGGAGTCTCGTCGGCACGCGCCCGTCAACTCCGTGTTTCGCAATACGACCGCCTCTATGCGGTCAGCCACGGCAAGGGAGAGAACGCGCCACACGGCGCGCTCTGCATCGGCGCCGGGCAATGGGATCAAACGATCTACCACCATACGCACCCACCACCCTCAGAGGCAAACCGGGCCTCAGCGACGTAGGCCACATCACACCGGCGACCCGGCCGTGGGCGCCGGCTCCCGCTGCCCCAGCTGCGGCCCCGGCGGCTCGTGGGCCGAGGACGACGGCTCGGCGGTCGTCGGCGAGGGCGTGGGCGAGGGTGGCGGCGGCTCGGTGGGTGACGGCTGCGGCTCGACCGTACGCGGGGTCGTCGGCTCGGCCCTGGTCGGCGACGGCGCCCCCGGCTTGTCCGGCTTGTCCTTCCCCGGCTCGGCACCCGGGGAAGCGGACGCACGCCCCTTCGCCGACGGGGACGCGGACGGCGACGCCGACTCCTCCTCGCCCTTCTTCCCCTTGCCGTGCCCGTGCTTGCCGTCGTCGGCCGCCGCGCCGATCCCGGCGCCGCCCGACACCGCCGCCCCGCCGTCGGGCGCCTCACCGCCCCGGGGCCCGGCGGAGTGCGAGGGCTTGGCGCTCCCGCCGCCGTCGTCGTCGCCGACGTTCATGCAGCCGGCGGCAGCGGCGACGGCCATGACCGTGGCGGCCAGACGGACGGGTACGTACAAGGGGCGCACGAGCAGCCACCTCCGGTGGAGGGTGAAGGAGTCAACCTGCCCAACTCCCGCCGCCCACAAGAGGACACGCGCCCCGTATCAGCGGCCCTCACCCGTACCCGAGCGTGTGCAGCCGGGCGTCGTCGATCCCGAAGTGGTGAGCGATCTCATGCACCACCGTCACCTCGGTCTCCTCGACGACCTCCTCCCGTGACCCGCACATCCGCAGCGTCGGCCCCCGGTAGATGGTGATCCGGTCCGGCAGCACCCCCGCGTACCACTCGCCCCGGTCGGTCAGCGGAGTCCCCTCGTACAGCCCGAGCAGCTCGGGATCGTCCGTCGGCGGTTCGTCCTCGACGAACACCGCGACGTTGTCCATCAGCCGCGTCAACTCCGGCGGGATCCGGTCCAGGGCCTCGGCGACCAGTTCCTCGAACTCCTCGCGCGTCATCTCCAGCACAGGCCCCATTGTCCGGTACGCCGCCGCCGTACGAGAGTCGGAGCAGAGTCAGGGCAGTCGAACGAGAGTCGGAGCGCACCCGCATATCCGCGGGCGGACTTGGGCATACGGGACCAATGGCCCGCGTCCCCGTCGTCGTCCGGAACATCGTGAACCCCCTGCGCAGGACCCCGCGCGCCCTCGCCCGCCACTACCGCGCCCGCCGGCCCCACCCGTCCGTGGAACTCGTCCGTCAGCCCCACCCCTGGTCCCGCGCCCTCGGCCTCGTCGCCGTGGTCGTCCTCGGCGCCTGGCTGGGGCTGCTGATCGTCGGCAACGTGCGGACTCCGGTCGGCCCCATGAACACGACGATGACCCTGCGCCCGTCGCTCACCGGCGGCACGAAGATCAACGTCTCGCCGCTCGGCGCCCTCGAGCTGGACAGCCACCAGGCCCCCGTCCGCCTGGACGTCAACGTCGACCAGCTCGACCCGGTCCGCTCCCAGGCCCTGGTCGACCACCCCGAACGCCTCTCCGGCCTCCAGGACGAGGTCACCAAGGACGTCGAACACGGCACCCTCGACCTGGCCGTACGCTCCTGCGTCGCCGTCGTCGCCGGCGCCACCGCCCTCGGCCTCGCGGTCTACCGCCGCCCCCGCCGGGCCCTGGCGGCGGGCGGCCTCGCGCTGACCCTCCTGGCCGCCTCGGGCGGAACGGCGTACGCCACCTGGAACCCGGAATCGGTCCTGGAGCCGAAGTTCTCCGGCCTGCTCTCCTCCGCCCCGTCCCTGGTCGGCAACGCCCGCAGCATCGTCACCGAATTCGACGTCTACCAGAAGGAGTTGGCCCGCCTGGTGACGAACGTGACGAAGCTGTACGACGCCACCTCCACGCTCCCGACCTACCAGCCCGACCCGTCCACCATCCGCGTCCTGCACGTCTCGGACATCCACCTCAACCCGGCGAGCTGGCCGATCATCTCCTCGCTGGTGGAGCAGTACCAGGTGGACGTGATCGTCGACTCCGGCGACACGATGGACCACGGCTCGGCCGCCGAGAACGGCTTCCTGGACCCGATCGAGGATCTCGGCGCCCCCTACGTCTGGGTCCGCGGCAACCACGACTCGCAGACCACCCAGCGCTACCTGGAAGGCCTGAAGAACGTCCACGTCCTGGACGACGGCCGGGCCGAGACCGTCGCCGGCCTGCGCTTCGCCGGGATCGGCGACCCCCAGTTCACCCCCGACCGCTCGAACAACCCCGGCGCCGGGGAGTCCCAGGAGCAGGCGGGCGCCCGCCTGGCCGCCGCCCTGCGCGCCCAGAGCACCGCCGGCAAGCCCGTCGACGTCGCCGTCGCCCACGAGCCGTCGGCGGCCCGCGGGGTGGACGGCGAGGTCCCGCTCGTCCTGGCGGGCCATCTCCACCACAACGAGATGGAGATCCTCAAGAACGGCACGCGCCTGCGGATCGAAGGCTCGACGGGCGGCAGCGGCCTGCGCGCGATCGAGGGCAAGTACCCCGACCCCATCGAGGCCTCGATCCTCTACATGGACCGCGACACCCGCCGCCTCCAGGCCTGGGACGAGATCAAACTGGGCGGCCTCGGCCTGACGACGGCCGAGGTCAGCCGCCACCTGGTGGAGGAGAACCAGCCGGGCGCCACCCCGTCCCCCTCGCCGTCTCCCTCACCCGCGTCCACGCCCCCCACCCCGACCGCCCCGTAAACCGTTTTGGCGATCCCTCCCGCCATCCCATATGCTTCTGACGTCCCCGACGCGCTGAGAAGCGCCCAGGCGGGCCGATAGCCCTCATCGTCTAGCGGCCTAGGACGCCGCCCTTTCAAGGCGGTAGCACGGGTTCGAATCCCGTTGGGGGCACGCAACACCGTGTGCGACACTGTCGTACACAAAGCTTGGTCCTGTGGAGCAGTTTGGAGTGCTCGCCACCCTGTCAAGGTGGAGGCCGCGGGTTCAAATCCCGTCAGGACCGC
>NZ_JBWLKM010000162.1:0-8243 GCF_059026085.1 Streptomyces sp. a15 | reverse complement strand
TGGTCCTCCGGACGCTGCCCGCCGCCGCGACCGTCCGCCGCGCCTTCGACCGGCACGTCCTGGACGGCGCCGACGCCCGCGCCGCCCTGCTCGATCTCGTGGTCCGCCTCGGGATCCTGCTGCGCCGCCGTGGCCAGGCGGCCCGTGCGGTGACGCTGACACTGAAATTCGCCGGCGGCACGTCGTGGGAGAAGACCCGCCGCATGGCCGAGCCGTCCGCGCACGACGACGATCTGCGCGTCCTGGCCTACCAGTTGATGGATGCTGTCGGTCTGCAGCGCGGCCGCCTGACTGAACTCGCCCTCAAGGGCGACGACCTGGTCGACGCCGACCAGGTCGTCCAGCAGCTCAGCCTCGACGGCGTCCGCGAAGCCCGCCTGGTGGCCGAGGCGGCCTCGACCGCGTCCGCGACAAGTTCGGCCACGGCATCATCGGCCCGGCCACCGTCTTCAGGCGTGCCTCATGACCCGCCTCGTGCCGACCTCCGACGGTGCGCGGAGAGCTCCGATGCTGTAGGCGCCGCTGGGATGGCTGGGGGAGCGGGAGAACCTGCCGCACTGGCCCTACCCGCAGGCCCTCGACCACGCCCTCACCACTGAAGGACTCCCGCCCGGAGTGGTGCGGATCAGCCACTCCGGCAACCATTACGGTGCGCGGCTGTATCTGATCCTGATGTGGGACGTGAGCCCTACCGGCGGGCCCGGTGGCCTCCGGCTGCGCTGGGAAGAGGAGACGCGCTGGTCGTACGTCCTGACCCGCATCAGTACGTCGGACATACGCCAGAGGAGTTCGCGGGCGGCGTCCCGGTCGGTGGT
The DNA here is from genome assembly GCF_059026085.1 of Streptomyces sp. a15. Classification (NCBI taxonomy): domain Bacteria; kingdom Bacillati; phylum Actinomycetota; class Actinomycetes; order Kitasatosporales; family Streptomycetaceae; genus Streptomyces; species Streptomyces sp. A15. The sequence continues at coordinate 7,428 of NZ_JBWLKM010000162.1, read as the reverse complement.
GTCGGCGGGCGTCACCGTGATCATCACCGGGAGTCCGAGAGTGTCGACGGCGATGTGTCTCTTGCGTCCGTTGATCTAATGGGCAGTAGATGGAGCCGCGAGTGGCTTTGGAGACGGTCTCGGCTCCCTTGACGGACTGCGAGTCGACGATCAGCGTCACTGGCCAGGGGCATCGCCCCTCGCCAGTGCGGATCTGACGGCGGAGCTGGTCGCGCAGGAACGCCATGACTCCCATCCGGTGCCAGCGTGCGAAGTGGTAGTAGACCGTCTGCCAGGGCAGATAGTCGGGGGGCAGGGCCCGCCATTTGATGCCGTTGTCGTGCCGTTGTCGACGACATAGCGGAGGGCGTCGACGATCTCGCGGCGGTGCCACTTCTCGCGTCTGGCGCCCGTCTTGGTACGGCAGGCCGGGACGGGCAGCAGCGGTACGATCAGCGCCCATTCCCCGACGGTCGTGTCGGAGGGGTAGCGGCGTCGGCGGGAGGTCAGCAGCATCGCAGGGACTCGGAATCGGTCTATTTGGCGAGCTGGGCGAGGGTCGCGCGGACGCCGGTGAGCTGGGCGGCTGCAACCTGTGCCCATTCGTCGTCGGGATAGCGGGCCAGGTGCGGGTCGAGCGTCCCCGTGATCAACCGGGTGAGCCGGCCGAGCACGAGGCGAACTGCTTCTTCTCGTACTCGATCCAGTCGGCAGGCTCGTCGGAGAAGAGGTAGCCGTCCTTGCGTCGCCAGATGATCGGGGTCAGGTGCTCGGCGGCGCCGATGTCGCGCAGGTGGCGGACTCCGCGGGCGACCTGGGAGGGGGTGAGGCGGGTGGCGGCGACCAACTGCTTGGTCTGCAGGCCGGTCGGCCTGGCTTCGATCAGCGCGGCGCGGACCAGGTCGCCGTAGTGCTCGCTCAGCGGCAGGACCTAGCCGCGGCGGCGACGGGCGGTCATGGCTCAGTCGCCCTTGAGGAGCTGGGCGAGCTGCTCGTTCAGGGCGAACTGGCCAGTGTCGAGCGCGGCCTCCGGCCAGTCCGCTGCGCCGCGGACCTTGGCGATCCCGCGGCGGATCGTTTCGCGTTCGTCCTCGGTGAACTCTTGGTCCCGCAGACGCGGGACCAGATGGCCCAGGGTGGCGACGTATTGGTGGCAGGAGCTGACCAGGTCCACGTATTCGATGGTGTGCTCGATCTTGCGGACGGCCGGGACGCGGTCGCGGATCTTCTCGCGGGCCTCTTCAGAGTTGTCGAACTGGGCCCGGTTGACGGTGGAGCGGGTGTCGTCGCGCATGGCCTGGCGTGCCACGCGCGGCCGTTGCAACAGCTTGGAGGTGATGTGGTTGGCGACCTCGTCGTCCCGTGTCAGCTCCTGGACGACGCTGACCCGGTCGGCGGCCGGGAGAGCGGCGGCGGTCTCGGGCCTGCTGAGCAGACTGGCCGTGACCTTCACCGCCTGGTCGACCTGCTGCCCGACCAGGCGTTTCGCCCCGTCCGTGGTCCACTGCCGCTTGCCCGAACGGGAATTGCCTCGCCACCGCCGTGACCTGCACCTAGCCGAACAGAACACTGCTGTCGCCGACTTCGTTGGCGGCAGCAGTGCCCCGCATTCTCGGCAATCCCTTCGAACCACCCCACCAGACGCCATGACACCCAGAATCCAGCTTCCCGGACCACTCGACCAGGGATCTCAAACACCCACTGAGCTGGGCGATGGCCGCGTCGGCCCCCCTGTCCGGCAGGACGTGCTCGAGCCCGAAGAGCGGGTGGTCTGAGACATGGAGGCCGAGCATCTCCCGTTCTTGGGCGAGCAGGTAGGTCTTGTCCCACTCGTCCTCGGAGAAGGTGACGTCGAGTCCGAAGCCGGGCTCGCTGGTCTCCTCCTTGGCCATGCCGCCGGAGAGGTCGACGCCCCTCGGCCTCCTTGCGCTTGACCGCCACCACGTTGCGATCATCGGCTCGAAGTGCGCGGTCAGCCCCATGCGGGTGTGCTCCATGCTGTAGAAGGCGCCGGCTTTGACCAGCGATTCCGTGGTGCGCTTGTTGCAGACCACCGCCTCGACCTTGTCGAGGTAGTCGGGGAAGGACGTGTACTTCCCCTTGGCCTTGCGGCACTGGTGAGTACCTCCCCTCCCTGCCGGCCCTTCCGGCCGCCCCACCTGGACTGGTGGGCGGCTCGGCGGTACTGCCGGGAGCGTGGTGATCCGTCCCGGCCGCGCTCAGGTTCGGATCCTCCACTCAAGGCAGTGGTGGCCCGATTCGTCTTCGTAGGGTGCGGGCCAGTAGTACAGGAAGGAACCGTCAGTCTCCAGAGCGTCGGCCAGGGCGCGGAAGAACTCTGTCAGGCTGGTTGCCCACAGGGGCCCGTCCAGATCTCCGGACCCGATGCCCATCTCATATACGCGCCCGTATGAGGGCCCGGGGCGGTGGTCGACAAAGGCGACACCGCCGTCGTTGGGAAGTGCGAACGGCACGCAGCGATGCAGGTTCACGGCCAGCGCGTCCTCCTCCCACAGGTCGGCTTCGATGTTGTCCTTGCCGACGTACACGAGCACGTCGTACATCATCACGATGTCGTCCACGCCACTGAGCCGGTGTCCCGACGGAAGAAACGCACCAGCAGGCAGAAGCCTGCGTGAGCCAGTGACCGCAACAGGTTCAGCGGCTCCATCGTGTTGTTCCAGCAGTGCCTTGAGCTCCGGATGCAGGTCGAAGCCGAGCCGTGATTCCAGCTCGATGAGCCGCTCGCGCCCCGCCGGCCCTCGCAAGGTGGCCAGATCGGCGGGCGAGTTCGACCTGAGCCACGACTCAAAACGAGTCCATTCACGATCGAACGCAGGAAGATCCATCTGTGTCATGCGCCGAAAGATAGACGGTCGCACTGACAACGAACTCCCGCACCTCGCTGACCGGTCTGACCTGCAGGAGTTCAAACACCCGCTGAAGAGGCAGATGTACGGTCGGGCCAACTTCGACCTCCTTCGACGCCGCATCCTCTTGTCACCGTGATCAGGGTTGGGCCCGGGCAGTCGGAGGCCCTGGGCAGTCATGGCCCGGCAAGAGGCTCAGGGCCTCCGATCGAAGCCAGGCGGTCTGCGCGGGGCACCGCCATTCCTGGCGCCGCACTACACGTGTCGGACAACCTGATACATCGTGTGGGAGACGGGTGCCGGATGCGGGGCGCTGTTCCAGCCGATCTCCTCGGCGCGCTGCTCGATCGCCTCTCGCGCAGCGTGAGCTGCGGCTTCGTCCTCGAAGAAGGCGATGGACAGTCCGTTGCCAGTAGCAGGATCGACGAGGTGATACGCGCCATGGACACCGGACACGGTGGCGGCGGCCTCCAGCACCCAGTCCCGGTCGTCAGTCGGCATCGGTTCCCACACCGCCACTCTTGCGATCATCGCCGCCTCCTTCTGGTTGCTCTGACCGTCCAGCATGAAGCAACTCGGCAGAGCCCCTGGTCAATGACGCACTCAAGGCGACGTCGCAGCCGCGGCCTCGGCGAGGGGGGACCACGCTGGACGCCAGTATCAGCGTCTGAACCCACGGGCGAGGGGCTCGCTAACCTGATATCCGGTGGCTCTTGGACCAAAGTGGTTCGCGGCCAACTTGAGATTGATCAAGCCGTCGGACTCCCCGGTGGGTTCTGGGTGGCGGTGCTGGTGGGCACCGCCAGGGCGTTGCGTCCGGCGAAGCGGTGGCCGCTGACTCCTGCGGGCATGCCGGGCGGCGGTGAGCCTTCTAGGCTGAGGACAACAGGGTCTCGCGGCTGGTATCGGAGACCGGCCTCGTGACCTGCGCTTCTTCCGTTGTCCGCTGCCTCGTGGCGTGTCGGACATCGGAGTCTCAGCTTCGTGTCGCTTCCCCGGCGGTCTGTCCTGATCGGAGCAGACCGCCGGGCTTGTGACCTGGGCTGTCGCGCACCTTCCGAGTCAGCAGCCCGCAGGTCTCCCACCTGTGCGGTTGCCTTGGGTGACGAGCGAGGTGTCGGGTCGGCAGTGCGGGCACGCGTCGACGCCGCCGACGAGGGCCTGGTCGTGGGCTGTCGGAGCGGAACTCGCGTGGAGAAGCCTCCGTAAGCCTCCGGGTGTGTGACGCGCTCGATCGCGCTGTGCGGCCGATGAGCTGGCCTGGGCCCCGGTCGGACGGGCGGATCAGCGCAGTCCGGCGAAGAGATCGCTCTCGGGTACGGCGGCGCCGGTGGCGTCCTTGACACGTACGAAGGTCTCTATGCCCATCAACTCACCGAACCTCTCCTTGCCCATCTTGAGGAAGAAGATGTTCTCGCCCTGACTGGCGTGCGCGGCCAGCGCATCGAACTTCTGGCCGCTGAACGCGGTGGTGTCCACCCACGTGGTGATCTCATCGTCGGGAAGGCCGATCTCGGCCATCGCGGCGGCCTCGGCAGGGTCCGGCTCCGGCATGTCCTCATGGAACTCGCGCACGATCTCCCCGAACCGCTGCATCATCGAGCGGGGCATCGTCGTCCAGTACACCTTCGGTGTCAGCGCGGTCATCTTCAGCGCCGCCATCGTGATGCGGTGGGCCTGGATGTGGTCGGGGTGGCCGTAGAAGCCGTTCTCGTCGTAGGTGACGACCACGTCGGGTCGGTAGTGCCGCATGAGTTCCGCAAGTCGGGCCGCACCTTCCTCCACGGGGGTCTGCCAGAAGGATCCGGGGGCGTCGTTGCTCGGCCAGCCCGTCATCCCGGAGTCGGCGTAGTCCAGCATCTCCAGATCGCTGACCTTCAGGACGTCACAGCTCACCTCGAGTTCTTGACGGCGTATCGAGACGACGGCCGCCGGATCGTGTCCGGGATCGCCCGGCTTGACGCCTCCCGTGCCGTCACCGCAACCGCCGTCGGTACACGTCACGAGAACCGTGCGGATGCCTTCCGCCGCGTACCGCGCGAGGACCCCTCCGGTTCCGGTGGCCTCGTCGTCGGGGTGGGCATGTACTGCCATGAGCGTCAAGGGCCGGTCAGTCATGAAACAGTCCTCCTGCAGAAATGCGTCTTGGTCCGAGTGCGCGGCGGGCGTACCGCGATCCTTGGGCCCGGATTCTGGAGCCCGGATCCTGGTGGGCGGACGACCTTGTGGTCTCCGTGTTCCCCGTCCGTCCGGCGCCGGTGCCTCGGTGATGCAACAGTGCCTGCCGGACCGGCTGTTCCCGACGCGGCCGTTTGGCCTTCCAGGCATCGGCGTTCCCACGCGAAACGAGGTACAGGCGGTACCTGCACGTCTCAGTGCCACGTCGGATCCGGCTTCCATCCGGCACCAAGCGCGAGATCCCGACACGAAATTTGTTTGAGAGCCTACAGATGTAGGTTCTCGCCGCCCGTGGCATTGCCCGATGCTTCGACCTGCGGTTTCTCGCGGTGTCCCACGACCGTTGGCATGCCTTCTGTCTCACGGTCATGTCATTTCCTCGGGCACTGACCACGGTTCCGTAACTAGAGCCCCGAAGTGCCTTGTCGAGTCTCAGGGTGAAGCTTGACAATTCGGCGTCGGGTGATGGTTGACGACTTACTCAGACGACCTCATGGCGCAGGGCGGCTTCGTCTCGCTGTTCGAAAGTCCCCTGCCCCGTTGGGTGGTCCTCGAAGCGACAGTAGGGTTCCCGCATGGCAGAGGCGGAGATGGCCCGGCGGGCGCCCAGACAGCTCACCGAGATGCGCGATGTGTACGACCTCCTGGAGGAGGTGCGACTACGCCCGGGGATGTGGGTGCGAGGTAGTTCGCTTCAGCATCTGAGTTCCATGCTGTTCGGCTATCACGTGGCATTGAAGGTTCACGGCGCCGAGGAAGAGCTTGACTTCCGGCAGGGCGGCCCGTTCGCCGACTGGCTGTGGCCGCGGCTGGGGTATGAGTACAACAGCTCGCTGGGCTGGGCGGTCGAGATCGAGCGCACGGCCGAGGCCACGGACCGGCCCGCGATCGAGCTGTTCTTTGAGCTGCTCGATGAGTTCCGTGCCGAACAGGGCCTGCCGGGGGCCTAGCTAGGGCGATCCCGGGAGCGGAAGGGCAGAAAGGCTCATCCACCCCGGCAAACGGTTAGCCTGCCGACCGGCAGCCCTGCGCCACTGCTCGCCCCGTCCGCACAGGTCAGACACAGCGACGCACCACAGCTACCCGAGGCAACCCCCGGTTTCAGGGCGCTGAAAGCACCCTGAAACCGCGCTGAATGCACCCTGCCGCAACCTCTGCGGCATGACGACAACGACATCCCGCTCACTCGCCATCGCGGCCAAGGGACTGGCCAAGGCCTACGGGGACAAGACAGTCCTCGACGGTATCGATCTGCGTATCCCGGCCGGGTCCGTGTTCGCGCTGCTCGGGCCGAACGGCGCGGGCAAGACCACCGCCGTCAAGATCCTCTCCACCCTCATCAGGGCCGACGCCGGCGAGCTGCACGTCGGCGGCCACGATCTGGCCGCCGACCCGCAGGCCGTGCGGGCCGCGATCGGTGTCACGGGGCAGTTCTCCGCCGTGGACGGGTTGATCACCGGCGAGGAGAACATGCTCCTCATGGCGGACCTCCACCACCTGTCCAAGCAGGAGGGACGGCGGGTCGCCGCCGAACTCCTGGAGCGCTTCGACCTCACCGAGGCGGCGAAGAAGCCCGTCTCCAGCTACTCCGGCGGCATGAAGCGCCGCCTGGACATCGCCATGACACTGGTCGGCAGCCCGCGGATCATCTTCCTCGACGAGCCGACCACCGGCCTCGACCCCCGCTCCCGCCACACCATGTGGCAGATCATTCGCGAACTGGTCACGGGCGGGGTGACCGTCTTCCTCACCACGCAGTACCTGGAGGAGGCGGACGAGCTCGCCGACCGTATCGCGGTGCTGCACGACGGCAAGATCGCCGCCCAGGGCAGCGCCGGCGAGCTGAAGCGGCTCATCCCGGGCGGGCACGTGCGGCTGCGGTTCACCGACCCGGCCGCGTACCAGTCCGCCGCTGTCGCGTTGCGCGAGGTGACCCGGGACGAGGAGGCGCTGGCGCTGCAGATCCCCAGCGACGGCAGCCAGCGCGAGCTGCGCGCCATCCTCGACTGGCTGGACTCCGCTGGTATCGAGGCGGACGAGCTGACCGTGCACACCCCCGACCTCGACGACGTGTTCTTCGCCTTGACCGGCGGCACCAACCAGCCGACCAACCAGCCCAAGACCAACCAGCCGAAGAACAACCAGCCCAAGGAGACCGTCCGATGAGCGCCCTGTCCCTCGCCGTGCGCGACTCGTCCACGATGCTGCGCCGCAATCTGCTGCATGCGCGGCGCTACCCGTCCATGACGCTGAACCTGCTGCTCACGCCGATCATGCTGCTGCTGCTCTTCGTCTACGTCTTCGGGGGCGTGATGAGCGCGGGCATCGGTGGCGGCGGCGCCGACCGCTTGGACTACATCGCCTATCTCGTCCCGGGCCTGCTGCTGATGACCATCGGCAG
>NZ_JBWLKM010000161.1:0-8312 GCF_059026085.1 Streptomyces sp. a15 | reverse complement strand
CGGGACGTGGCGCAGCTTGGTAGCGCACTTGACTGGGGGTCAAGGGGTCGCAGGTTCAAATCCTGTCGTCCCGACTTGGTTAGTCGGTAACAGGTCTCAATAAGTCGCACATCAGGGGCCGTCTTCTCAGCGATGAGAGGACGGCCCCTGTCGTGTGTGGGGGAGGCCTGCTATGTCACATACCCCTGCGGCCCTCGTCGGTCCCTCGAAGCCTCTCGCGCCGCAGAAAGCCCCACGTTAATTCCATGAAACCCCCATTGCCGTCCGCCCAGTCGAAGCCCTACCGTCAGCGCAATGCCAGCAGTGCTATTGCACTGTGCAATAGCACATACTACTGGGGTTTCCATGACATCAGAGCAGGTCATCCCGCTGTCCACCGTGCGCATCACCGGCGGCCTGCTCCGGCACTGGCAGGACCGGAACCGGCGGTCGACCGTCCCGCACGCCATCGGCCAACTGCGCGCCGCGGGCAACGTGGACAACCTCAGCCGGCTGCTCGTGAACGACCCCCCGGCCTACCGCGGGCGTTACCCGTTCCTCGACACCGACCTGTACAAGACGCTCGAAGGCCTGGCGTACGAGCTCGGTGCGGGCCAAGCGGACGACGGTGTACGGGAGTTCTTCGACGAGGTGGTCGGCCTCCTTGAGCGGGTGCAGGCCGAGGACGGCTACCTGAACTCGTTCTTCCAGGACCCGGAAGCGGCCAAGAAGCCCTGGGAGGACCTGGCCTGGGGACACGAGTTGTACAACCTCGGCCATCTGATCCAGGCCGCCGTCGCGGCCGGCCGGCGGATGGGCGACCGCCGCCTGCTCGAAGTGGCCATGAGATTCGCCGACTTGACCGTACGGCGCTTCGGCGAGGGCCGTGAAGAGGCCACCTGCGGCCACCCCGAGGTGGAGATGGCCCTGGTCGAGCTGTACCGGGAGACCGGCAACCGCGCCTACCTCACCCAGGCGGGCCTGTTCCTGGACCGGCGCGGCCACGGGCATCTGAAGCACAGCGTCTTTCCCCCGGAGTATTTCCAGGACCACCTGCCCTTCCGCCAGTTGCCCTCGGTCACCGGACACGCGGTCCGCATGGCCTACCTGGCCGCCGGAGCGGCCGACCTCTACCGGGAGACCGGCGACCGGACCCTGTTCGACACGCTCGACCGGCTCTGGGACGACATGGTCGCCACCAAGCTCTACTTCACCGGCGGGCTCGGCAGCCGGCACTCCGACGAGGCCATCGGTGACCGCTACGAACTGCCGTCCGAGCGCGCGTACAGCGAGACCTGCGCCGCCATCGCCACCATGCAGTGGGTCTGGCGCATGTTCGTGGCCACCGGCGGCGCGAAGTACCTCGACGTCTTCGAACGCGTCCTCTTCAACGCCTACGCCGTGGGCCTGTCCGCCGACGGGACGGCCTTCTTCTACGACAACCCGCTCCAGCGCCGCCCCGATCACGAGCAGCGCAGCGGGGCCGAGGCCGGGGGCGAGCCGCTGCGGCGGCCGTGGTTCACCTGCCCGTGCTGTCCGCCGAACATCGTCCGCTGGATGGCACAGCTCGGCGACCACGTGGCCGCCGAACGCCAAGACGCCCTGTACGTCGCCCTGTACGCCGAGAGCCGGATCGAGACGGACGCCCTCACGGTGAACGTCGAGACCGCCTACCCGTGGGACGGGGACGTGCGGCTCACGATCGAGCGCGCGCCCCACCGGCCGTACGCGATCAGACTCCGCATCCCCGCCTGGGCGCGCGACAGCACGCTCGACGGCGTGCCCGTCACGGCCGAGGACGGCTGGCTGACCGTCGAACGGAACTGGACCGAGGGCGACAGCATTCGTCTCCACCTGCCCATGCCGGTCCGCGGACACGCCTCCCACCCGCACCTGGACGCGACCCGCGGCGCGGTCGGCGTCGCCCGCGGCCCGCTGGTCTACTGCGTCGAGCAGCAGGACTCACCGGCCCCCGTGGACGACCTGGTCCTGTCGCCCGACCGCATCGCCGCCGCGGAGGTCTCCTCGCCGATCGAGGAACTGCCCGGTGCCGTCGTCCTCCGGCTGACGGCTGAGGTACGGCCCGCTCAATCGCCGGAGCTCTACCCGGAGTTCACCACCGAACGCCGCACCGCCGAGGCGGCCTCGACGGTACCCGTGGCACTCGTGCCCTATTTCCTGTGGGGCAACCGCAGGCCCGGCGCCATGCGCGTGTGGGTCAGGACGCAGTGACCGCATCCATCGAACTCATCGACCGACTTCCCCCTCAAGTCGACCCGCCTCCCCCCGAGTCGACCTGCATCGCCCCAAGGAGAGCCTCATGAGGAGATCAACCGCCGTCATCGGCGTCACGCTGCTCAGCACGCTGACACTCACGTCCTGTACCGGCGCGTCGGGGACCTCGTCCAACGGCACCGGTGCCGGATCCTCGTCGGCCCCGGCCACCGGCGGCACCGTCCATGTCCTGGCCGCCGCGGACTTCTCCCATCTGGACCCCGGGCTCGGCTGGGACGGCGGCGTCAACAACTTCTACCGGCTCATCTATCGCGGCCTGACCACGGTCGGCGCCGGTCCCGGCGCCGAGAGCACGAAGATCGTCCCGGATCTGGCGACCGACCTCGGCACTCCGACCGACGACGCGAAGACCTGGACGTACCACCTCAAGGACGGCCTGGCCTTCGAGGACGGGTCGCCCATCGACAGCGCGGCCGTGAAGTTCGGCATCGAGCGCGCCTGGGACCCCGAGATGGGCGGCTCGCCGTACCCGAAGGAGCTGATCGAGGCGCCGGCCGACTACAAGGGGCCGTACCAGTCGGGTGACCTCGACTCGATCGAGACGCCCGACGCCAAGACCGTCGTCTTCCGTCTGAAGAAGTCCTTCCCCGACTTCCCCAGCGCGCTGACCATGCCCAACTTCACCCCGTTCCCGAAGGGAACAGGCGCGGCGCACGCCTTCGACACCAAGCCGGTGGCCTCCGGCCCCTACAAGGTGGCGAGTTACGTCCACGGCACCTCGCTCAAGCTGGTCCGCAACCCGGAGTGGAAGGCGTCGACCGACAAGGTCCGCGCGGCCAAGCCGGACGCCTTCGAGTGGACCTTCGGGCTCGACGGCGCCACCATCGACGAGCGCATGCTCGCCGGACAGGGCGCGGACGCCGACGCCATCGCCGGCAGTATTCAGCCGGCGACCCTGTCGCGGATCCAGACGCCGCAGTTGAAGGCGCGCACGCTGTCCGGGTACGGGGGCTGCACCACCTACATGGGGATGAACACGTCCCGCAGGTACCTCTCCGACCTGAGGGTGCGCCAGGCCATCGAGTTCGCGGTCGACAAGGACACGGTCGTCGCCGCGCTCGGCGGCTCCCGTCTCGCCACGAAGGCGACCGCGATCCAGCCGCCGACCATGCTTGGCCGCACCGACTACGACCTGTACCCGCACAGCGTGGCCAAGGCCAGGCAACTGCTCGCCGAGGCGGGGCTGTCGGGCGGGTTCACCCTCACTCTGGACAACCGCCCGGATGCCAAGAACACGGCGCTCGCGGTGGCGATCCAGGAGGCTCTCAAGCCGCTGAACATCAAGGTGAAGATCAACACCATCGACACCTCGTCGTACTACGAGGTCATCGGCACCACCGCCAAGCAGAACGATCTCGCCATCACCGGCTGGTGCCCCGACTGGGCCTCCGGTTCGACCTTCCTGCCGCCCCTGTTCGACGGCCGCAGGATCACCCCGACCGCGAACACCAACATCGCCCAGATTGACAACGATGCCATCAACAAGCGGATCGACGAGATCGCGGCCATGAAGGACGTGGCCGCCGCCAACAAGGCGTACGGCGAACTGGACAAGCAGATCATGGCCCAGGCCCCGGTGGTGCCGCTGGCCTACGAGAAGACCATCACCGTGACCGGCTCCAACATGGCGGGCGCCTATCTGTCCGCGTCGTTCAGCGGAGGCATCGACCTGGTTTCCGTGGGCCTCAAGGACTCGGGAAAGTAGGCGGCTCATGACGACTGCCTTCGTGCACGACGTGCAGCCCGCGCCGCCGGTGGGCGCACCCGGTGCCCCCACCACGGCCGGCCGTCGGATCATGGGCGTGCTGCTGCACGACCGTGGCGCGCTGTTCAGCGCCGGGTTCATCGCCCTGATGGTGCTGATGGCGATCTGCGCACCGCTCATCAGCGCCCTCACGGGCCACGGACCCACGGCGTTCGACACGGCGGCCATCGACGTCGACGCGGGCGGCCTGCCCAAGGGGGACTTCGGCGGGATCAGCACCGATCACCTGCTGGGCGTCGAACCGCTGAACGGCCGCGACGTCCTGGCGCGCATCGCGTACGGCGCCCGCGTGTCGTTCCTCATCGCCGCGTCGGCGACCGTCCTCACCACCCTGCTCGGCGTGGTCCTCGGCATGGTCGCCGGCTTCTACGGGGGCTGGGTCGACCAGGTCATCTCCCGGGTCATGGACTTCCTGATGGCCTTTCCGGCACTCATCTTCATGATCGCCATCCTGTCGTCGCTGCCCGCCGGCAACCGGTCGTTCCTGCTGGTCGCCGTGATCAGCGTGTTCGGCTGGCCCTATCTCGCGCGCGTGGTGCGCGGCCAGACGCTGACCCTGCTGAACCGGGACTTCGTCGAGGCGGCCCGCGCCTCGGGTGCCTCCCGGCGCGACCTGGTGTTCAAGGAGATCCTGCCCAACCTGCGCAGCTCGCTGATCGTGATGACGACCCTTGCGGTGCCCGGATACATCGGTACCGAGGCCGGCCTGTCGTTCCTGGGCGTGGGCGTCAGTCCGCCGACGCCCTCCTGGGGCCAGATGATCGCGAGCTCGGTCAGCTGGTACGCGGTGGACCCCCTGTACTTCGCCGTCCCCGGGCTCTTCCTCTTCCTGACCGTGCTGTCCCTCACCGTGCTCGGCGACCGGATCCGGGCCGCCACCGACGCGGGGGAGGCCGCCTGATGGCCCGCTACCTCGCCGGCCGGATCGCCGGGCTCGTGCTGATCCTCTTCCTGGTCTGCCTGTTCACCTACCTCATCTTCTTCGAGCTGTCGCCGGACCCCGCGGTGATGATCTGCGGCAAGACCTGCACACCGGAACGGGTCACGCAGATCCGCACGATCCTCGGCATCGACCAGCCGTTCCTCACCCAGTTCTGGAACTTCCTCAGCGGGCTGTTCGCCGGACGGGACTACGGCTCCGGCGCGAACCTCGTGCACTGCCCGGCACCCTGCCTCGGCTACTCGTTCCAGACCAGCCAATCGGTGTGGCAGATGGTCCTGAGCCGCCTCCCGGTCACCGCCACCCTCGCGATCGGCGCGGCCGCCCTCTGGCTGCTCGCCGGCATCACCACGGGACTGCTCAGCGCCGTCAAGGAGGGCACCTGGTGGGACAAGGCCGCCATGAACCTGGCCCTGGGCGGCGCCAGTGTCCCCAACTACGTGCTCGCGCTCGCCCTGCAGTACGTCCTGGTCGTCAAGCTGCAGGTCCTGCCGTTCCCGTCGAGTGTGGCCTTCACGGACGACCCCGGTCTGTGGTTCCAGTCGTACCTCATGCCGTGGATCGTCCTCGCCACCGGCGCCGCCTGTCTGTACGCCCGGCTGACGAGGGCGAACGTCATCGACACGCTGGCCGAGAACTTCTTCCGGACCGCCCGCTCCAAGGGCCTGGCCCCCGTACTCACCATGCGGCGGCACGCGTTGCGGCCCGCGCTCACGCCGATCGTCACGATCTTCGGCATGGACTTCGCGGCGCTGCTGGGCGGCGCGCTGATCACCGAGACCGTCTTCGGACTCAACGGCATCGGCAAGATGGCCGCCGACTCCATCGCCAAGAACGACCAGCCGGTGATCATGGCGGTCACGCTCCTCGCGGCCTTCTTCGTGGTGGTGGGCAACGTCGTGGTCGACCTCGTCTACACCACCCTCGACCCGCGAGTGAGGATCCGATGAGCGAGTCAGTGGTCGAGGATCCGAGGAGCGAGATGCCGGTCGAGGATCCGACGGGCGAGCTGCTGGTCGTGGAGAACCTCACCGTGACCCTGCCGACCACGCGCGGCCCCGTGGACGTCGTCAAGGACGTGTCGTTCACGGTCGGCAGGAACGAGACCGTCGGCATCGTCGGCGAATCCGGCTCGGGCAAGTCGATGACCAGCCTGGCCGTCATGGGCCTGCTGCCGCGCGGGGCCGTGACACGGGGCAGCGTCCGGCTGGGCGGCCTCGAACTGCTCGGCCGTACGGACCGCGAGATGCGCCGGATCCGGGGCGCACAGGCGTCCATGGTCTTTCAGGATCCGCTGTCCTCGCTGAACCCGTACTACACGGTCGGCCTGCAGATCGAGGAGATGTACCGGGCGCACCGGGGCGCTTCGCGGAAGGAGGCCAGGAAGGTCGCCGTCGAGGCGCTCGCCCGGGTCGGCATCCCGGAACCGGAGCGGCGGGCCGGCCACTACCCCCACCAGTTCTCCGGCGGGCAGCGGCAACGCGTCATGATCGCGATGGCGCTGGTCTGTTCGCCCGCGCTGCTCATCGCAGACGAGCCGACCACGGCCCTGGACGTCACCGTCCAGGCCCAGATCCTGCGCCTGCTCGCCGAGTTGCAGCGGGGGACCCGCACCGGGATGGTCTTCATCACCCATGACCTCGCCGTGATCAGCTCCATCGCGACCCGGGTGCTCGTGATGTGCCAGGGCGAGCAGGTCGAGTACGGCACCGCGGAGCAGATCTTCTCGGCGCCTCGACACGCCTACACACGCAAGCTGTTGGACAGCATCCCGCGTGTCACCGACGACCTTCCCGCCGACGACCTTCCCACCGACGAGGTGATCGCGTGAGCGACGTACTGCTCAGCGCCCGCGACCTGACCAAGCGGTTCACCGTCCGCGGGGTGTACGGCCGCAAAAGCGAGTTCACCGCCGTGGACGGCGTCAGTTTCGACCTACGGCGGGGCGAGACCTTCGCCGTGGTCGGGGAGTCCGGCAGCGGCAAGTCCACCAGCGCGCGGATCGTCGCCAAGCTGATGGAACCGAGCGCGGGCACCCTGGAGTTCGAGGGCGAGGACATCACCCACGCCACGGGCGCGCGGCTCGCCCGCTACCGCGCCGACGTACAGGTCGTCTTCCAGGACCCGTTCTCCTCGCTCAACCCCCGGCACACCGTCGAGCGCATCCTGATGGCACCGCTCGACTACCAGGGCATCGCACCCCCGGGAGGCCGGCGGACGTACACCAGGGAGCTGATGGAGCGGGTCGGCCTCGACCCCGGCCACTCCCAGCGCTATCCCGCGCAGTTCTCCGGCGGCCAGGCCCAGCGGATCGGCATCGCCCGGGCGCTGGCCGTCAATCCGAAACTGGTGATCTGCGACGAGGCGGTCTCCGCCCTGGACGTGTCCGTCCAGGCACAGGTCGTCGAACTGCTGCTGCGCCTCCAGCGGGAGAGTGGATTCAGCTACGTCTTCATCGCCCACGACCTGGCCGTGGTCCGGCGGATCGCGCACCGAGTGGCGGTCATGAACAAGGGGAAGATCGTCGAACAGGGGCCGTGCGCCCAGGTCTTCGACGACCCTGGTGACCCGTACACCCGGACGCTGCTGGCCGCGATCCCCCGCATCAACCCCGAGTGGGACCGCCGAAGAAGGGCCGCCACCGCATGACCCGTACCGTCGCCTACACGATTCCCGGCATGCACGTGCGCGAGCACCTCGTGGACGTTCCGCTCGACTGGTCCGACCCCGCACGGGGCACGATCCAGCTCTTCGCCCGTGACCTCACTGCTCCCGCGCGCAGGGACGAGGACCTCCCCTGCCTGGTCTACCTCCAGGGCGGTCCGGGCGGAAAGGGCCCTCGCCCGCTCGACCGGAGCGGGTGGCTCGGGCAGGCGCTGAAGACGTACCGGGTGATCCTGGTCGACCAGCGCGGCACGGGCCGCAGCACCCGGATCGACGGGCGTCGGATGAGCGCCTTCGCGACCGCCCGGGAGGGCGCGGACTTCCTCGCGTGCTTCCGGGCCGACTCGATCGTGGCGGACCACGAGCACCTGCGGAAGACCGTCTTCGGCGGCAGACGCTGGTCCGTGCTCGGACAGTCGTACGGCGGCTTCCTCACCCTGACCTACCTGTCCCAGGCTCCCGAGGGACTGAGCGCCTGCTACGTCGCTGGAGGGCTGCCCGGCATCGACCCGTCGGCCGCGGAGGTCTACCGGCGTACGTACCCACGGGTCGAGGCCAAGAACGAGGTGTTCTACCGGCGTTACCGTTCCTCTGGACTGAGCAGGAGTGAGTCCGCTCAGCCGCACGCCCCGAACGGTCTTGGGCGCTCCCCCAGACTTCGTCCGGGGG
>NZ_JBWLKM010000160.1:2923-8866 GCF_059026085.1 Streptomyces sp. a15 | reverse complement strand
TTCAGAGGAGAGATTCATACCTGACTCAACGGTCACGGACGCCTCAGGTTCCACAAACAGAATCACGAGACACTAGGCGAGGCCGGCTCGCTCCAGGGCCTCGGTGCCCGCGCGCAGGGACGCGATCCGCTCGTCGAGGGTGAAGCCCGCGGGGGCGAGGGTGAGCGTGGTGACTCCGACCGCGGCGTACGCCTGCATCCGGTCCGCGATGCGGTCGACCGAGCCCAGCAGTGTCGTCCGGTCGATCAAGTCGTGTGGAATCGCGGCGGCCGCGCCCTTCTTGTCGCCGGACAGGTACTTGTCCTGGATCTCGGCGGCCTCCTGCTCGTAACCCATGCGCCGGGCGAGCTGGTTGTAGAAGTTCTGCTTGCTGCTGCCCATGCCGCCGACGTACAGCGCGGTGTACGGGCGGAAGGTGTCGGCGAGGGTGGTCACGTCCTTGTCCTCGCCGACGGCGAGGGGCACGGTCGGGCAGACGTCGAAGCCGTCGAGGGTCTTGCCGGCCTTCTCGCGTCCCGCGCGCAGGTACTTGATCGCCGTGTCCTCGAGGTGGTCGGCCGAGGGGAAGATCAGCAGCGCGCCGTCCGCGATCTCGCCGGTCTGTTCGAGGTTCTTCGGGCCGATGGCGGCGATGTACAGCGGGATGTGCTCGCGCTCCGGGTGCACGGTGAGCTTGAGGGGCTTGCCGGGGCCGCCGGGCAGGGGCAGCGTCCAGTGCTCGCCCTCGAACGACAGCCGCTCGCGGGTCATCGCCTTCCGTACGATCTCGACGTACTCGCGGGTGCGGGACAGCGGCTTGTCGAACTTGACGCCGTACCAGCCCTCGGAGACCTGCGGGCCCGAGACACCGAGGCCGAGGCGGAAGCGGCCGCCGGAGAGCGAGTCGAGGGTGGCGGCGGTCATCGCGGTCATCGCCGGCTGGCGGGCCGGGATCTGGAAGATGGCCGAGCCCACGTCGATGCGCTCGGTCTTCGCGGCGACCCAGCTGAGTACGGTGGCCGCGTCCGAGCCGTAGGCCTCGGCGGCCCAGCAGACGGCGTATCCGAGGCGGTCGGCCTCCTGGGCGACGGCCAGATTGTCCGCGTCCATGCCGGCACCCCAGTAGCCGAGGTTGATCCCGAGCTGCATGCCGAATCCCCTTACCGATCAGTAACGTCCCTTGCCGGGAGACCTTAGCGTGCGGGCGGGGGCGGGTGAGTGGGGGTGCGTCCCGACCGGCCGGTGTCCTCGGCGGAAACTGGTTATCCACAGGCCCCCACGCGACAGGTTCTGGCCAGTAATCTCGGCGTTCATGGAGCAGAGGCATCTCGGCCGCACCGGCCTGCGTGTGTCCCGGATCGGGCTCGGCACTCTCACTTGGGGCCGGGACACCGACGAGCACGACGCCGCGGACCTCTTGAAGACGTTCTGGGAAGCGGGTGGGAGCCTCGTCGACACGGCGGACGTGTACGGCGACGGGGAGGCGGAGTATCTGCTCGGACGTCTCATAGAAGGCCTCG
This sequence comes from Streptomyces sp. a15, assembly GCF_059026085.1. NCBI lineage: Bacteria > Bacillati > Actinomycetota > Actinomycetes > Kitasatosporales > Streptomycetaceae > Streptomyces > Streptomyces sp. A15. Next base: position 7,367 of record NZ_JBWLKM010000160.1, on the reverse strand, counting down.
TGCCGCGCCGGGACCTGGTCATCTCGACGAAGGCCGGCAGCGTGCCGGATCCCGACCGCCGGTTCGACGGTTCGCGCGGACATCTGCTCTCCGCGCTGGACGCCTCGCTGGCCCGGCTCGGCACGGACTACGTCGACGTGTGGCACATCCACGCCTTCGACCCGGACACCCCGCTGGAGGAGACCCTCCAGGCGCTCGACCTGGCGGTCAGCAGCGGACGGGCCAGGTATGCCGGGGTCTCCAACTTCTGTGGCTGGCAGCTCGCCAAGGCCGCGACCTGGCAGATCTCCGCGCCGGGCACGCGGACCCGGCTGGCGAGCACGCAGCTGGAGTACTCGCTGCTCCAGCGCGGCGTCGAGCGCGAGGTGCTGCCGGCCGCCCTGGACCTGGGCATCGGCATGCTGCCCTCGTCGCCGCTCGGCCGGGGCGTGCTCACCGGCAAGTACCGGCACTCCACGCCGGCCGACTCGCGGGGCGCCTCGGAGCATCTGGCGCCGTTCGTCGCGCCGTACCTCGACGACACGGCGAGCCGCATCGTGGACGCCGTGACGACGGCCGCGGACGGGCTCGCGGTGACCCCGATACAGGTGGCCCTGGCGTGGGTGCGCGACCGGCCGGGCGTGGCCGCGCCGATCGTCGGCGCGCGCAACGCGCAGCAGCTCACGGCGGCATTGTCAGTGGAGGCCCTTAGTCTTCCTGACGAGATCTGCCGGGCGCTCGACGATGTGTCGGCGCCCGTGCACCGCTATCCCGATCACGACTGGAGCACGCTGTGAGTACGGAGCCGGAGCCCGCTGAGGACGCAGAGGCCGCAGAGGTCGCCGAGCCCAGGACGCCGGGCGCGGCGGCGGAGGGCACCGCCCCCGAGGCAGCTGTCCCCGAGGACGCGACCACCGCCCCGGACGCCGCGACCGGCGAGGGCGACGCCGAAGAGGCGAAGAAGCTGTCCGAGGCCGAGGCCGAGCTGGCCGCCCAGCGGCTGGAGCGGGAGCGGATCGAGAGGCGGAAGGCCGAGAAGCAGGGGCAGCCCATTCCCGCCGGGACCAAGCTCAGCGGGAAGGCCGCGGACCTCCTGGCGGCCGTACGGGCGGTGGAGAGCGGTGAGAAGCCGGTGGCCGCCGTCTTCAGCGAGCCCGAACCCGCACCGCGCCGCACCGCACCGCAGCCGAGGCAGCAGCCGGTGTCGGCCGGCCCGGCGGTCGCGGCCGCGGCCCCCGCGCCGGAGAACGTCGAGTCCGTCACCCGGGTGCTGACCGAGGGCGGTGCACCTGACGCGCTCGCGCCGCAGGTCGCCGCGGCCCTCGGGGAGGGTGCCGACGAGCAGTTGCGGGCGGACCCCTGGCAGTTGCTGCGGGTCGCGGGCGTGCGGCCCGAGCAGGCCGACGGGTTCGCGCGGGCACTGCTCGGCGCGGAGTGCGCTCCGGACGACGAGCGGCGCGGCCGTGCGGTGACCGTCTGGCTGCTGGAGCAGGCCGCCCTCGCCGGGCACACCGCCCTGGAGATGCCGGCGCTCACCGCCGCGCTGGCCCAGCGGGCCGTGCCGGATCCGGATGCGGCCGTGCAGGACACGATCGCCGAGGGCGACGCCCTGGTCTTCCAGGACGCCCTGGACGAGCCCGGGGAGCCGGCCCAGCGGGAGCGGGACCAGGAGGCGGAGGGGGACGAGGAGGTCGAGGAGCGCCCGGTGCGTGTCCTCGTCGGTCTGGAGCGGTACGCCCTCGCGGAGGAGAGCCTCGCCGACGGCCTGGCCCGGCTGATCAACTCGGTGCCGAAGGAGGACGGTTCGGCCGCGGACTGGGAGCAGGCCGCCGCCGCGGCCGGGGGCTCCGCCGCCGAGCTGATCCGGGCGGTCGCGGGCCACGGTCTGGTCCTGCACACGGGTGGGGAGGCCTCCATGGCCGAGCCGGCCCTGCTGCTGGGCGCGGCCCGTGGGCTCGGGCTGCGTGCCTGGGCCGCCGCGCACGGCCCGGTCGGCCGCGACCGCTTCGCGGCGCAGGTCGCCCGTGCCGCCGTACCGGAAGCCGATGAGCCCGCTGTCGCCACCGTCGCCGGGCTGCTGTCCGGTGCCGAGGGGCCCGGCCGGGACGCCGACGGGGCGCTGGATCTCGACCTGCTCGTGGTGCTCGACGCGCCGCAGCTGGACGTCGAGACGGCGGCACTCCTCACCGAGTCGTTGGCGGACGGCGCCCGGCTGGTGCTGGCCGGGGACCCGGCGGTGCTGTGGTCCGTGGGTCCCGGGCGGGTGTTCGCGGATCTGCTGGCCGCGCGGATCTGCCCGCAGATCGCCTCCCGGCGCCCGGACCCGGGTCCGCTGGGCGAGCTGGTCTCCGGCGTCGGCATCGGCGAGCTCAACCAGGTCGAGGCCCCCGGCAAGGAGGTCGTGATCGTCCCGGTGCGGGACGCGGGCGAGGCCGTGCACCGGACCGTGCAGCTCGTCGCGGACTCGGTGCCCCGGGCGATCGGGGTGCCCGCCGAGGAGACGCAGGTGATCACACCGGGTCACGGCGGCGCGGTCGGCACCCGGGCGCTGAACGTGGTCCTCAAGGAGCGGCTCAACCCCGGCCCCGGCCGTTTCGGCGGCTTCGACCCCGGCGACCGGATCGCCTACTCCCCCGCGCCGGGCCGTACGCTGCCGGGCCGCGTGGTCAAGGCCGACACCGACGGGCTGCACCTGTCGTGCGCCGGCGAGGCCGTCGTCGTACCGCAGGAGCGGGTGGAGCAGTCCGTGCGGCACGGGTGGGCGCTGACCGCGCACCAGGCGGTGGGCTCGCGGTGGCCCGCGGTGGTCGTGGTCCTGCCCGGCGACGCCGTGCAGGCGCTGAGCCGGCCCTGGGTGTACACGGCGTTCGGGCGGGCGGACCGCCATCTGTCCGTGGTCCACGGCGTGGACCAGGCACTCCCCCGTGCCGTGGCCGAGATCCCGGCGAAGCCGCGCACGACCCGCCTGCCCGCGCTGCTCGCTCCGCAGATCCCGACGGCCGGCTGACCGGGCGGCTCCCCACACGAGGACGGCGGCGGTCCCGGAGGCATGCAGGCTCTCCGGGACCACCGCCGCGGTCACAGCCGGTGCGCGGTGCGGGTCAGCTCACCGATCCGCGTCCAGCCGCTCCAGGTCCTCGTCCTCCGCGTCGTCCACGTCCGCGTCGAGGTCGTCCGCGAGTTCCCCGGCCGCGTCGTCGATCTCCCGTACGTCCGCGTCGTCAGCGTCGTCCTCGTCGTCCTCGTCGTCGATGTCGTCCACGTCCTCGTCGAAGACCGCGCTGACGTCGAAGCGGCACACGACCCGCTGCGGATCGATCTGCTCGAACGGTGCCTCCAGCCACTCCCCGGGCTCCGCAGTCTCGTCCGCCGCCGTCACCCAGAGCGTGGAGTCGCCCTCCTCCAGGCCGAACTCCTTGTGCCGGGAGGCGATCTCGTCCGCCTCGAACTCGCCGAACAGGATGCCGAGCGCCCCGTGCACCGTGCTCGAGGCCTCCCCGCTCTCGTCGTAGTCCGCCGCCTCGACCCGCTGGGCCTGCGCCAGCAGCCGCTGGGGCTCCACCACGGCGTAGTCGCGGCGGATCAGCACGCTGAGGGCGTTCGGCTCCTCGGGGCCGACGTACGGGGGCAGTGAGTCTTCCGCGCCGGGGATCTCGAAGGGCGTGACCTCGTCATAGCGGTCGTAAAGGAGCTCGTCGTACGCCTCCGCGGCCGCGGCCAGCTCGTTGAACGCCTCGTATACGGCCGGGTCGTCCTCCCCGGACCGGCGTTCGACCGCGGCCAGGTGGCGGTCGAGCGCGGTCTTGACCGCCTCGGCGGCGGCGCGTACCTCGGCAGCGGTGGGCTGCGCAGCATCAGACATAGTGCAGACGCTATCCGTACCGGGCCCCAGACCGCACAATAGATGCGATGCCGGAATACGAATTTGTCGACGTGTACGTACCGCGCGGGGTTTCCCGCAAGGACGCCACACGCCTGCTGACGGACCATGCCGAGTACGGACACTGGGAGTTGGACCGCCTGAGCCTGCTGCGCGACGGCAGCCGCAGGGTGCGGCTGCGCCGGCGGATCATCCGCCAGGTCCGCGCCACGTGGTGATCTGAGGCGACGGAAACGGAGCGGGCCCCACCGAGGCAGGGCCCGCTCCGTAGCGCGCACCGCGGGGGAGATTCGCGGTGAAGTGACTCACTTGCCCCGGTTTACGCCGAGGCGCGTGCCTTGCGGTAGAGCATCGCTCCCGCCAGCAGCGCCCCCGCGCCCACGGGGAGCGCGAGACCCATCGGCAGGTCGCTGCCGGTGTGCGCGAGCTGTGCGGCCGCTCGCGGCTGGGTGACCGACTGGGCACCCGGCTGGTTGGGGTGCGAGCCGACCGGCGTCTCGACTCCCGGGCCGGGCGGCGGCGTGTTCGGGGCGCCGGGGCGGCCCGGCTCCACCGGGTTGCCGGGGTTGCCCGGCTGCTCAGGGC
>NZ_JBWLKM010000160.1:0-2823 GCF_059026085.1 Streptomyces sp. a15 | reverse complement strand
CGTGTTCGGGGCGCCGGGGCGGCCCGGCTCCACCGGGTTGCCGGGGTTGCCCGGCTGCTCAGGGCTGCCGGGCGGCGTCTCCTGACCGCCCTCCTCAGGCTCGGTTCCGCCGGAACCGCCCTCGTTCGCACAGTCGTTGGCCGTGGTGGAGTTGCCGATCCCGATGACGTCGACGCTGTTGCCGCAGACGTTCACCGGTGCGTCGATCGGCGCCTCGACGTGGTTGCCGGAGCCGACGCCCGGCGAGCCGCCGGTGTGCCCGCCCGCCTCCGAGCCCCCGGAGCCGGAGTCGCCGTATCCGCCGGAGGAGCCGCTGCCACCACCGCTCTTGGCACCGGTGTTGACGCACTTGTTGCCCATCGCCGGGTTGAGGAGCCCGACGACGTTGACCGTGTTGCCGCAGACGTTCACCGGCGCGTTCACCGGAGCCTGCACCGAGTTGCCCGACAGCACGCCGGGCGAGTTCGTGCTCGATCCGCTCGCGCCCGAGTCCGCGTGCGCCGCACCACCGGTGGCGGCGATCACGCCGGTGGCGGCGGCCACGGTCATCAGGCCTTTGCGGGTGACCTGTCGCATTGCTGAATCCCTGCCTTCGACCTTGTCCCGAATTCCCGAAGTTCGCATTCTCGACGGTCGAGTTCCCGATGCTCAAGTTTTCGAAGTCCGGGTTCCGGCATTCGAGTTCCGGTATTCGAGTTCCGACGTTCGGGTTCTCGCCGTTCGAAAAGAATCGTTCCGAAAAGGCCGGTCGACCCCGGAGCGCATGGCGCGCGCTCGGGGGCCGACGGGCTCAGCCCCTCACGGGGCGAGGCACAACGTCACTTGTTGATGCAGGTGTTGCCGAAGGCGGGGTTCAGCAGCCCGATCACGGAGACCGTGTTGCCGCAGGCGTTCACCGGGATGTGAACGGGAACCTGGACGACGTTGCCGGAAAGGACACCCGGGGAGTGCATGGCCGCACCCTGGGCGCCCGAGTCGGCGACGGCCATGCCCGCGCCCGCGAGAACGAGACCACCAGTGGCAGCGGCAGCAGCGACGATCTTCTTGATCATTATTTTCTCCTTGTTGGCAATGCGATCGCAAGCAGCTGATCGCATCACCAGTAACGAGGAGGGAGTAATGGAGCTACGAGCTTATCGTCGCATTCACTCTTCCCAGCAGGTTCCGTACGTTCGAGCGAATACTGAAGTTTCGTTTCACTGAGGCAATTCAGGACGCATCGATGAACCGGTCGAGCACCCGTACGCCGAACTGCAGCCCGTCCACCGGCACCCGCTCGTCGACACCGTGGAACATCCCGGCGAAGTCCAGCTCCGGCGGCAGCTTGAGCGGGGCGAAGCCGAAGCCCCGGATGCCGAGGTCGTCGAAGGACTTGGCGTCGGTCCCGCCGGAGAGCATGTAGGGGATCGCCTTGGCGGCCGGGTCCTCGGCGACCAGCGCGGACTGCATGGCCGCCACCAGCGCCCCGTCGAAGGTGGTCTCGACGGCCTTGTCGGCGTGCACGTCCTCGCGCCGCACGTTCGGCCCGAGGATCCGGTCGAGGTCGGCGAGGAACTCCTCCTCGTGCCCCGGCAGGAACCGCCCGTCGACGTGCGCGGTGGCCTCGCCCGGGATGACGTTGACCTTGTAGCCGGCGCCCAGCTGGGTGGGGTTGGCCGTGTTGCTCAGGGTGGCGCCGATGAGCTTGGCGATGCCGCCGAGCCGGACGAGGGTCGACTCCATGTCCTCCGGGTCGAGCTCGAGGCCCAGCGCGTCGCCGAGTTCGTCGAGGAAGGCCCGGGTGGTCTTGGTGACCCGCACCGGGAAGGTGTGCCGGCCGAGCCGCGCGACGGCCTCCGACAGCTCGGTGATGGCGTTGTCCCGGTGGATCATCGACCCGTGACCGGCGGTGCCGGCGACGGTCAGCTTCATCCAGTGCATGCCCTTCTCGGCCGTCTGGATCAGATAGAGCCGCCGCTCCTCGCTCACCGTGAACGAGAACCCGCCCACCTCGCTGATCGCCTCGGTGACGCCCTCGAAGAGATCGGGGTGGTTCTTGACGAGGTGCTTGGCGCCGTACGTGCCGCCCGCCTCCTCGTCCGCGAGGAACGCCAGGACGATGTCCCGGGGCGGCTTGCGCCCGCTGCGCAGCCGGTCCCGGACGACCGCGAGGGTCATCGCGTCCATGTCCTTCATGTCGACGGCGCCACGGCCCCACACGCACCCGTCCGCGACCTCGCCGGAGAAGGGGTGGTGGGTCCAGTCGCTCGCGTTGGCCGGTACGACGTCGGTGTGGCCATGGATGAGCAGCGCGGGCCGGGTCGGGTCCGTGCCCTCGATGCGGGCCACGGTGGACGCGCGGCCCGGGTGCGACTCGAAGATCCGCGGTTCGAGCCCCACCTCGGCGAGCTTCTCGGCGACGTACTCGGCCGCCTTGCGCTCCCCGGGGCCCGAGTGGTCGCCGTAGTTGCTGGTGTCGATCTGGATCAGCTCGCGGCAGAGGTCCACGACCTCGTCCTCGCCGGTGACGCTCCTGGCCGTGTCCGTCTCGCTCACGCTGCTTCCTCCCGGGCCGTCGCTGCTGGTGGTCCCCCTCATCCTCCCTCTCCTACCGCTCACCCCCAAGGCCGGTCCCGCCCCGTCACACGTCGTTCACGCCCGGCCGGGGGGCGCTCCGGGGTGCGACGGGGGGTGACCAGGGGGCACTCGAAAGCCTGGTAATGTTTTCTCCGTCGCCGCGAGGGAAACCCCGCACGACAGACACCTTGTCCGGGTGGCGGAATGGCAGACGCGCTAGCTTGAGGTGCTAGTGCCCTTTATCGGGCGTGGGGGTTCAAGTCCCCC
>NZ_JBWLKM010000159.1:0-9215 GCF_059026085.1 Streptomyces sp. a15 | reverse complement strand
GTGCGGTGGGTCGCCGAGTCCGCCATCGCCTGGCTCCACGGACCCCGCCGCCTACGGAGACCCGCTGGGAAGTACGCTCGCGGACTTCGTGTACGAGGGTGCCCGCTCGATCACTGGCCCGCTGCTGGCCTCGCTGGGCGCGTCGGCCCTAGATGATCAATTCCAAGGGATGCCTGCGGAGGGTGTGGGGCGGGCGGCGGCCGAAGCCACCGCGAGACGGTCAGGCGGCGGGCTGCCGGCCCTGGTTGTCGAGGTGGCAGTCGGGCGGTCAGGCGTCAGGGTCGACTTCGGGGTGCGTGAACCGCACGGGCTTGCCCAGCGACCGGGCGTAGGCGATTTCGGCTCGGGTGCTGTCTCCGATGTAGTTGCCGACTACGAGCACCTCATCAGCGAGGCGGATCTTCGCCCGGTGCAGATCGCCGAGTCGAACCTTCAGCGCCTCGGCCTCGACAGGATCGGACCAAAATTCGTGCGGCGCCTTCATGTCACAGCCCGGTTTGACGACAATCTTTCCGGCTTTGGTCTCCCGCAGATCGGCCTCGTTCATCTCGGTCATGAAGCGGGTGGAGCCGCAGATCACGACGATACGCGGGAGGCTCAACAGCTTCTTCGCGTCGGCGAGCTTCTCCTCGGGGGTGAGCAGTTGCGGGTATGACACTGGTTCCTCCTGGTGGTGTGGTCCAAGGGGTGCCTGTGGAGACGAGGACGAGGGTGTCCAAGATCGTTTTGTGACGAACGACGTGGACACCCTCGCGACAGCACTCTATGCGACGACCGACGACATGCTGAAGGAGCATCCCGACCTGGCGCCGTGGCGTCCGCCGGTCGGCATTACGCCCCGCCTGAGCGATGCCGGACTGGTCACCCTCGCCACGATGCAGGCCATACTTCCGAGGCCAAATGGCTCCGCCATGCCCGTGCCCACCTGCGCCACCTCTTCCCCTACCTGCCCCAGCAGCCCGGCTACAACAAGCGGCTGCGCAAGGCCGCCGGCTGATGCGAAGCGTCAACCGGATCCTGGCCACCACCACCTCGGTGTGGAGCGACGACGTATGGGTCGTGGACTCCACCCCGGTGGAATGCCGCTGCTCCCGCGAGACCGTCAAATGCTCCGACCTGGCAGGTCGGGCCGAATACGGCTACTGCGCCAGCCACAGCCGCTTCTTCTGGGGCCTGCGCCTGCACCTGGTCTGCACCCTTCAGGGCCTGCCCATCGCCTTTGCCCTGACCGGGGCCAAGGCCGACGAACGCGAGAGCCTCCTTGACCTCCTGGCAGCCGAATGCGAGCTTCTGCGAGAGCGCCCCCGACGGACTCTCATCGGCGACAGGAACTACTTCGGCCGTAATTTCGAACGCGAACTGTCCGAGCATGGAGTCCAGTTGCTGCGGCCTGCCCGTAAAGGTGAACGGGAACGGCCTGGCGCAGCCCTGTTCAAGCCGCTGCGACAGGTCATCGAATCGATCAACGAGACCTTCAAGGGACAGCTTGACCTCGAACGGCACCGAGGGCGCACACCCGGAGGTGTCATAGCCCGCGTCATATAACGCATCCTCGCGCTGACCGCCGAGATCTGGCACAACGACGCCACCGGACAAACCGTCCTACGCTCACTGATCGCCTACGATTCCTAATTTTTTTGTCAAGCGGCGTTCGTGACGGGGGGTATGGGTTCGTAGCACCGTCCGTCGCGCAACAGGGCCCACAGGACGTTGACCCGGCGGCGGGCGAGGGCGAGGAGGGCCTGGGCGTGCCGTTTGCCCTCAGCACGTTTGCGGTCGTAGAAGCGGCGGGATTCCTCGCAGCAGCGGATGCTGATCAGCGCGGAGGTGTAGAAGACGCGCTGGAGTCGCCGACTGTAACGTCTGGGCCGGTGCAGGTGCCGCTGATCTTGCCTGAGTCGCGGGGAGCGGGGGCGACGCCGGCGAACCCGGCGAGGCGGTCCGGGCTGTCGAAAGCCGTCATGTCGCCGCCGGTGGCGGCGAGGAACTCGGCGCCGAGCAGGGGTCCGATGCCGGGCATGCTCGCGATCACCTCGGCGTGTTTGTGCTCGCGAAACCGGAGCACGGCCAGCACACGCCGCGACTCGCTGCCCGTGGCAGGGAGGCCCAGCTTGCCGAAGATGCTGGAGACGTACTTCTCCACCGCGCGCAGCGTGATCACCAGCCGGTCGGCGATGCCCTGGTTGGAGTTGCCGGCGGCCATCAGTTCGAGCACCTCGCGCTCCCGCGGCGTCAGCCGGTCGAGCGGATCGTCGCTGCGCCGCCGCGACAGGAGGGTGGAGACGATGGTCGGATCGACGACGGAGCCGCCGGCGGCGACCCTGCGGACGGCGGCCAGGAAATCGGGCACGTCACTGATGCGGTCCTTGAGCAGATAGCCGACACCCTCCGCCGAGTCGGCCAGCAGCTTCATGGCCAGGCCGAGTTCGACGTACTGGGACAGCACCAGCACCCCGACCTCGGGGTGGGCCGCGCGGATCTCCACCGCGGCGCGTATGCCCTCGTCGCTGTGGGTGGGCGGCAAGCGGATGTCGACGATGACCACGTCGGGCAGCCCGGCGCGCAACAGGGTGAGCAGTTCCTCGGCGTCCCGGCAGCGCCCCAGCACCTCGAAGCCGGCCTCGCCGAGCAGCCGGGCGAGTCCCTCCCGGAGCAGGACGCTGTCCTCGGCGATGGCTACCCGCATGGCAGTTCCGCCTTCACCCGGGTGCCGCTGCCGCTCGACGTCCACACCCGCAGCCGGCCGTCGAGCGCCTCGACCCGGTCGGCCAGACCACGCAGGCCACTGCCGCGTTCGGTGTCGGCGCCGCCGCGCCCGTTGTCGATGACCTCGATCACGACCTGACCGTCGGCCTGGGCGACGCTCACCGTCGCCTCGGTGGCCCGGGCGTGCTTGCCGATGTTGGCCAGGCTCTCGCAGACCACGTAGTACGCCGCGACCTCGACGGCTTCGGCGAGTCTGCCGTCGAGCCCTACCGCCAACCGGACGGGTACGGGCGCCCGTGCGGCCAGTGATTCGAGGGCGACGGCGAGCCCGTGCGCGCTGAGGACGGCCGGGTGCAGCCCGCGCGCCACGTCGCGCAGCTCCGCCAGGGACGTGGCGATCTCCCCCCTGGCCTGGGTCAGGAGGGTTCGGGCAGCGGGGTCTTCGTCGAGTCGTGCCTCCAGCATGGCCAGGTCGAGGGAGAGCGCGATGAGCCGCTGTTGAGCGCCGTCGTGAAGATCGCGCTCCAGCCGCTGGCGCTCCTTCTGGCCCGCCTCGATGACCCGGACCCGTGAGCCGCGCAACTCGTCGACGTGGGCCCGCAGTTCAACCTGGAGCCGACCGTTCTCCAGCGCGATGGCCGCGGCGGCGCTGACCGCGTCGAGGAGTTCGCGTTCTTCGTTGAGTGCGGCGTCGTGGACGAGAGCCGCCACCGGGGTGCCGTCGCGCTCGATGAGGGTGGTCGTCCGGGACGGATCGGCGGGCGGTTCGAGCGGCTTGCCGTGCTGGTCCGTCCAGCTGGCGAACTGCGGCAGCCAGTACATGAGCACGAGCGACGGATCCCCCAACGCCCGGGCCAACGGGGCCCGCAGATCGGCGGGTTCGGCCCGCAGCTCCACCACGAGGCCCGCGACGGCGGTGCGGGCCAGCCGGGCGCCCAGCAGTCCGGCGAGGAAGGCGACCGGGGCGAGGCTGATCACCGCGAGGCTCACCCGCTGGACCACCGGGAACGGAGGTCCGCCGAACACGCCCACCACCAGCAGGACGGCGATCATCACCAGCCCGAGAGCAAAGGAGTCGATCAGCAGCCCGAGGGACCTGCGCAACGGCCGCCCGCCGGCCCGACGGCGGGCCACGAGCAGCACGACACCCGCGAGGGAGACCGCGCTGATCGCGATGAGCTCACCGTGGAACAGCGTCCTGCCCGCCTCCGGCGCGTCGACCAGCCGTAGCGGATGATCCGGGCCGAACCCACCCAGCATCATCGCCAGCGGCTGCCCAACGACCGCGGCGACGTAGCCCAGGCCGACGAGCAGCCGCTCCAGCCGGCCCGTCAGTCGGCCGGCCGGGAAGGCCAGGAACAGGTGCAGGAACAGTACGAGCGGCAGCAGGTCGACCAGCTGCCCGACGGTCCCTACGGCGGCGGTGCCCGACCACGACAGGGCCGAGGCGAAGCTGACGACTCCCGCGAGGAACATCAGCGGGCCGAAGCGGTTGGCCGGCCGGTGCCACCACGCGACGAGACCGGCCGCGGAGTAGCACACCGAGATCCACACAAGCAGCGCGGCGTGTACCGCCGGAACACCGCTCGCCGCGGCGAGCGTCAGGCAGCCGCCTGCGGTCGCGGCCAGCACCAGGCCCGCCAGGCCGCCGAGCAGCACCGGCCTCCGCGCGCGAACAGAGCGACGTGCCGAGAGCACGGGCATCACTTCCCCCTTCCCGATCATTGCCGTCGGGCGTGACCGGGGCGCGACCGTCCACAACTGGCGTGCGTACGGCCGGAGATGAAGGGAGGCGTCGCTCGCACGCTACTCCCGGCACGGCACCCGCGCCAGCGCGGACGCCGAACTCCCTTCCCGGTGCCCGAGGGGAGTGTCAGCACCCGTGCGGCACACCAGAAACCCGCCCCCCGCACCTGCCAGTGGCCCGCCTTACCCGCCGTACCGCGGACTGCCAGCGTGAAGGGCAGTCCCGAAACGCACCCAAGGAGCCGTGATGAAGACCCGGGTCATCCAAGAGGAACCGGAAGAGCCCCGCCGGGGCACCCCCGACGTACCCCATCCCCAGGATCCCGGCCCACCGCGACTCCGCGCCCCGAGGAGGAAGCTCATGTCCCGACCCGCCACATGGGTCCAGGCCCATCCACTGGGCGCGTTCTTCGTGCTGGCCTACGCCCTGAGCTGGTCCGCCGTACCGTTCGGCAGCTTCTTCGCACCCGGCGCCCTCATCGCCGCCCTGATCGTGGTGTCCGTCTCCCAGGGCACCGCGGGGCTGCGCGAGTTGGGCTCCCGGCTGATCCGCTGGCGGGTGCGCTGGATCTGGTACGTGGCGGCGATCGCCGTACCGCTGGCGGTCCATTTCGCCGCCATGGGCGCGAACATGGCGTTCGGTGCGCCCACGCCCTCGACCGGTGACTTCACCCCCTGGTACGGCATCGCGCTCGCCATCGGAATGAACATGGTCGACCCCTTCAACGGCCCGCTCAACGAAGAGTCCAGCTTCCGCGGCTTCGCCCAGCCGGGCCTCCAGAAGCGCCGCAGCCCGCTGGCGGCCACCGCGATCCTCGCGGTCCTGATCACCGGCTGGCACCTACCGCTGTTCTTCATCTCGTCCTTCGGTGTCAGGCCGCACGAGGCGCTGACCACCGTGGCACTCACCTTCTGGTACGGCTGGCTGTTCAACCAGGCCGGCGGCAGCGCCCTGTTGACCCTGCTGGCCCATGCCACCGAAGGCACCATCAACACCGAGGACCTCTGGCCGTCCGGCGCGGACGCGACCCGGGAGACCTGGCTGTACCTCGGCATCTGGTGCGCGGTGGCCGTCTGCCTCGTCCTCGCGCACCGGCGCTTCTGGACCGCCAAGGCACCTCCCGGTGCCCACGAGCCGCCCGAACGCCCCACCCAGACACTCGTCAACGAAACCTGAGAGGTACCCCATGTCCCAACTGCTCTACCGGATCGGACACTTCGCCGGCCGGCACCCATGGCGCGTCATCATGACGTGGGTCGCGATCGCGGCCGCAGCCTTCCTGCTCAACCAGTCCTTCGGCGGCAGCGCCGACGACACCTTCAAAGTGCCCGGCATCGAGTCACAGAAGGCGGCCGAGGCGCTCGAGGACAAGTTCCCGCAGGAGAGCATCTCCACCGCCAACATCATCTTCCACTCCGACGAAGGGCTGACCCAGTCGGAGGTCAAGGCCGCGGTGGCCGAGGCACGTACCGAACTCGCCGGGATACCGCACGTGGTGGCGGTGTCCGATCCGTACGACGCACGGGGCCCGACGCTGAGTCCCGACCGCCGGACCGGCTTCACGACCCTGGCCTTCGACACCGAGGAGAAGGTCACCGCGGCCCAGTTCGACGCCGCGGAACGAGCCACTGAGCCCGTCCGCGCCGCCGGAGTACAGGTCGAGTACGACGGTGGCCTCGGCCAGGCCAAGGGTGAGGAGGCCGGCGGGGTCCCCAGCGAGATGCTCGGCGTCGCGTTCGCCGTCGTGATCCTGGCGGTGGCGTTCGGTTCCCTCGTCGCGATGAGCCTGCCGATCGTGGCCGCGCTGGTGGCCATCCTCATCGGCTTCAGCACCATCGGCGTCATGTCCGGGATCATGGCCGTCCCCGAGATCGCCATGATCGTCGCCATGATGCTCGGCCTCGGGATCGGCATCGACTATGCGCTGTTCATTCTGACCCGGCACCGCCAGCACCTGGCAGGCGGCATGCCCGTACCCGAGGCGGTGGGCCGCGCGAACGCCACGGCGGGCCTCTCGGTGCTGTTCGCCGGCGTCACCGTCATCGTGGCGATCACCGGTCTGCAGCTGGCGGGCCTCCGGATGCTCACCGTGATCGGCTGGGCCTCGGCGATCATGGTCACGGTGACCCTGCTCGCCGCACTGACCCTGCTGCCCGCGATGCTCGGGCTCGCAGGCCGACGGGTCAACAGCCTGCGAATTCCCTTCGTGAAGCCGAAGCCGGCGTACAACCCGCAGTCCAAGTCCAGCCGCTGGTCCGCCAAGGTGGTCGCACAGCCCGTTCGCTACGGCGCTGTCGCCCTCGTTGTGCTCGGCGTTCTCGCGGTGCCGGTCTTCTCCATGCATCTCGGCTTCCCCGACGCGGGCAACAATGCTCCGACCAGCACCACACGCAAGTCGTACGACCTCATCGCCGAGGGCTTCGGACCGGGCGTCAACGGCCCGCTGCAAGTGGTGATCGAGATGAACGGCGCCGACCCGTCCGCGGTCGAGGGCGTGGGCACAGCCCTGGAAGACGATCCCGGAATCGCCTCCGTGGGCGCTGTGGCGCTCAGCCCCAAGCGCGATCTGGCGGCGTTCGCCGTCACCCCGACCACCTCTCCGCAGAACGCCAAGACCGGCGAGCTCGTCAACCGCCTGCGCCAGGACCTGCTGCCCGACGCGTTGCGCGGAACCGACGCGAAGCCGATGGTCACCGGCGGGGCCGCCCTGAGTGCGGACCTCGCGACGCAGCTCCAGCAGCGCATGCTGTGGTTCCTCGGCGCCGTGATCGGACTGTCCTTCATCATCCTGATGATCGTGTTCCGGTCGGTCCTGGTTCCGCTGAAGGCCGCGATCCTCAACGTCCTCAGCATCGCTGCCGCGTACGGAGTGCTCGTCGCGATCTTCCAGTGGGGCTGGGGGGCCGGTCTCATCGGCCTCGACGGCAGCGTTCCGATCATGTCGCTGGCGCCCATGCTCATGTTCGCGGTTCTCTTCGGACTGTCCATGGACTACGAGGTGTTCCTGCTCAGCCGGGTGCGTGAGCAGTTCCAGCGCCACGGTGACGCCAAAGCGGCGGTCGTCGAGGGCGTCGGCTCCACGGCCCGGGTGATCACGAGTGCGGCACTGATCATGATCGGTGTGTTCGGCGCGTTCATCCTGATGGACGAGGCCACGACCAAGCTGTTCGGCGTGGGCCTCTCCGTGGCCGTCCTCCTCGATGTGACGCTGGTGCGGATGGTCCTCGTTCCCGCCGCGATGAGCCTGCTCGGGAAGCACGCGTGGTGGCTGCCGGGCTGGCTGCAGCGGGTCTTGCCGGACATCCACCTCGAAGGCGCCGACGCGGACGACCTCCTGCCCGCCCCTGCGCCGCCGGCGGATCTGGCAGCGGCGGCGCCCAGGACAGGCTAGTCACGGGGCAGCGGCCGACCCCCGGTTGCTGCCCTCGCCGGCACCGCTCCTGTCGAGCTTCGGCACGACACCTAGGGCGTCGGATCTTGTCCGACGTCGGGCCCGGACCGTCACTGGTTTGGGCCCAGCACCATGCACACCCCCCACGACGACCAGGGCCAAGAGGGCGAGACACAGACGCGTCGCACCCGCGACGAGGCCCACGACGGGTTTGCATGGCGCCGGCCTCTGAGGCGGCTCCCGCCCCCAGTCCCCCGAGGCCGTCATGACGCGTCGGATCAGGTGGGAAGCCATCGATCGAGGTACCCGCGCAGCCCCGCGAGCTGCGTGCCCCGGGCCACATGTCCGAGGTAGCCATCGGGGCGTACGAGCGCGTGTACGACGCCAGGCCAAGGGGCCCGGGTCCCGACGCGGTGGACGCCGACGAGGCCGTCACCGCCCCGCAGGAATGAGGCGATCCGTTCGTCGCTCCACAGGTAGGGCGGCCCGGTGAGCAGCAGTTGATACCCCGGGGCGACACAACGCGCCTGGAGGCCGCGCGGCAGGTCGGGCAGTCGGTCGCCGGCCTGCGGACCGCGCCGCAGCGGGCGCGAGCCCGCCGCGGAGGCGGGGCTGCGCCGGTAGCGGATGCCGAGTTCGGAGACCACACGGAAGACCCGGCCGCGCAGTGCCGTCGTCCGCAGCACCAACGGGGGCAGACGGGGGCGAGTTGGGTGCGGGCCAGCCGGACGGCCGGGTTGTTGCTGCGGACGGAAGGCGCGGTCCGTGAAGCACCGGACAACGCGGCCCACCGGGGCACGCTCGGTCTCGTACGTCTCCAGCAATCCCTCCGGCGCGGCGCCCCGACAGACGAGAGCGAGCTTCCAGCCGAGGTTGAGCGCGTCCTGGGTCCCGGTGTTCATCCCCTGCGCCCCGGCCGGGCTGTGGATGTGGCCGCGTCCCCGGCAAGGGCCAACAGGCGTTGTGCGGCGCGGGCGAAGACTGCGACCGGGGTGGTTCAGCAGCCCCGGTGCAGTTTGGTGCGGGCTGGATCCGGAAGAAAGCGCGGCGCGTCTCCAGAGGCACGGCCGTCGATTGGAGTCACGCGGTGAACAGTGGGAAACGGGGTGCACGATGCAGCCGGGCTGGAGGTCGCTGCGGCCGGCGGCCATCGTCAGTGCGTCGACCACCAGGGACGCGCGGTGGTGGTCGGCCATCGAGTAGCCGACGATCTCGCGGGTCGCCAGGTCCAGCCAGGTCGCCAGATACAGCCAGCCCTCGTCGGTGGGGATGTAGGTGATGTCAGTGTGCCACGAACCCTGGCCATTCAGCGGAATTGTGCGGTCTGACGATCCGGTAGCAGAAAAGGTGTCCTGACCTGCGAGGATGCGA
>NZ_JBWLKM010000158.1:0-9286 GCF_059026085.1 Streptomyces sp. a15 | reverse complement strand
CAACTCCTCTTCATGGGCCAGGAGTTCGCGCAGGGCGCCGAGTGGTCCGAGGCGCACGGCCCGGACTGGTGGCTCCTGGACCCCGCGTACGGGGCGGAGCCGGACCACCGGGGCGTGCGGGACCTGGTCCGGGACCTCAACATCGTCTACCGGCACACCCCGGCGCTGTGGCAGCGCGACACCGACCCCTCCGGTTTCCAGTGGGTGGTCGGCGACGCGGCCGAGGACAACGTCTTCGCCTTTCTGCGGTACGACGCGGAGGGCAACCCGTTGCTCGCGATCTCCAACTTCTCGCCGGTGGTCCGCCACGACTACCGCCTCGGCGTTCCGGACGAGGTCCCGGCCTGGCACGAATCCCTCAACACGGACGCGGCGAAGTACGGCGGCAGCGACGTCACCAACCCGGACGTCATCAAGCCGGAGCCGCAGCCGTGGCACGGCCGGGCGGCCAGTATCCGCCTGGCCTTGCCGCCGCTGTCGACGGTGTGGCTGCGGCCGGCGTAGCCCAGTCGCCCTACCGGCCCAAGCCCACCCACCACCGGGGTGAGGGCCACCTTTCGTCCGACCGAGTCGGGTGGTGGGGGGATAAGCCGGGGGTCTGGGGGCGGAGCCCCCAGGGCCACCAGCCCCCACTCAGCCGCAGCTACCGACCAGCGCCTCCGGCAACTCCCCGGTATGCAGCACCCCCAACCGCTGCGTAGCCCGAGTCAATGCCACGTACAGATCACTCGTCCCGTACCGCCCCGGCTCGACCACCAGCACCGAGTCGAACTCCAGACCCTTCGCCTGACGCGGATCGAGCAGAACGACCCGACGGGTCAGATCAGGCTCCGCCCCCGCCGTCACCCCCTCCAACCGAGCCGCCAGCGTCCGGTGCAGCTCCCGCGGTGCGATCACCGCGAGCCGCCCCTCCGCCGGGGTCAGCTCCTCCACCGCCTTGGCCACCGCACCCGGCAGATCGTCAGTGGCGCGGATCCACGGCCGTACCCCCGTGGACCGCACCGAACTCGGCGGTTCGAAGTCCGGGTTCTCGGCCCGCACGACGGCCGCCGCGAGTTCCATGATCTCGGCCGGCGTGCGGTAGTTGACGCCGAGACGGGTGTGCTCCCAGCGGTCCTCGACGAACGGCTCCAGGATGCCCGACCAGGAGCCGACGCCCGCCGCCTCCGCGGTCTGCGCCGGGTCCCCGACCAGGGTCATCGAACGGGTCGGGCTGCGCCGCATGAGCAGCCGCCAGGCCATCGGCGACAGTTCCTGCGCCTCGTCGACGATGATGTGCCCGAACGCCCAGGTGCGGTCGGCCGCCGCGCGCTCGGCGGCGCTGCGGTGGTCGTCCTCCTCATGGCGTTCGGCGAAGCGCTCCGCGTCGATGATGTCGTGCGCGGACAGGACCTCGGAGTCCTCCTCGTCCTTGTCCTCGAACTCGTAGGTGCGGGAGGCGTACGAGACGTCAAGGACGCCCTGCGCATAAGCGACCTGCGTCTCACGCTCCCGCTCCGCCCGCGCCCGCGCCACCCGGTCGTCCTCGCCGAGCAGCTCCGCCGCCTCGTCGAGCAACGGTACGTCCGCCACGGTCCACGCCCGCGTCACCGGGCGGCGGATGGCAGCGGCGTCCTCGGCGCTGACGTACCCCTCGGGTTCAGCCAGGAAGTCCGCGACCAGGCGCTGCGGGGTCACCCTCGGCCACAACTGGTGGATGGCCGACCAGACTTCGGGGTTCTCGGCGAGTTCGTCGCGGATCTGGGTGATGTCGCTCGGGTCGAGGAGGTTCGTCCCGTCGTAGGGGTCCGTGCCGATCCGCTCGGCGACGAGGTCGGTGAGCGTGTTGAGGATGTGCCCCTCGAAGTGCTCGCGCGCCGCGTTGTGTGGGAGCCCCGCGGCACGGGTTCGCTCGCGGGCGACGTTCACCAGTCCGTCGTCCAGCATCAGGATCTCGCGGTCGTGCTCGATCGTGATCACCGGATCGGGCAGCGACTGACGGTCGCGTACGACGGCGGCGAGGACGTCCGCCATGTCGGCACGGCCCTTGACCGCGGCCGCCTCGGGCGGGTCCGTCGCCCGTGCCTTCACGCCGGGGAACAGCTCGCCGACCGTGGCCAGCAGGACGCCGGTCTCGCCCAGCGAGGGCAGGACCTCGCCGATGTAGCCGAGGAAGGCGGGGTTGGGGCCGACGATGAGGACGGCCCGCTTGGCGAGCAACTCCCGGTGCTCGTACAGCAGGTACGCGGCCCGGTGCAGGGCGACCGCCGTCTTGCCGGTGCCCGGGCCGCCCTCGACCACCAGGATCCCTCGGTGGGGCGCGCGGATGATCTCGTCCTGCTCGGCCTGGATGGTCTGCACGATGTCGCCCATCCGGCCGGTGCGCGCGGAGTTGAGCGCCGAGAGCAGGACGGCGTCGCCGGTCGGGTCCTCGTGGCCGGTGCGGGTGGCGTCACCGAGGTCGAGGATCTCGTCGTGCAGGGCGGTGACCCGGCGGCCGTCGGTGGTGAGGTGCCGGCGTCGGCGCAGGCCCATCGGGGTGTGGCCGGTGGCCAGGTAGAAGGGCCGGGCGACGTCCGCCCGCCAGTCGATCAGGACCGGCGTGCGCTCGTCGTCGTCGGCGCGCAGGCCGATCCGGCCGATGTGGTGGCTGACGCCCGAGGTGAGGTCGATCCGGCCGAAGCAGAGCGAGCCGTCCACCGCGTTCAGCGCCGCCAGCAGGCCCGAGCGCTCGGCGACCAGGATGTCCCGTTCGAGGCGGGCCTGCATGGGGGTGTTGCCCTGGGCGAGCGCGTCCGTGACGGAGCCCTCGGTGTCGCCGCGCAGGGCGTCGACCCGCACATACAGCTCGTCGATGAATTGCTGCTCCTGCCGCAATTCAATGTCTTCACTGTCTTGAAAACCGGTGTTTGACAATTCCGCTCCCGCCCGGATATACTCTGCTCACTGAGCTTCTTTGCGACTCAATATCCTTGAAGTCGCGAACCATTGAATATACGCAAAGAAATCCCCCGAGCGCAATTGCTCGGGGGATTTCTGCGTAGCCGGGGCTTGTAGTGCTCACAGCACTTGCTCAGAGCACTTCGGACAGCTCCTCCAGGAGCCGGCGCTTGGGCCGGGCCCCCACCATCGCCTTCACGGGCTCGCCGCCCCGGAACACCATGAAGGTCGGCATCGAAAGCACCTTGTACGCGTTGGTGGTCTCCGGGTTGGTGTCCACGTCCAGCTGGACCACCTTCAGCCGCTCCCCCTCCTCCTCGGCGAGGGCGCTGAGCACCGGCCCCATCTGCCGGCACGGCGGGCACCAGTCGGCGGTGAACTCCACCAGCACCGGCAGCTCCGCTCCGATCACCTCCGCCGCGAAGTCCGCGTCCGTCACCTCGGTCACACCCGCCGCCTTGATCACTTGAGGTTCCTCCCCAGCTCGCACACCGGTTCCGGACCCCCCGGAACCTCCGCCTCGGCCGCCAGCTCGTCCCGCGCCCGCTCCGCCTTCACCAACTGCGCCCCGACCTGCGCGCGCACGGCCTGCAACTCGCCGATCAGGTCGTCCAGCTCCGCCAGCTTGCGCCGGTAGACCTCGAGCGACGCCGGGCACGAGTCGCCCTGCGGGTGTCCGGCCCGCAGACACTCCACGAACGGCCGCGTCTCCTCCAGGTCGAACCCGAAGTCCTGCAGCGTCCGGATCTGCCTCAGCAGCCTCAGGTCGTTCTCGTCGTACGTCCGGTATCCGTTGCCGCCGCGCCGCGCGGGCAGCAGCCCCCGCGACTCGTAGTAGCGCAGCGTCCGGGTCGTGGTGTTGGCCCGCGCGGCCAGCTCGCCGATTCGCATGGGTACGAACGTAAGCCCTGACGCCGACGTCAAGGCAACAGCGGTTTCCGCTCCACCGGAGAGGTCAGCACGATCGAGGTCGTCGTGCGCCCCAGAGCGGAGACGTCTTCGAGAACCTCCTCCAGGTGGACGGTGTCCTGGACCGCGACCTTGAGGATCCAGCAGTCCTCGCCGACCACGTGATGCACCTCGGTGATCTCGGGGCGCTCCATCAGCTCCAGGGTCCTCGGGTGCTTCAGGGTGTAGCCGCCGTGCGGGTTGACGCGGATGAACGCCTGGATGCCGTAGCCGAGCCGGCCCGGGACGACATGGGCGCCGTACCCGCTGATCACGCCCGCCGCCTCCAGCCGCCGTACCCGCTCGGTGACCGCCGCCGGGCTCAGCCGGACCCGGCGGCCCAGCTCGCTGAGCTTGATCCGGCCGTCGGTCTGGAGCAGCTCGAGGATCCGCCGGTCCAGCGCGTCGAAGGCCACCGAGGTTTCGTCGGCGGCGACGCGCGGACGCCGCGGTTCTTTCGGTGCGGCGGCCGGAACTCCCATGGTTCCCCCTTCAGTACGTGCGTGTACGCCGGGAGAATTATGGTCATGGACAAGGCACGAGAGGTATTGGTCATCGGCGGAAACCGCTATTTCGGCAAGCGGCTCATCGCGCGGCTGCTGGCGGCCGGGGACCGGGTGACCGTACTGAATCGCGGATCGTCGCGGCCGCCGGCGGGCGCAATTCATCTGCTCGCCGACCGGAATGACGAGAAGGCGCTGACGGACGCTCTCGGTCCCCGCACCTTCGACGTCGTCGTCGACCAGGTCTGCTACACCCCGCGCCAGGCGGAGACCGCCCGCCGGGTCCTCGCCGGCCGCACCCGCCGCTATGTGATGACCTCGACGGTCGAGGTGTACGAGTACGAGGACTCGCCCACGCTCGTACAGGAGGCGGCCGTCGACCCGCTGACCGTCCCCGTCGACCTCGAACTCCCCTGGGACGACCCGGAGTTCCTGGAGATCCACTACGGGGAGGGCAAGCGGCAGGCGGAGGCGGTGTTCGCGGCCGTCGGCCCGGAGTTCCCGTACACGGCCGTCCGCGTGGCCCATGTGCTGGGCGGCGCCGACGACTTCACCGGGCGGCTGCAGCACTACGCCGACCGGATCCGCACCGGCGAGCCGATCGCCGTGCCGGTCGTGAACCGGCCCGCCACCTACGTCCACGTCGAGGAGATCGCCGCCTTCCTGGCCTGGGCGGCGGGCGAGGACTTCACCGGTCCGGTCAACGCGGCCTCCGACGGTCTGCTGACGACGCAGGAGTTGTGCGAGGCGGTGGCGGCGCACATCCCGGACGGCACGACCGTCCTGCACCCCGTCGAGGTCGGCGAGGTCTCGCCGTTCTCCTTCACCCGCTCCTACGGCATGGACAACTCCCGGGCCGCGCGGCTCGGGTTCACCTTCGGCGACGTACGGCGGTGGCTGCCGGGTGCCGTGGCCGAGACCTTGAGTGAAGGCGGCAACTGACATGAAGTACCGCACACTTGGCTCCGTGCGCGTGAGCGCCGTCGGACTGGGCGCGATGCCCCTGTCCATCGAGGGCCGCCCCGACGAGTCCCGCGCCCTGGCCACGGTGCACGCCGCGCTGGACGCGGGCGTGACCCTCCTGGACACGGCGGACTCCTACCACCTGCCCGGCGCCGAACCCGGCCACAACGAACTGCTGGTGGCCCGCGCGCTCGCCGCGTACGGCGGTGACACGGCCGACGTGCTGGTGGCCACGAAGGGCGGCCGGGGCAGGCAGGCCGACGGCGGCTGGAGTGTGACCGGCAGCGCACGGCATCTGAAGACGGCCGCCGAGGCTTCCCTCAAGCGGCTCGGCATGGAGGCCATCGGCCTCTACCAGCTGCACAAGCCCGACCCCGCCGTGCCCTTCGAGGAATCGGTCGGTGCTCTGCGCGAACTGCTCGACGAGGGCAAGATCCGGCTGGCCGGAGTGTCCAACACCGATGTCGGGCAGATCCGGGCGGCCCGCGAGATCCTCGGCGTCCGGCTGGTCTCGGTGCAGAACCAGTACTCACCGGCCGTACGGGACAGCGAGGCGGAGCTCGCGTTGTGTGCGGAGCTGGGACTGGCGTTCCTGCCGTGGAGCCCGCTCGGCGGCATCTCGCGCAGCTCCCTGGACGGGCCGTCGCGGGTCGAGGCCCTCCGGCGTTTCGGCGCCTTCCACGACGTGGCCGCCGAGCGCGGGGTCAGTCCCCAACAGGTCTGCCTGGCCTGGCTGTCGGCCAAGTCGCCGGTCGTGATCCCGATCCCGGGAGCGAGCCGTCCGGAGACGGTCCGGGACTCGGCGGCCGCGGCGGACCTGGTACTGGACGCGGCGGAACTGGCCCGGCTGGACGGTGCCGCCCGGCCGTAGTGGCTCAACCCATGGTGGCTCAGCCCGGGGCGGGCCGAGGGACGGGAGCGGTGGCCGGGGCGCGGGCGGGGGCGTGCCCGGAACGCGGGGCACACCGGGGCTGGGTCATAGTTGCCGGGGAGGCATTCCGGGGAACGGGCCGGGGCGGGGCCGGATGCACACCGCCGTAGAAGAACCCGCCGCCCTGATCCTCTCGCTCCTCCCCCGGCTTCCAGTCTCGTCGTCGACATCGGTGCCGCCCCACACGCCCAGCGGGCGGCGGGTGAGACGGTCGTGGTCGGAGAGGTTCATCGCGGGCGGCGCGGACGTCCTCCGGCTGCGTGCGCGCCGATTCACGCTCGGCCGCGGCCGTACGAGCTCCTTGGTCACCTTCTCGGCCGTGAACGGCCGAGCCTGTGCACTCGGTCGTTCACACCTTGTCGCGCTCCCGACTGCCCCCTACGACAGGACGGTCACGGGTCGCATCTCCCCATGCTCCGGCTCACGCCGGGGCGGGGACGGGTGTGGTGACAAACACCCACGCCGAGCGAGCGCGGTTACGCACGTTGACCCCGGCGACGTGGTCGGCAGACCCAGCAAGGCCGCACCGACAACAGGAGAAACGGTCCCGGGTGGGCCGGTTGGCCCGCTCGGTATGCCCGCAGCGCGGGCAGCGCTGGGAGGTGTAGGCCGGATCCACCTCCACAAACGGCACCCCGGCCCGGCGGGCCTTGTAGGCGAGATGCTGTCCGAGCTGGTGGAACGGCCATGAGGAGAGCGTGCCCCGCTGATCGCGGCGAAGCCGTACCCGATCGCGGATCCCGTCCAACTCCTCGACGGCGATCCCGCGACCGGTGCGTTGCGCGACGGACACGATCTCCTTGGAAATCCGGTGGTTCACATGCGTGGCATGACGCTGCTCCTTCTTCGAGCGGCGGGCCAGGCGGCGAGTGGCCGAACGGGTCTGCTTCGCTTGCAGTTCGGCGCGTTTGCGGGCCTGCCAGCGCCGGTAGCGGGTAAGGCCCCGTCCCTGGTAGTTGGTGCCGTCGCCAGTGGTGGCCAGGTTGACGATGCCGCGGTCCACGCCGATCCAGTCGGTCGGCTCGTACACCTCGGGATCCGGGACCTCGCAGGTCGCGATCAGGAACCACTTCCCGCCCCGCCCGACCAGATCGGACTCGCCCCTGCGGTACTCGGCCAGCATCTTGAGCTGGTCCGGCGAGCCGGTGTAGCGGATACCGCGCATCCGCCCCTCCACCGTCCAGATGGAGACCGTGCGCGCATCCGGCTGCCACGACAGGCACCGGTCATCGAACGGCTGCGCCGCCTCCGGCCGGAACCCGACAGGGGATCCGGTGGCCTTGCGGTAGGTCTTCGACGACGGATTCCCCAGCCGTCCCGCCTTCAGGCTCGCCGCGAGCGCGCTGTAAGCGTCCACGACCTTCTTCACCACCCGCACCGCAGGCTGCGCCGACAGCCCGAACGCCGCCTTGACGTCCGCGTACACCAGCTTCTGCAACCCGTTGCGATCCCGCGTTCCCGACCCATACGCGACCCGGGACACATAGTCGGCAGCCCGGTTGCAGGCACGCAGGGTCGCCTCCAGCGCCGCCGCCTGCTCCGGCGACGGCAACAGCGACTTCGTATAGGTTCACCCATGCATGCGACCCCACCGCACACGCGTACGACATATCCCGGCTCCGTCGGACTGCGACACAGGTGCTCCGTACCGAACCACGACACCACAGCTCACCCAGCGAAGTGGCCGGGTGGATTCCGGGCGGGTCAACGGAATTGGGGTGACTCTCGCGAGTCTCACAAACAGGGCCGGTCAGCTCTCACACACAGGGCCGGTCAGCGAAGGCCCTCCACACCGGCCAGCTCGCACCACTCCCGAGCCGCATCCGGGCGCCCGGTCAGCAGCAGGAGCAGCGCGGCGATCGGGCCGCGGATCTCCGCGCCGTCCCCGCGCGTCCACTCGATGTCGGTGGCGACGAGCCGGGCCTTCGGCAGCGGCCAGGGCCTGGGCGGCACCCGCATGGTCCACACCCGGTCGGCGGCGTCACGGGCGGCTTCCGGGGGCATCTCCCGCCTGCGGCCGAGAGCCAGGGCGATGTCCTGGCCGTGCACGAGGATGTCGAGGAGCGGCTCACGGGGCGAGGTGGTCGGTGCGAGGCGGCGGGAGCCGACGATCGCACGGAGGTTGGCGACGATCCCGGCGACGGGCGACTCGGCCTCGCGGACCGCCGAGTCGTGGATCATCCGGTCGAAGCTGCCGCGGGCACGGACGAAGGCGCCCAGGACGTCCTTGTACGTGAAGCGCGCGGCGATGGTCAGATGTGCGGCGACGTCCCTCACCCGCCAGTCCCCGCACCGCGTGGGCGTCTCCCACTCCTCGGGGCTCAGCCCCTCCAGCAGGTCGGCCAGGGCCGCCCGCTCCCGGTCGACGATCTGCCAGCGCTCGTCGGTCCCCAGCACCGTGTTCATGGGAGTCACCCTGAATCACCCACCCCAGCAAGTGGTAAGCTTCTCTGACCAAATTAGTCAGAGACTCTGACCAATGTCAAGCAGTGCGCAGGAGGCGTCGGCCATGGTGGCGGAGAGCGAGCTCAACACGGGCGTGCTCCTGTTCCTTCCTTACCGGGCCCTGGAGAACCGGGTCTTCGCCGCGCTCGCGGAGGCCGGTTTCGACGACTTCACGCCCGCCCAGGCCCGCGTCATGCAGCGCATCGGCCCGGACGGAACCCGGCTGACCGAGCTGGCCGAGCAGGCCCAGATCACCAAGCAGACCGCGGGCTTCCTGGTCGACCAGTTGGAGAAGGCGGGCTACGTCACCCGCGTACCGGACCCGACGGACAAGCGGGCCCGGCTGGTGCGCGGGGCGGCGAAGGCGTGGGCGGCCAAGGAGGTCGCCGACGCCGTGGTCGCCGAGGTCGAGCGGGAGTGGGAGGAGCACCTCGGCAAGCGACGCATGAAGCAGCTGCGCGAGGCGCTGACACTGCTGCGGGAGATCACGGATCCCTGGGTCTAGGGGGTGTTTCGAAAGTCCTGTGCGGTGCCCGCGGTGTCCGGTGCGTGCTCTCGGTGTGCCGGACGGAAGGCC
>NZ_JBWLKM010000157.1:0-9424 GCF_059026085.1 Streptomyces sp. a15 | reverse complement strand
CTGCCGATGGTCATCAGCAGCAGGCCCGGGACGAGATAGGCGATGTAGTCCAAGCGGTCGGCGCCGCCGCCACCGATCCTTCTACTCCTTCCCTCCGATCGCCTCGACCGGCCGGATCCTCAGCAGCACCCGCGTCGGCACCATCGTGCCTGCAGCCGCCAGCACCGCCGTCGCCCCCGCGATCGCCAGACAGCCGAGACCGGGCACAGCCGGCCACGGCGAGTCGCTCAGTGCCAGGGATACGAGGATCAGCGGGAACGCGGACAGCAGCGTCCCGATTCCCACCCCGGCCACGATGACGATGACGGTCTCCCGGCGCATCATGCCCACGACCTGACGACGGGCCGTCCCGGACAGCCGCAGGAGCGCGAACTCCCGCCGTCGTGCGCCCGTACTCATCGCCAGCGTGTTGACGACAGTGATCGCCGTGTACGCGATGATCAGCCCCACGACGAGGTAGTTGACCCAGGCGTTCGCCTGTTGCTCCGTCAGCTGGTCGTCGACGGCGAGCCCGTCCCGGAGCACGGTGCCCGGGTAGTCCGCCGCCACGTCTGAGAGAGCCTCGCGGACGCCGGATGCCGTGGGGTCGGAGCGTACGAGTACGGACGCGTCGACCTTTCGCGTGGTGTGGGCGAGCAGCAGGTCGTGCTCCAGGGGGACGTCGGCGAACCCGAAGCCGCGTTCGTAGACGGCGACGACCTGTCCCCGGAACGGGGTGCCGTCGCTCAGGTACAGACTGGCCGTGTCATCGACGCCGAGGCCGAGCCAGGACGCGGTGGTAGTGCTGATCGCCACGCTGGTGTCCGACAACGCGGTCAAGTTCCCTTCGCGCGACCGCAGATCGAGTGCGGTGCCGAGGGCCCGGGGGTCCACGCCCTGCGCGCTGAGCGAGACGGACGCCTCTGCGCCCAGCAGCCTGCCCACAGCCACGACCTTGGATTTCACGATTCCGGTGGCGGACCGCACCTGCTTCATGTCCCTCACTTTGTCTGCCAGTTCGGGTGACACCCCGGACGGCGCCGTGAGGACGTGGTCGGCGACAAGGCCGGACCGCAGTTGGTCGGCCGACTCCCTCAGGCCGGTGGTCTGGGTGAAGACAACGGTCGACGCGAAGGCGACGGCGAGCACGAGCGGTGTGATCGCACCGGCCAGTCTGCCCGCGTTGGCCTGTGTGTTGGCCGCCGCCAGGAAGCCCGTGACACCGGTCCTGTTCACCAGCGGGCCGAGCAGGCGTACGGCGGCGCGGGAGACCAGCGGGCCGAGCACTGCGACGGCGATCATGAGGAGGAGTACGAGGGAATTGGCGAGCCCGACAAGGGTGAGGAAGTCGGCGTTCTGCGCGAGGCCGGCGGCGAAGATGCCCGCCGACAGGACAAGGAGCACACTGCCGGCGACCTTGCGTCCGCGGCCGACACCGGGGGCCTCCAGCGCGGCTTCTCCGAGCGTCTCCATCGGCCGTATCCGGGTCGCGCGCTGAGAGGCGGACAGTACCGCGACCAGCGCGGTCAGCACGGTCACGAGCACCGCCGCGAGGAAGGGCAACGGGCTGATGGCGAGCCCGAAGTCGGGCGGCACAATGCCGTGTCCGGCGAACCGGTCGCGCAGCCAGTAGACCAGGGCCAGCCCGACCGGACAGCCCAGCACCCCGGCGACCAGGCCTGTGACGGCGGCCTCCGCGGCGACCAGGCGCCGGATCTGACCGGGTGTGGTGCCGATCGCGCGCAGCAGGGCGATCTCCCGGCGGCGGTGCCGGATGGACAGCGATGTCGTGGCGAACAGCACGAAGAAGGCGATGAGCAGGACGTTGCCGCCGACCGCCGCCGCCAGCACCACGAGATTCGACCCGCTGACGGTGATATCGAGGAACTCCACCCGTCCCCGCCCCTCCCCCGTGTGCACGGCGAGCGTGTCGTCGTCGAGCGCCGCCTTGATGCCGTCGGCCAGTCGCTCGGGTGACGTGCCGGGGGCGGCAAGGACACCGAAGGCGTATACGGAGGGCGTGGGCGCCAGTTGGCGCAGGGCCGGCTCGGGCAGGAACGCCACCGACCGGCGGGGCGCTCGGCCGTCCTTCAGCGTGACGAGTCCGGCGACCTCGAAGGTACGGGGCACGAACGTGGTCATGAGGCGGACCTCGTCCCCGGGGCGGATGCCCGCCCGTCCGGCGATCTCGGTGTCCAGGGCGATCTCCCCGGCCGTGCGCGGTGCGTGGCCGGCGGTCAGTCGGAAGTCGCCGAGGGGCAGGCCCGACCAGTTGTGCGCCTCCGGTGCCGAGCCGTGCCGCCCGGCCACCGGCTGCCCGTCCCCGGTCGCCAGGCGCACCGATGCGCCTATGTCCGCGATCACCAACCTGGCGCCGTCGACGCCGGTGATCCGGTCGGCCACAGAGGCTCGCAGGGGTACCCGTTCCGGCAGCGGCTGCGACCCCTTGAGGGCCGATCCGTCCAGGTCCTTCAGGGTCAGTTCTACTTCCTGCCGGCCCGCGACGACCGCGTCGGCCGCCGCGTATCGCTCGGGGGACGACCCGGCCCGTATGCCCGACTCCAGGAGCATGCCGCAGGCGCTGAGGACGGCGGCACCCAGCAGCAACGCGACGAACGTACCGGCGAAACCGCCCTTGCGGGCCTTCAGCGTCAGCAGGGCGAGGCTCAGCATCAGGCGGTCCTCCGCAGGCCGGAGAGGACTTCCGCGACACGGTCCGCGCTCGGTGCGCCCATTTCATCGACGATGCGACCGGTGCTCAGGAAGACGGCGTGGTCGGTGTGTGCGGCGGCCACCGGGTCGTGCGTGACCATGATCACCGTCTGGTGCAGATCGGTGACCGCCTGCCGCAGCAGGCCCAGGATGTCCCGGGCGGTCTCCGGGTCGAGTGCTCCGGTGGGCTCGTCGGCGAAAATCACCTGGGGGCGGGTGACGAGGGCGCGCGCGATCGCCACCCGTTGCTGCTGACCGCCGGAGAGCTGCGCGGGAAAACGCGCGAGGCGGTCGCCGAGGCCGACGGTGGTCATGATGTGGTGGAACCAGGCCGCGTCCGCCTCCTTGCCGGCCAGTCGCAGGGGCAGCGTGACGTTCTGCTCCACGGTGAGGGAGGGGAGGAGGTTGAACGCCTGGAAGACGAAACCGATGCGGGTGCGTCGCAACTCCGTCAGCCGTTGCTCTCCGAGTGCCGACAGGTCCTGGGCGCCGAGGCGGACCTCCCCCGAGGTGGGCCTGTCGAGGCCGGCCGCACAGTGCAGGAACGTGCTCTTGCCTGAGCCCGAGGGACCCATCACCGCCGTGAACGTGCCGGGCTCGATGCCCAGGCTGACCGTGTCCAGCGCCAGGACGGCCGTCGGACCCTCGCCGAACTGCTTGGTCACGTCCGTCAGTTGCACCGCGTACCGGCCTTTGGCGGCGGACACGTCCGGTTGTTGGCCCCACGACCGCACCATGACTCCTCGACTCCTCGACTCCTCGACGCCTCGTACGGCATTCCGTTATCGGATTCGGATTCCGTGCTCCCTCAAGTGCATCGGCGCCAGCGGGTCGTAGCCTCGGCCGCACAGTCGAACTCGTGCGTCCGTCGGCCGGGCGAGCCCCCGCGTGGTCTCCGCCGTACGAAGGAGCAGAGGGCGCCCCTGACCTGCCGCGCGCTGCGGGCTCCTCCTCCCTGCGGAGGATGCCTTCACGAAGGAGGCGGCCGTCCCTCTTTCCGCCCCAGGACAGATCGACGCACCTGGCGATCCGTCTAACGTGGGGTCCATGACGCTGGATTCGTTCGCGGGGCGCCGCATACCCCCGGCCGTCACCGACGCGGGTCTGGCCCTGCTGCTCGCCGCCGGACTGCTGGCCGTGGCCGAGGCGATGCCGCCCGGCGGACCCGAACTGCGCACCCACGACGCGCGGTTCTTCGTGCTCGCCCTGCTGTCGATGCTGCCCCTGGCCGTCCACCGCCTCTTTCCGCTGCCCGCCCTGCTCGTGATGACGGCGGCCGCGAGCGTCCTCCAGGGGCTCCACTACGTCCCGCAGCTCTCCAGTCCCGACGGCACCTCCATCGGGCCGAGCTACCTGGGCGTGGCCACGGCCGTGTTCCTCACCGCCGTGCGGGGCACGCCGAGGACCGCCACCCTGGTGGTGACCGTGCTCATCCCGGCGGCGGCCGTCACCGAAGCGGCGCTCGCCTCGCCCGGCCACCGGATCGCCACGCTGCTGACCGAGGCGATGATTCTGGTCGCCGCGTGGGCCCTCGGCCGGCTCCACCGAGCGCGCGCCGCCATCCGGAACCAGGCCGTGGAACGGGCCGCCGCGCTCGAACGCGAGCAGGTCGCCAACGCGCGCGCCGCCGTCATGGAGGAGCGCGCCCGGATCGCCCGCGAACTCCACGACATCGTCGCGCACAACGTCAGTCTCATGGTCGTCCAGACCATCGCCGCCGACCGGGTCCAGGACCGCGACCGCCAGAAGGCGCACGAACTGCACGGCACCATCGAGGAGACCGGGCGGGCCGCCGTCACCGAACTGCGCCGGCTCCTCGACCTCCTGCGTACGGACGAGGAGGCCGAGACCGATCCGAACAAGGAGCCGCCGCAGCCCACCGTCGAAGCCATCCCGGAGCTGGTGGACTCGGTGCGCGCCGCAGGCCTCGCCGTCGACTTCGAGACCACGGGAAACCCCGCCGAGTTGCCGGCCGGTTCACACCTCACCGTCTACCGCGTCGTACAGGAGGCCCTCACCAACACGCTCAAGCACGCCGGCCGCACCCGCACCGACCTCAGCGTCGCCTGGGAACCGGAGCGTCACCGCCTCACCGTCCGGCTCTGCGACGACGGTCCACGGCCCGGCGACGGGACTCCGCGTCCGCCCGCCCTGTCCAAGGGCTCGGGCCATGGACTGGTCGGCATGCGGGAGCGCATCGGCGCCGTGGGCGGCTCCCTGCACACCGGCCCCCGCCCCGGCGGCGGTTACTGCGTCCACGCTGTCATCCCCCTCCCCACACCCGACTCACACCACGAAGGGCACTGCCCGCATGCAGGCCATCCGCGTCCTGCTGGTCGATGACCAGCCCATGATCCGGACTGGATTCCGGCTCATCCTCGAAGCCGAACCGGACATCATGGTCGTCGGCGAGGCACCGGACGGCGTTTCCGCCGTCGCGAGCGCCCAAGCCCTGCGGCCCGACATCGTCCTGATGGACATCCGCATGCCGCACATGGACGGTGTGGAGGCCACCCGGCTCATCGTGCAGACGGGATCACCGAGCCGCGTCGTCATCCTGACCACCTTCGACCTGGACGCACACGTCGTGGACGCCCTGCGTGCCGGAGCCAGCGGCTTCCTGGTCAAGGACGGTCCCGCCGACTCCCTCGTGGACGCCATCCGCACCGTCGCCGCCGGCGACGCCGTCCTCTCTCCCCGCGTCACCCACCGCCTGTTGGACCGCTTCGCCCATCTCGCCGCGCCCACGACCCCGGCCGTACCGTCCCGCCTCGACGCCCTCACCGGCCGCGAACTCGACGTCCTGCGCGCCCTCACCCGCGGGCTGTCCAACGCGGAGATCGCACGCGAACTGGGCGTGGGAGAAACCACGGTCAAGACACACATTGCGCACATTCTGGAGAAGTACCAGCTCCGGGACAGGGTGCAGGCCGTGATCCTGGCATACGACAGCGGGCTCGTGATGCCCCGCGGTACCCGATGAACGGGCCGGGCGGGTGATCAGTACTCCGTCTCTCGGCGCAGCGGACCGCCGACCCCGTGGAGGTGCCGCAGCACCTCGGCGTTCCCGCGCCCAGCAGGACGAGTACCTCCCGCTCGCGCGGGGTGATGGCCGGCACCGGGGTGTCCGTAGGGGTGTCGGAGGCGCAATGGGAACGGAGAGCCTGCGCAACGAGGCGGTCGAGCTTGTCCCGGCTGAAGGGGGCCTCTCCGTTGGCGGCCCGGCGTACGGCGTCCAGGAGTTCGGTCGGTGGGGTGTCCTCGAGTTCGGCCGACGGAAAGGAGGCACGAGCCGCGCGCATCATCTGCCTGCCGAGCCTGCGGGCGGCGGCACGTACTGCGGGGACGGGGGACGGGGGACGGGGGTACGCACGGCGGCGTCGTCAAGCAGCAGCGGTTCACGTCCGCCGACGGCCCCCGCGGCCGGCCCGGCCATCGTCAGACCGGGTGGTGTGCAGACACCCGCGGCAGAACGCCTCCAGGCTGTCGGTGTCGTGTACGGCTCCGTGGGCGACCGCGGCCTCGACGCCGCCGGAGTGGGCGTGCCCACCGGCGGGGAAGCGGGCCATCGACCAGGAGGAGCAGGGCCGCGCGGCTCATGGGCGAGTGGCTGCCTTCCACAGGGTAGACAGTGATGCGGTGGCCGGGACGGGCACACCGGACCCGGGCCGTTTGCAGCGGCGCGGACGGCCGGGCCTCCGCGCCCACCCCGGCCTCTCCCCCTGCGACGTCCCCCGCGTGACGTCGCCGCCAACGCCGGCGACTCCGAACAGGTTCAGGTGGATGATGCTGGAAGGGGGATGAAAGAGGAGCGAGAGATGAGCAGCATGATCAAGCGGATCCCCGGCTCGCCCACGGTGCCCGACCTGCCCGACCTGCCCGACCTGCCCGACCTGCCCGACTGGGACGAGGCAGGATTCCCCGCACTGAACACAGCTTCGGCAACGCACGGCATCCACGTCGAAGAACGCCTGACGCAAGGGACATACGAGCTGCGCGCGGAGCTGCCAGGCATGGACCCCGACAAGGACATTGAGATCACCGTCACGAACGGCATCCTGACGCTGCACGCCGAGCATCGCGAGACCACGGAGAGGCACCCCGCCCACTTCCGCTACGGCCACTTCGAACGGCTGCCGGCCGGGGCGCAGTACGACGCAGCGGCGGCGGAGTACAGGGACGGTGTTCTGACCATCACGGTCCCGATCCCGGCACCGGAGACGAAGGCGAACACCACGGCCATCCCGCTGCGGCACCCCTGAGCTCCGCTCCCGCCCCGCAGCAGAGCCTGTACCTGACCGCGTCCTCCGGAGACAGCACACTCACGATGTTGGCGGGCCTAGAACAGACGACCTTGGGTAGTCGGCACCTGTCGGCAGGGAAGCGGCGTAGCGCCTGGGGAGGTCGACGCCGCTTCCCTGCTGCTTGCTAAAAGAAGCCCCGACAAAGCCGTTGGACGTGTCGCTGGTTGATCAGGCAGGCGGCGAGGCCGAGGACAGCTTCGGGGATGTCGTCGCGTCGTTCCCAGCCAATAAATGCGGGAGGTCTTCCTCGCCGACTGCCCCACCGGCCACCGCTGGCCGAGGACTCGCTCGGCAAGCAGATGCTCGCCCTGCTGGGGCAGTTGGAGGCCGCCTGCGCGGATGCGGACGTTCCTCAGTTTCCCCGGGCTCGGCATCCAGCAGCAGGCAGCTTGACGTCTGGCTCCGTGAGATGTCTGTTTATGGTCCCCGGTCCTGAGTAGCCTTTGGGTCCTACGCTGGCGTGGTGTCCGAGCGCACCGGACAGGCTGGGGAGAGAAACTGAGGTCGACGAGGAAGCCGACGCAGTGAGCCGCGAGCCGTTCGCGCACGACACGGCCACTCGAATCGAATACCTGGCGCAGACTGAGCCCGGGTGCTTGGGTCTGCCCGAGCGGACATCAGCACCTTCACCACGGAATAGCAGAGTCCGGTTCCTGGGACAGGGAGAGAGCTACACGGCCTGGCGCCTCGACGCCGACGGAAGTCCTCCCTTGGTCATCCGGGTCACACGCCGGGCTCCCGAGGACCTGCCCCGGCCGATGAGCAAGGAGTTCGCCGCCCTTCCTCTCATTCCCGACGGCATCGGCCCCTCGGCCGTGCTACTGGAACAGGCACGCGACAACCCTCTGGGGTCTCCCTACATGGTGTGCGGGTACGTTTCCGGCCGCGTGCTCCACCCCGCAGAGTGGAACGACGGCCTTCTGACCGCTCACGCCCGGCAGATGAGCAGACTTCACGCCCGGACCTTCGACAGGTGCGGTGACGTCGACGCACCGGCGGAGGAGCAGGGCACGAATCTGTCACTGACCCACCTGTTCACCACCAGCCTCACCTGGTGGAGCGAGACATTCCCGCACGTGGTCGACGACCCGGAGGTCAGCCGACTGCTCCCCCGCGTGGAGGCCTTCATGGCGGCGGCGGAACCCGCCTTCCGGCGCTTAAAACGGTTCGCCCTCATCCACGGCGACCTCGTGGTTCCCAACATCCTGGTCGACGACGCCGGCACGCCACGCTACGTGGACTGGGAATGGGCCGAGATCGGCGACCGGGCCAAGGACCTGGCTTACATCGGTGGCTACGTACCGGCTCCGCCGTGGTACCTGCCGCTGGATCGGACGAGGATCCGCCGGTTACTGGAGACCTACCTGCGCCACGCCTCCGACACCTGCGACGAGACGCTGGACAGCCTGCAGACGCGCCGCGACGCGTGGGAGGTGTACGAGCGGTTCTTCTCTTCTCTGCACTTCCGCACCCGCCGCAACAGCCCCGAGGACCTGCAGACCGGTCTCTATACCCACGCAGTCGCTCAGCTCACAGCCGGCCTCCGCCACCACCTAGCCCGGTCCTGATCCAGCTCGAAACCGCCCGCATCGCCGTATCTCCACGACCATGCGTGGGGAGCCGTCGCGGCCCGGCCCGGAAGCGGGATCTCGACCGCGCAGGCGCTCGCGCAGGGGGTGCGCCGTGTGCGTAGCCGGTGGCCTCGCGGCGACGTAGTCCGTGATGGCGAGGTGACCTCGGTGTGCGGGCGGCCCGCGGGAGCGAGGTGCTCCAGGACGCGCAGCAGGACCGGAGCGCTCGATTCTTCGATATCCCCGTCGGCGTCCCGCCGGGACGCGGCGAATCCAGGTCGGCCGCTCAAGACGGCTGTCGATCTCCACGTATGCGAGGCCGGCATGGCGGCCTTCGTGGCCGTGGTGGTTCCACTATAGCGTTCACTTCCGATTCATTGCAATGAACCGGGTGGAGATTGTTGCGTTAGACTCCAAACCATTGCAATGAATTCCCCGCTCCCGCCTGCACTTATAGCTATTATGCGCAACGAGTGTGTTGCCGGATCCATGAATGCAACGTAGCTTTTCGTCCATCGGAAACAACGAGCCGAAGGAGAACACAATGCAGAAGTTCGACACCCCCACCCCGGTCTCCGCCCTCCTCGACATCCCCGCCGGACGCATCCGCTTCATCGCCGCCGACCGGACCGACACCACCGTCGAGATCCTGCCCGCCGACGCCTCCAAGAGCCGCGACGCCAAGGCGGCGGACCAGATCACGGTCAGCTACGACGACGGCGACGGCGTCCTGCGGATCGAGGCCGCACCCGCCAAGAACCGCATCCTCGGCGCCGCCCCCGGAGCCGTCGAGGTGACCGTCCAGCTGCCCGCCGGCTCCCGCGTCGACGCCAAGGCGGCCGACGGCGAGCTCCGCGG
>NZ_JBWLKM010000156.1:0-9442 GCF_059026085.1 Streptomyces sp. a15 | reverse complement strand
GACGTGAGCGGCGACGGCCGCCCGGACCTGATCGCGCGCAACACCTCGACCGGTGCGGTGTACCTCTACAAGGGCACCAGCGCGGGCAAGCTGTCGGCGCGGGTGAAGCTGTACGACAACTGGAAGACGTACAAGAAGGTCGCCGGGGCCGGAGACCTGAACGGTGACGGTGTGGGTGACCTGGTCGCCCAGGACAAGGCGAACAACCTGTACCGCTACTACGGCAAGGGCAACGGCACGTTCGGCGCCCGCGCGAAGGTGTTCTCGAACTGGGGCGGTTCCTACAACGCGATCGTCGGCGTCGGGGACATCACCGGGGACGGGAAGAACGACCTGGTCGTGCGGGACTCGGCGGGGAATCTGTACCGGAACCCTGGCAACGGCAAGGGGTCGTTCGGGGCGCGGGTGAAGATCGCTAGCGGCTGGCAGGGCTACAAGGGCCTCTTCTGAGGATCCTTTCCAGCCAAGTTGTGACGTGTGTCACGCCCCCGGTGAGGGAATTGCTGGGGGCATGACAGATGACGCCATAGCGAGCGGGCAGCCCGACGCCGCGGACCTCTCCGGTCTCTCGGACGAGGAACGGCTGGCTCAGCTCGGTTACACGCAGGTTCTCGCCCGCCGCATGTCGGCGTTCTCCAACTACGCGGTCTCCTTCACGATCATCTCGGTCCTCTCGGGCTGTATGACCCTGTACCTGTTCGGCATGAACACGGGCGGCCCGGCCGTGATGATGTGGGGCTGGGTCGCGGTCGGCCTGATGACCCTCTTCGTCGGCCTGGCGATGGCCGAGATCTGCTCGGCCTATCCCACGTCGGCGGGCCTGTACTTCTGGGCGCACCGGCTCGCGCCCCCGCGTACGGCCGCCGCCTGGGCCTGGTTCACGGGCTGGTTCAACGTGCTGGGCCAGGTGGCGGTGACAGCGGGCATCGACTTCGGCGCGGCCTCGTTCCTCGGGGCGTATCTGAACCTCCAGTTCGACTTCGAGGTGACGCCGGGCCGCACGGTGTTGTTGTTCGCCGCGATCCTGCTGCTGCACGGCCTGCTGAACACCTTCGGCGTCCGGATCGTCGGCCTGCTGAACAGCGTGAGCGTGTGGTGGCACGTGCTGGGCGTGGCGGTGATCGTCGGCGCGCTGACCTTCGTCCCCGACCAGCACCAGTCGGCGTCCTTCGTCTTCGGCGAGTTCGTGAACAACACGGGCTGGGGCAGCGGGACGTACGTCGTCCTCCTGGGCCTGCTGATGGCCCAGTACACCTTCACCGGCTACGACGCCTCGGCCCACATGACCGAGGAGACGCACGACGCGTCGACGGCGGGCCCGAAGGGCATCGTGCGGTCGATCTGGACGTCATGGATAGCGGGCTTCGTCCTGCTGCTCGGCTTCACCTTCGCGATCCAGTCGTACGACGGTGCCCTCGGCTCCTCGACGGGCGCGCCGCCGGCCCAGATCCTGCTGGACGCGCTGGGCGCGACGGCCGGCAAGCTGCTGCTGCTCGTCGTGATCGGGGCGCAGCTGTTCTGCGGCATGGCGTCGGTGACGGCCAACAGCCGCATGATCTACGCGTTTTCGAGGGACGGCGCGCTGCCGTTCTCGCGCGTGTGGCACACGGTGAGCCCGCGCACCCGGACCCCCGTGGCGGCGGTGTGGCTGGCGGCGGGCGGCGCGCTGGTCCTCGGCCTTCCGTACCTGATCAATGTCACCGCGTACGCCGCGGTGACCTCGATCGCCGTGATCGGCCTCTACATCGCGTACGTCATCCCGACGCTGCTGCGGCTGCAGAAGGGCGAGGCCTTCGAACGGGGGCCGTGGCACCTCGGCCGCTGGTCCCGGGTCGTGGGCGTGGTGTCGGTGGTGTGGGTCGGCGTCATCACGATCCTGTTCATGCTGCCCCAGGTCTCCCCGGTGACATGGGAGACCTTCAACTACGCGCCGGTCGCCGTCCTCGCGGTCCTCGCCTTCGCGACGACCTGGTGGCTGGCCTCGGCCCGCCACTGGTTCCTCAACCCCGACCACGAGCGGACCCGGGCCCGCGAGGCGGCTCGCGCGAACGCCCCCGAACCGGTCGATCCCTGACACTCCGGACCCACTCCGGACCCACGCTCCGGACCCACTTCGCCCCGTCCTTCTTATCCGCCACGGCCGTGTCCCCGATACCCGATCGGAGACACGGCCTCGTCCGGCTATGCTCGGGGTGGCAACATCGCCTGGGCCCTTAGCTCAATTGGCAGAGCAGTGGACTTTTAATCCATTGGTTGTGGGTTCGAGTCCCACAGGGCCTACCGGAGAGCCCCCACGTCAGAGGGATTTGACGCGGGGGCTCGGGCGTTTTTCGGGGCCTTGGTGATCGTTAGCTCGGCCCAAGCTCGGCCGAAGTGCAGACGATCAAGACGTGGAGCGGCCCCGGTCGGCGACGGGGGACGCCGGCCGGGGCGGTTGAAGGACCGTCAGGCGCGGGCCTGGACGATCAGTGTGCCTACCGTGCGCGGGCCGGGTGGCGCGGCCAGCACCTGCGTGCGCACGTCCGTGTAGCCGTACTTGCCGAGCAGCTGCTCCCACGCCTTCGGCTCGTAGTCCCAGCGCTTCACGACGAGCGGGTCCTCGTCGGCGCCGCGAAGGATGTATGAGGCACACCACGCCGTACACGGAGTACATGGCGTCGAAGTCCTTGCCGCCCTCCTGCAGGTAGGCGATTGCGTCCGCGCGGCGGAGTTCAAGGCCCGGGACGTCGCGCCATCGCTCCTCGGCGGCGCGTAGCTGGACGGGTGAGATGTCCACGCCGACGGCGTCCATGCCCAGGGCGGCGAGGTGCGCGACGTTTCCTCCCTTCCCGCAACCCAGGTCCAGGACTCGGCCGCCGGCGGGCAGGTCGAGGAGTTCGGCACCGGGGCCGTGGTCGGCGTACTGGGTCCAGTTGAACCAGGTCGTCTCGCCGCGGGCGTTCGTCGGCCGACGCTCGGGCCGCTACCGTGAGTACGTGTCCCAGGCGATCGCCGTGTCTGTCACTGCCTGCTCCGCTCATAGGGCCAGCCGCCCGGCTGTGACACCGGACGGCTGGAGTCTCTTACATGGGGTGCGGGTTGTCAGCCACTCTTGGGACTGTCGTGGCATCCAGCGTGGCACTGGTTGCAGTCGGCGGCCGAGCGCCAGAGTTCGGCGTCGACCGCGTATCCGGCGGCCTGGATCGCGTGCATGGTCCGTTCACGGGCGGCCGCCGCACCGCCCGGCGCCCCGATATCGGGACCGAAACCGGTTTCGGCCTTGGCTTCGACGGGCCGGGCTTCGGCGTCGACGTCCACGGCGATGACGGGCACCGGCTCGGGGGACAGGGCGGGGACCCGTGTGCGGTCGTCGAGGTCCTCAGAGTCGGTGGCAACGGAATCATGACCACATGAAGCGGCAGCGGTGTCAGCCGTGCGGGCAGGCAGCGCGGCCCACCGGATGGAGTATCGCCGGTCGCCGCCCCGAGGCCCGGGACCTAGCGTCGTGGCCAAAGCCTCATGAGCGCGGAAGGAGCGCTGACGCATGCCCATCCTTGGACATCACTACAGCCCTGACTGGACCCAAGAGCTCTACCAGGCGACCATCGACCGGGTCATCCCGGACCCCAACGACCTTCCGAGTGGGTTGATCGCTCACTATGCAGCACCCCTGGAGGGGGGTGGCTGGCAGGTTGTCGACGTCTGGGAGTCTACGGAACAACACGACCGCTTTCTTCGGGAGCGGGTGGTCCCTGCCGCCCAGGAACTCGGTGCGCCTCCCTTCGAGACCAAGTTGACCGAGCTCTACAACTCGCTGGTCGCTTAGCAGCGCTACACGTCTTTGTGTCGTTCGCGGCAGACCTGTCCACAGCGCTGTTTCAGGCTCGGCTCGAGCCTTGGGGTCGAGGGACGAAATCCGAAACTTCGCAGGCCAAGCCCGATAACGGGGCGAAACCAGTTTCGGATCAAGGACGGGTCCTGCTGGATCACCGCGGGCGGCAGCTGCTGGAGCGGGACGAGCGGAACGTCCATGCCGGCCGAGCGGCGCGCGGCCGGCGAGGACGCCGCCGACTGGGTCGACACGGGGAAGACCTGATCGCTGGCTGCCTCGGTGGCTTCGGAGGGTGGCTCGTCCCGCTACCGGCGCGATCGCCGTCCGGGTCAATGACCGTTCCTCGGTGGATGGTTGGGCGCCTTCAGGCGTTCGGCTCGCCCTTCTCGGGCGCGTCGTCGGCCGGCTGCTCGACGACGAAAGAGCCTTTGCCGCGCACGGTGACGATCAGTCCGCGCTCGCGAAGTTCCTGTGCAGCACGTCGCGCGGTGAGTCGGGCCACGCCGTACTCGTCGGCAAGGTGGTTCTCCGAAGGGATGGGCCTGTCCGGCGCCAGCTCCCCGGACTTGATTTTGCCGGCGATGACGTCCGCCAGCTGGACATAGAGCGGTCTCGCGCTCATGGGGTCCAGCGTGGCCTTCGGCTTTCCCGAATCGCTCATACGTCCAACGTAGAGCGGCATGGAGCTGCACGATCGTGTGGATCCCTCTGTACTTGTATGTAGAGGGATGCATCCCGGTGTAGCTTCCAGGATGGAAAGACCCCGGCGAGGCGGCCAGGCCTCCCGGGGCACGGCCAACGCTTACCAGGAGCGTCGACATGCACGACCTTATCCGCCGCACCCTCGAATGGCTGCGCCTCCTCTTCGCCCCGGGAACCGGTAAACGGCGTCGCCCTCGCCGCCACTCCTGTCCCCACCTCCACCTAACCGCCGTACACCGCCCTTCCACACCCCTGCCCCAGCACCGCTCCCCGTACGGCCTCACCACCCCCCTCGACGGCACCGACTCCGCCCTCGTACGCCCCTACCTCACCGCCCACGAACAGGAAGCCGTCCTCCAGCACCACCGCCGCCTCGCCCTCGTCCTCGCCGCCGACTTCGGGATCGACCTCGACCGGCACCTGATCGGCGCGCAGGAGGTGGCCGCCTGATGGAACACACCACCGACCACGCGACGGCATCCGCGTCCCCCCGCCTGCTGCCCTGGCCGTCCCCCGACGGCAACCCCTGCTACCTGGTGACGGACAGCCGCGGCGGGTATCTGTCCCGCCTCGCCGACGACCTGGAGGCTGCCCAACTGGCCACCGGCGCCGACGTTCTGGGCCTCGCCCGCGCGGTGCTGGACGATCCCGCGTCGGCGTACACCGAGGTCCGGTACGCCGGTCTCCGGCTGGCCGAGTGCCTGGTCGACGCGCTGCGCGTCGCCGAGTCCCGGGGCTTGCGCCTGCCTGCACAAGGCACCGCGGATACCAAAGGTGCCTAGCCTCGAATGCGTTGTGTACACATGGGACACTCGGTACTCTTGGGCGCATGACCGAGATGCCCATAGAGTCCATCCGTGACGTACGCGCCCACTTGGCCGAGGTAGTCGAACGGGCCGATCGGGACGACACCCCCACGGTCATCACCCGGCGGGGCAGGCAAGTGGCCGCTGTCGTGTCGATCGAGGTCCTGCGCAGGTACCAGGAGTGGGAAGAGCGCGAGATCAACCGGATCATCGACGAGCGGATGGCCAACCCGGCGGCCGGTGTCCCGATCGAGGACGTCATGAGGGAGACGCTGGCACGCAGTGAATGAGCACAGCGTGAGTGAGTACCGCACCGTCGTCCGCCCGGAGGCCCGGGCCGAGCTGCGCAAGATTCCCCGGGCCGCGGCGCTCCGCATCCTTGCCAAGCTGACGGAGCTGGAGACCGACCCGCTCGGCTTCCACACCACCGCGCTCGTGTCCCAACCTGACCGGCGCCGCCTGCGCGTCGGTGACTACCGCATCATCTACACGATCGACAACGGGGAACTGGTGGTGTGGGTGGTCCACGTCGGACACCGGTCCACCGTCTACGACACCTGACGGCGTGGGCGACGCCTCCCGACGGCGTCCGTGCCGTAGCTGGCGAACTGGCCACCGCCATCGGCGACTTGCCGCGCGACCACGGTGCTGCCGACGGTGGGACTGCCTAGGCCCAGGCAGAGTTGAAAGGCCTCGTCACCAGCGGTGGCGAGGCCTTTCGGGGGAGGCAGAGGGGCGCTCAGCCGGCGTCGGTCATCGCCTCACGTACCAGTGCCGTGTCCACGAACTGCTCGAACCGTACGATCCGGCCGCCGCGTACGACGAAGTGGTGGGCGACACGGACGTTGATGGGCTTGCCTGTCGCCTTGTTGACGGCGGTGTAGCGGGCCAGGACCACGACGTTCTCGCCGTCGACGACGTACGTGTCGTCGTGGGCCGCCCAGTCGTCCCACTCCTTGGCGAGCTGTTCCATCACCTGGGAGGTCACGCCGTCCGGGGTGCGGTAGGTGCCGGCGAGGGGGAAGCCCGCCATCTCGGTCCACTCCACGTCGGGGGCGAGGGTGGCGCGCAGGGCTTCGAGGTCGCCGGCGGCCGAGGCGAGGTACTGGCGGCGGACCACGTCGGCCGGAGCGGGGGAGGCGGCGAAGGCGGCGAACGCGGCGGCGGAGTCGCTGGTGTCGGTGGGTGTCATGGTGGTCAGCCCCACTTCATCTCGCCCTTGGCGACCTTCGCGCCGATCTGGGCGGCGATCAGCATGCCGTTGTCGGGGTAGCGCCGGACGAGTGCCTCGGTCAGGGCCGGGCCGTCCGCCGCGGTCGCGAGCTCTTCGTCGAAGGCGAGGAGGTAGTCGCGGGTGGCGGTGATGGCGGAGGCGTCGGCGGGGGTGCCGGGCAGGCGGTGGCCGGGGACGACCAGCTGCGGGTCGAGGGCGGCCATCTCGTCCAGGAGCTTGAGCCAGGCGGCACGGTCCTCGGGGTTGGGCGTGTCGGCGACCCAGACGTGCTCCTTCTGGAAGAGCAGGACGCCGCCGAGGACCGCGCGCTGCTCGGCCTGCCACAGGTAGTGGCGGTCGGGCAGCTCGGCCGGGCCGCCCTTCAGCTCGAAGCGGTGGCCTTCCAGGGCGAGGTCGCCGGTCAGCGGGGTGATGTCGACCAGGCGCGTGGGCAGGTTCGGGCCGAGGGACGCCCACGCCTTGAGCTTGCCCTCGTAGGAGTGCCGGATGTGCTCGATGACCTGCGGGGTGGCGACGAAGGCGGCGGCGGGGAAGGCGTCGGCGAGAACTTCGGCGCCGAAGTAGTAGTCCGGGTCGCCGTGACTGAGGAAGACGGTGGTCAGCTGCTTGCCGGAGTCCAGGACGGCGGCGGCCAGACGGTGGCCGTCGGCCCGGGTGAAGCCGGTGTCGACCAGCAGTGCCTCGCGCTCGCCGGTGACGAGGGTGGCGGTCTTGTTCTTGGTGCCGGCGGGGAAGTCGAGATCGAGGACGGTGAATTCGAGCGTGCTCATGCGGGTGCTCCTTGAGGGGGACGGCGAGGGTCTCGGTGCCCGCCAGCGCGAGCCATTCATCTGACTAAACAGTATCTGCCTCGTCAGGCATTTCCCCGCAGGTGTGTGATCGGCGCCACTTTTCTGTCCACGGTGCCATGGGATCAGGCACGCCGCCCGCCCGGCCGGCGCCCGCCCGGCCGGCGCCCGCCCGGCCGGCGCCCGCCCGGCCGGCGCTCAGGGCAGCCGGGGCAGCATGTCCCGCGCCGCGTGGCTCAGGATGCGCAGATCCTCCGCGAACCGCTCACGGTCCGCCTCGGGCAGCGGCTCCAGGAAGTACCGCTTGATGTTCTCCACGTGCACCCGGGAGGCACCCACCGCGGTCTCCTCGCCCAGCCCGGTCAGCCGCACCAGCCGCCCACGCCGGTCGCCGGGGTCCTCCACGCGTTCGACCAGCCCGGCCGCCTCCATACGGTCCACGAGTCGCGTCGCCCCGCCCGTGGTCAGCACCTGCTCCTGGGCGATGGCCCGCATCGACAGACCCGGCTCGGGCGCCCGTCCCAGGATCAGCAGCACCTCGTACGTCAGATGGCTGATCCCGCACTCCACCTCCAGCGAGCGCCCCAGGATGTACTCCAGCCGGTTGGCCGCCCCCTGCAACCGCCCGAAAGCCAGGACCAGCTCGTGATCCGCGGCCTCCTTCGCCGTCGAGATCCCCGCGTGCTCGCTCACAGCCCCAGCGTCCCTTTCGTCGTCCCGGCAGACCCGAACCGATCTTCGTCGTCCCCGGCAGCCCTGCCCCGATCATGCCTTCCGCGGTGCTTCTGCGGCCGTTCCGCGGACCGTTCCGCGGCCGATGGTGTAGCCCGC
Organism: Streptomyces sp. a15; assembly: GCF_059026085.1. NCBI lineage: Bacteria > Bacillati > Actinomycetota > Actinomycetes > Kitasatosporales > Streptomycetaceae > Streptomyces > Streptomyces sp. A15. The sequence continues at coordinate 1,270 of NZ_JBWLKM010000156.1, read as the reverse complement.
TACACCCCCGCCCGGGTGCCCGCCCACCCGACCGCCCCCACCCCCATCATCTAGCGTTGCCGCATGTGGAAAACGGTCCAGCGGGCCGCGTGGGCCACCTTGCATCTTGTCGTGGCCGCCGCGATGGCGTTCGGCGTGTGGATATTCATCACCGTTCTGCTGATCACCGCCACCGGTACGGTCGCGGTCGTCGGCGCCTGGATGCTGCCCGAGACGGTGCTGCTGATCCGGCGGATCGCCGGGGCCAAACGAGGACTGACCGCCGCGTGGACGGGGCGGCGGATTCCCGAGGCGTACCAGAGCATGAGCGGGACGCTGCGGGAGCGGTTGCGGATCGCCGTACGCGACCCCGGTACGCACACCGACCTGCGCTGGATGCTCGCCTACTACTTCTACGGCGCTCTCGTCTTCCTCGCGCTGCCGCTGTGGCCCGTGGGGCTGGTCGTCGACGGCGTGTGGTGCGGGCTGCTGCGGCGGCCCGCGGTGGTGCTGCCGTTGATCGTGCGGCTCGCTGACCTCGAGGCCGACTGGACGACCGCCCTGCTCATGCCGGAGGGCCTTGTGCTGTTGCTGACCTCTGCCGGGCACGAGGTGGTGGCCGTGGTGGGCTCCGGGCCGGAGGTCCTGCCCGCGTTGCTGGAGCATCGGCCGGATGTCGCGGTGCTGGATGTGCGGATGCCGCCGGGGTTCCGTGACGAGGGTCTGCGTGCGGCGTTGGCTGCGCGGAAGGAGATGCCGGGGTTGCCGGTTCCGGAGGTGGTGACGGAGTTGCTGACGCGGCGCCGGGACACGCCTGTCCACCGACACCGCCAGACCGCTGCTCGCGGCCAGCGCCCGCACCGCGCCGACCAGGCCGCGGTCGGTGAGGATCGGCGGGTGGATGCCGCGTACGACGTGCCGCAGCTCCGTGAGTGCCTGTTCGGCCTGGTCCTGGGCGTCGTCCAGGAGCTTGCGCGCGGCCGCGGGATCACGGTCGTAGGCCCGCTTGGCGAGCCCGATCCGCATGGACAGGGCGACCAGCCGTGCCTGCGCGCCGTCGTGCAGATCCCGCTCGATACGGCGCAGTTCGGCGCCGTGCGCGGCGATCGCGTCCGCCCGGGTCTCCTTCAGTTCCTCGACCCGCGCGGCGAGCTGCGCCTTCGGTAGCGGGCATCGCCGGGTGCTGGCCGTACTGGCGTACCTGGCGCACACCCCCCCCGGCCGCCACCCGCTCCAGCGCATCGAGAAACTCATCCACCCGCCCGACCCGGTCCTTGAGCAGATAACCCAC
>NZ_JBWLKM010000155.1:0-9674 GCF_059026085.1 Streptomyces sp. a15 | reverse complement strand
GGACGACAGGATTTGAACCTGCGACCCCTTGACCCCCAGTCAAGTGCGCTACCAAGCTGCGCCACGTCCCGGTGCGCTCTCCCACAGTCGGCCGCTTGAGACCACCCGTGTGAGCGCGCAGGTCAACCCTACCCCATGGGTGCGGGCCGACCCGCTGTGCCCGCGTCAGCCGTGCGCCACGGTCTCCTGCTCCGCGGCGGTCACCTCATCGGCGGCGCGGGCCTCGCCGGTCGTACGGCCGCCGCGGCGAGTCGGCACCAGCAGCGCGGCCAGAGCGGCGGCCAGGCAGAGCAGGGCCAGCAGGGTGAAGCCGTGGGTGTAGCCGGAGGCGTACGGCAGGCCCGAGGGCTGGAGGTTGCCGGTGACCAGGACGCCGGTGACGGCGGCGCCGATGGATCCGCCGATGGTGCGGATGTTGGCGTTCATGCCGGTGGCGGCGCCGGTCTGGTCGGCGGGGACGCTGCCCACGATCAGGTTGGCCATGGAGGCGAAGGCGAGTCCGATGCCGAGCCCGAACAGGCCCGCGACCAGGGCGACCTGCCACTGCTCGGTGTGCCACAGGGCGAGGAAGCCGCAGGCCACCGCGCCGAGCGCGGCACCGGTCGTCAGGAGCGTCTTGGCGCCCAGGACCGGCTCCAGTCGGCCGCTGAGCACACCGGACAGGAACATCGCGACCAGCATCGGCAGCATGAGCAGTCCGGCGGCGGTGACGCTCGCGCCGAAGCCGTACCCGGCCGACGAGGGCGTCTGCACGAAGCCCGGCAGGAAGGACCAGATCGAGTACATTCCGGCGCCGAAGAGGAGCGCGGCGGTGTTGGTGGTCCACACGGCCGGCAGCTGCATGACGCGCAGGTCGATCAGCGGGGTACGGGAGCGGGCCTCGGTGTACAGCCACAGCGCGAACAGCGCGACGGCGGCGGCGAACAGGCCGAGCACCCGGGCGGAACCCCAGCCCCACACGCCCGCCTGACTGAGCGGCAGCAGCAGGGCCACCAGCCAGGCCGACAGCAGTGCGGCGCCGGACCAGTTGACCTGTCCCTCGGCCCGGCTGGGCGACTCGGGGACGTACCTCACGGCGATGAGCGTGGCCACGGCGACGATGCCGACCGGGAACCAGAACAGCCACCGGTAGTCGAGCGCGGTGACGATGGGCCCGGCGGCGACCATGCCGACGCCGCCGCCCGCGGCGATGACGGCGGACAGGTTGCTGATGCTGCCGCTCACCTCGGACGGGGCGAACTCGTCCCGGATGATGCCGAAGGAGAGGGGGAACAGGGCGCCGCCGACGCCCTGGACGACCCGGGCGACGATCAGTACGCCGATGCTGGGCGCGAGCGCGGCGAGCAGACAGCCGACGGCCACGGTCACCAGGACGGCGACGAGGGTGCGTTTCTTACCGATCAGGTCGCCGACGCGGCCGAGGATCGGGGTGAAGACCGAGGCGGACAGCAGATAGGCCGTCATCACCCAGGTCGCGGTGGACTGCGAGGTGTGCAGGGCGTGCTGGACGGTCGGCAGGGCCGGCGCGATCAGCGACTGGAGCATGGAGAACACGCCGGCACCGGTCGCGAGGACCGCGAAGGTGAGGCGGGTGGACTTGCGGGGCATGAAGTGCCTCTCCGAACACAGGGTGCGGCCGAAGCCTCTGACCGCGGTCGTCGGTGCGGACCCGGTGCGCCCTGCGGGCGGGCACGGGGACGCCGAGCGGCCGTGGTGAGCGGTCGCGGAGGGGATGGACTGGCAGGAAGACGCGTGCGGCCGCACGCGTCCACGGCGAACGCACCACGCACTGCTAAAGTGGAGGTACACCTCCACTCTAGCGGAGGCATCCCTCCGCTTCAACCGAGCCAGCCCCGGGAGGCAGCCGTGACCGCCCAACCGTTCCCCGTCAGAGAGATCGTCGCGGCCCGCCGACCGCACCGGAAGGACGCGGCCCGCAACTACGACGCCCTGCTCGCCGCCGCCCGCGAGGCCTTCGCGGAGCACGGCGCGGAGGCCTCGCTGGAGGACATCGCGCGCCGCGCGGGCGTCGGTATCGGCACGCTGTACCGGAACTTCCCCACCCGCCGCCATCTCTTCGAGAGCGTCTACGCGGACGAGGTCAACGCCTTGTGCCAGGTCGCCGAGGAGGTTGCCGACCGGGAGCCCTGGGATGCCCTGACGGCCTGGCTGGACCGGTTCGCGGGCTACATGGTGACCAAGCGGGCCGTGCGGGAGGCGCTCAACGACGAGTCGGAGATCTTCGCCGCCTGCCGCGCGTCCATGTACGCGGCCGGGGGCCCGCTGTTCACCCGGGCCCAGCAGGCCGGCGAGGCGCGCACGGACATGGACTTCGTGGACCTGCTGCGCATGGTCGCGGGCATCACCGCGACGACGTTCGACGACGACGCCCAGCGCGACCGGGTGCTGTCCGTCGCCCTCGACGGCGTGCGGACCACCCGCTGAGATCACCCTAGCTTTTTATTGCCTGACTCAAATAAATTCCTCGCGTCAGGCGCTGGCCCTCCCCCCGGGCCGCCGCAGTCCCAGCGAACGGAACCACATGTCCCTCCTGGCCCGCCCGGCGGTGGCCACCCTCGCCGCCAAGACGATGCAACGGATGACCCTGCTCGCCGACCGGCGTTCCAGCGGGCGCGGCTCGGCGGCGGCCTCGCACGCCCGCTTCCCCGAATTCCCGCGCACCGTGAAGGAGTTGACCATACCCACGTCCGTCGCCGAGGCCCGGGTGACGGTGTACCTGCCCGCGCCCGAGGAGGCCGGCGGGGCGGCGCCGCCGGTGCACGTCAACTTCCACGGCGGCGGCTACGTCATCTCCCTCACGGAGATGGACGACCCGCTGTGCCGCTTCCTCGCCGCACAGGCGGGGGTCGTGGTGATCAACGTGGATTACGTGGTCGCCCCGCAGCACCCGTTCCCGGCCCCGCCGAGGCAGGCGTACGAGGTCGTCCGCTGGGTCGCCGAGCACGGCGCCGAACACGGCTGGGACGGCGGTCGCCTCACCGTGGGCGGGCAGAGCGCGGGCGGCGGACTCGCCGCGGCCGTGGCGCGCCAGGCCCTGGAGGAGGGCGGTCCCGCGATCGCGCTCCAGGTCCTGCACTATCCCCCGCTGGACCTCGCGACCGGTGCGCGGCACAAGCGGGCCGCCGTCGACCGGCCGATGCTGCGGCCCTGGATGGCCGACATCTTCGACACGTCGTACGTCCCGGACGTCCGGCTGCGCGCCGACCGGCTGGTGTCGCCCGCCCACTCCTCCGACACCGCGGATCTGACGGGCATCGCCCCGGCCCTCGTGATCACGGCCGAGTACGACCTCCTGCGGGCGGAGGCCGAGAGCTACGCCGACCGGCTGCGGAAGACGGGCTCCCTGGTAGGGCATCACGACGTGGCCGGGGCCGACCACGGGTACGACGGCTCGGACGACGAGAAGGCGCGGGAGACGTACGCCCTGATCGCCCGTCACGTGCGCGAGGCCGTCCGCTCCTGAGGAGACGGCTGCCGCCGACCGTCCCTTCCACAGCCGGCGGCATCCGGTCCCCGCGCTGCCGTCAGGCGATGGGCGTGGGCGCGGTGATCCCGAACTTCTCGGGCCATGTGACGCGGACGTTCGCCGAGACCGGCAAGACCGTGGAGCACCTTTCGGCCCAGGACCAGATAGGCAAGGACTGAGCACCAACCGGCCGTCCAGTAGCGCCGTCAGGGTTCTGCCATGAGACTGACGGTTCTCGGCGGCTGCGGCGCCTGGCCCACCGCCGAACCAGGCGTGCAGCGGCTACCTCGTCGAGTACGCGGGCTTCCGGCTGCTCGTCGACCCCGGTTACGCCACGCTGCCCCGGCTGCTCCCGCACGCCGCGGTCGACGCGATCGACGCCGTCCTGGTCAGCCACGGCCACCCCGACCACTGCGCCGACCTCAACGCCCTGCTGCGCGCACGGGGGTTGAGCGACACCCCGCCCGCCGGCGTTGCCCGTCTTCGCGCCCCACGGCGCCGTGGACGCCGTACTGGCCCTCGACAAGCCGAGCATGCTCGCCGGTGTCTACCGTGTGCACGGGTTCCACCCCGGCGAGCGGCCGGAGATCGGCCCGTTCGCCGCCGACACCCGGCTGTTGCCGCATTTCGTGCCCGATGCCGGCATCCGGCTCCGTACTCCGGAGTCCGTGCTCGTCTACACCGGCGACACCGGTCCCAGCGACGACATTCCGCGCCTCGCCGAAGGCGCGGATCTCTTCTTGTCCGAAGCCACGTACATCCACCGGGTCCCCTCCCCCACCGACGCGCCGTACCTGCTGACCGCACGGCTGGCCGGCCCGTACGCCCGACAGGCGGACGCCGCCTGGCTGTCGCTCACGCACCTGTGGCCGGGCACGGACCCTTCGGAGGCCGTGAAGGCAGCCGCGGAAGCCTTCGTCCGCCCCTTGGACGTCGCCACTCCGGGCCTGGTCATCGACCTCTGACGCCGGACGCCGGCCCCGCGTCCGCTGCTGTGGCCGGCGTCCGCCCTCTCCCTGAAGCTCACTGCTCAGTGGGCGCTGACGAGTTCCTGCCGGGCGCTGCTCTTCGGTGTCTGCCGGGCGCCGCGCACCGCGGCGATGCCGATGAAGACCATGGACGACAGTCCGGCGAGGGCGAAGGCGGTGAAGCCCCAGTCGCCGTTGCCCGTGGCCAGGAGCTGGCCGCCGAGCCACGGACCGAAGACGGCACCGAAGCGGCCCATGCCGGAGGTCCAGCCGACGGCGGTGGCGCGGTTGTACGCGTTCGAGCGGATCGACACCGTCGCGTAGATCATCGTCTGGGCGCTGTTGAGGAAGACGCCGGTGAGGAAGACGACCACCATGGTCGCGGTCATCGGCATGTGGACGCTGAGCAGGAACACGCCCGCGGCGGTCAGCGCGAACCAGATCGCCGAGATGCGCGGGGCGCCGGTGGGGGTCCCCCCGCCCGAGCGAAGCCGAGGGTGGGGGAGGTCCGCGGCCCGGCCGGCGACCAGCATGCCCACGATGCCGCCGAGATTGAAGACGACCACGAAGGACAGGGCGGAGCCCAGTTCGTAGCCCTCGGCGCGCATCAGGGTGGGCAGCCAGGTGGCGACGCCGTAGACCAGCAGCAGGCCACCGAAGGAGGCCAGCCAGTACAGCAGGGTCTGGATCCACTCGCCGCCGCGGAACAGGTTCACCAGGTTGGTCCAGCGGTCGGCGGCGCCCGGCTTGTCGGACTTGGCGGCGGGCAGCTCGACGTCGTAGCGGGCGGCCAGCGTACGGGCCTCCTCGCCACGCCCCTTGGCGACCAGGAAGCTCAGCGACTCGGGCAGGAACCTGGCGAGCACCGGAGCGAAGAGCAGCGGCAGCACGCAGACCCAGAACGCGGCACGCCAGCCGACCGGGTCCACCAGCCACTTGGCCACGTAGGCGGAGAGGATGCCGCCCGCGTGGTGCGCGGTCATCAGCAGGCCGATGACGATGGCGCCGCGGCCGCGCGGGGCGTAGTCGGAGACCATGCTGATCGCGGTGGGCAGCAGGCCGCCGAGGCCGACGCCCGCCAGGGTCCGGCCGAGGCCGAAGACCGCGACGCTGTCGGCGATCGCGCACACGGCCGAGGCCAGCGAGAACAGAACGACGCAGGACACCATCAGCTTCTTGCGGCCGATCCGGTCGGCGATCGTGCCGGCAGCCAGGGCGCCGACCAGCATGCCGAACGTGGCGTAGCTGCCGAGGTCGCCGGCGGTGTCCGCGGTGAGGCCGAACGTCTTCGTCTCCAGCAGGTGCGGCAGGACCGAGCCGTAGATGAACATGTCCAGGCCGTCGAAGAGGACGGCCAGCCAGCACAGGCCGACGACCAGAAGGGCCAGTCTGCTGCCGCGGGCGGACAGGGGGGAGGGGGAGGAGGACATCCCTCTTGTTTTCCTCTCGTGCGGGCGGGGTGCCCCGACGCTAGAGACCCGCGAGGATGCTCGTCACGTTTTTGTCAACAATCTCATCGGCAATGAGGCTTCGCGTCGGGGCGACAGGCGGGGGGGTGCTACGCGACCGGCGGCGTGCCGTGCGTGTGGAAGGACTCGATGGTCTTCAGCCCCCAGGCCTGCCCCTTCTTCCGCTCCTCCTCGGTCCAGGTGATCAGCGGCCAGTCGGGCGCCAGCACCAGCCGCGTGAGCGGGTTGCACAGCTCGATGCGGTTGCCGCCGGGCTCGTAGACGTACAGGAAGAACGTCTGCTGGATGGCGTGCTTGTGCGGGCCCGCCTCGATGAACACACCGTTGTCGATCGCGAGGTCCGCCGCGCGCAGGATGTCCTCGCGGGTGTCGGTCGCGAACGCGATGTGGTGCAGCCGGCCGGCCGAGCCGGTCCAGTCCGAGGTGTAGACGACGTCGTACGACTTGTTCGTGTACGTCAGCCAGCGCGCCGCGATCGTGCCCGTGTCGAGCCGGATCTGCTCGGTGGGCCGGGCGCCGAGGACGTTCTGCTGGAACTCGGCGTTGGCGAGCACGTCGGCGGCGAGGAAGTTGATGTGGTCCAGGCGCCGCACCTCCACGCCCCGGTTGGGCTTGGCCTGCGGCTGGTTCTTCAGCGCGGGCTTCAGCTCCTCGGGGGCCCGGTAGTGCTCGCTCTCCCAGTACAGGGCGTGCTCGTGGCCGTCCGGGTCAGTGATGACGTAGAGCTTGCCGAGGCCGGGTTCGTCCTCGACCCAGTGCCCGCTGCCGCCCGTCTCCTCGATCGCCTTGACGCGGCGCTGGAGGGCCTCCTCGCTGGAGGTGCGCAGGGCGAGCCGGCCGAGGCCGGGCTGCTCGCGGGCGGTGAGGACCAGGCTGTGGTGCTCGTAGTCGTCGAAGGTCCGCAGGCGGACGGTGTCGCCGTCCTGGCCGTTGACGGTCAGCCCCAGATAGTCGGTGAAGAAGGCGACGCTGGCGTCCAGGTCCGGGGTGAACAGCTGGGCGTGGCCGATGTGGGCGATGTCGCCGAGCGGCGGAGTCATCGTTGACCTCCTTGGGTGTGCGGGGGAAGCGGTGCCGTCTCGGCGGACCTGGGGAAGACGGTGCCGTCGAAGATCTTGCGGGCCGTGCGGACCACGGCGGTACGGCGGGCGCGGGGCGGGCCGTCGGGGGTGGCGTCGAGGCTGCTCTCGATGTCCAGGAACCCCGTGGGATGTTCGATACGGACGCGGTCGCTGCCCGCGTCGAGTTCCGCGAGGTCGGCCCCCACGCTGCCGTCGATCCGCAGTCCGGCGGCGACACTGGCCGCGCCCAGCACCCCGATCGAGGTGTGGCAGCGCACCGGGATGAAGGTGCGGGTGGTGACCGCGCCGCCGTCCCTGGGCGGGGCGAGCAGCGAGAGCTTGGGCACGGTCGCGTTGGAGACGTCGCCGAGGCCCATCAGGCGGCCCGCCTCCAGGCGGATCGTGCGGAGCCGGCCGGTCAGCTCTTCGTCGGCCTCCAGCTCGGCGGGCGATTCGTAGCCGGTGACCTTGAGCGAGGCGGCCTCGATGAGGACCGTCGGCATGCCGTTGTCCACGCAGGTCACGGGTACGCCGTCGATCTCGTCGCGGACGTGGCCGGTGGGCAGCAGCGAGTTCTCGCCCGGCGGGAACTCGATCACGACCGGCGCGGCCGTCCCCGGCACGCCCGAGATCTCGGCGTTCCCGGTGTAGCGGACCCGGCCGCCGGGCGTCGGGAAGGTCGCCATCGCGTGGTCGCCGGTGTTGACCATGCGGATCCGGACGGAGGTCTCCTCCTCCCCCGCCGCCACCAGCCCGCGTTCGACGGCGAACGGTCCGATGCCGGCGAGGATGTTCCCGCAGTTCTGACGGTCACTCACCTCCGGGTTTTCCACGACGACTTGGAGGAAGAGGTAGTCGACGTCGGCCCGCGGGTCGGCGGAGGGCGAGACCACGGCCACCTTGCTGGTCAGCGGGTGCGCGCCGCCCAGGCCGTCGATCTGCCGCTCGTCGGGGCTGCCCATGATCCGCAGCAACAGCTCGTCGCGCAGGGCCGGTTCGGCGGGAAGGTCCCCGGCCAGGAAGTAGGCACCCTTGGAGGTGCCGCCCCGCATCAGCAGACAGGGCACCTCCTCCGGCACGGGGGTCACGACCGCTCCCCCGCGTACTCGTCGTACGTCTTGTACTCGACACCGAGCCTCTTCAACGTCTCCCGCAACCCATAGCGGTCCAGGCCGAGTTGCCCGTCGATGAAGGCGGCGCGGGCCTTGGCCTCCTTGGCCTCGCGGGCCTCGGACGCCTCGACGGTGGCGCGTACGCGCTCCCGGGGGACGACGACCACGCCGTCGTCGTCGGCGAGGATCACGTCGCCGGCCCGGATCACCTGGCCGTCGACGGCGATCGGCACGTTGACCGACCCGCCGGTGGCCTTGACCGTGCCTTGCGCGGAGACGGCCCGCGACCAGGCCGGGAAGTCCATGTCGCGCAGTTCCTGGGTGTCTCGGATACCGGCGTTGATGATCAGGCCGCGCACGCCGCGCCGCTGGAGCGCGGTGGCGAACAGCTCGCCGAACATGCCGTCGGTGGACGGGGAGGTGGTGGTGACGACCAGGATGTCGCCCTCGCCGCACTGCTCCACGGCGGCGTGGATCATGAGGTTGTCGCCGGGCCAGCTGAGCACGGTGACCGCGGTGCCCGCGACCCGTACGCCCTGCTGGATCGGGCGGATCTCGGGCCCGAGCAGACCGGTGCGGCCCATGGCCTCGCTGACGGTGGCCACGCCGTACTGGGCGAGGGCGTCGACGTCCTTCGCGTCGGCCTTCGGCGGGTTGGTGACGATCACGCCGCTCATGCCAGCTCCTTCGCGATCTGCGGGTACGGGCGCATGTACGCCTCGGCCATGGTCTTGTGCGCGAGGCCCAGGTTGGGGCCGGCGTTCCGCTTGAGCTGGACGCCACGGCGAACGGCGAGGTCGGTGTAGTAGTCCCACAGGTGCTGCTGGGCACCCAGGCACTCCATGGCCTGTCGCTTGGTCTCCCACACCTCGGTGATGTCGAGGAGTACCTCGGGCCTGAAGCCGCTCATCTCGGGCTGGTGCGGCTCGAAGTAGAAGACCGGCGGGGCGCCGATGATCTCGCCGGGGCCGGGGTAACCGATGGCCTGGGCGAGGACCCTGGCCTCCAGGGCCATACGGTTGGCGGCGGGGTGGTCGCCGTTGTACGGGTCCTCGGCCGGGTGGGTGAGCACGATGTCGGGCTGGGTGTCGCGGTAGACCTCGACGAGCCGGTCGGTGAGTTCGGGAGTGACGAGCAGCGGGTAGTCGCCGGCGTCGAAGAAGCGGACCTCGGCGCCCAGGGTGGTCGCGGCACGCTCGGCCTCGTCCCTGCGTATCGCCTTGATCTCCTCCAGCTTCCTGCCCTCGCGCCAGGCCTTGGCGGACTCGCCACGCTCACCGAAGGTCAGACAGGCGATGGTGACCTTCTCACCACGGGAGGCAGCCAGGGCGATGGCTCCGCCCGCTCTCCATACGAAGTCCCCGGCGTGCGCGGTGATGACGAGTGTCGATCGTGGGACGGCGGGCGCGCCTGGGTCCGTCATTGCTCTCATCGCTCTCTGTTCGGGCGGTTCGCCTCCGGGGCGCTCCAGCCGCCGTCTAGCCGCCGACCGTGCTCGGCCCCTAGGGGGTGTTTCGAAAGTCCTGTGCGGTGCCCGCGGTGTCCGGTGCGTGCTCTCGGCGTGCCGGACGAAAGCC
>NZ_JBWLKM010000154.1:0-9690 GCF_059026085.1 Streptomyces sp. a15 | reverse complement strand
CACCACGGAATACAGCCACCACCCCAAGCCCTTCAGGGACTTCGCGATGATTCACCCTGACGAGCCGAAGTCAGTAAGGCCGCAAGGATGGCGGCTCGCCGAACGCGGGCAAGTGGGCGCGCATTTCGGTAACCGCAGCGCTCGCCGCTCAATGTCCGCAGTCGGCGCTCGCGTTCACTGTGCGTCGAGGGTGGTTTCCGGTTCGGCGGGCTCGTCGGTGAGGCCGAGGCGCAGGTGTTCGGCGTGGTAGAGCGCTTGGTCGAGGAGTTCGGCGACGTGGTTGTCGTAGAGCGTGTAGACCACGGAGCGGCCCCGGCGGGTGCCGGTGACCAGGCCGAGGTTGCGCAGCAGGCGCAGCTGATGGGAGCAGGCGGACTGCTCCATGCCCACCTCGGCGGCCAACTCGGTGGCCGGCAGCGGCCCTTCGCGCAGCCGGGCCAGGATCAGCAGCCGGGAAGGGGTGGCCAGGGCCTGCAGGGTGGTGGCCACCTTCTGCGCGCTGGCCGCGTCCAGCCGCGTGTACGTGACGCGGCTCGCGGCGGGGGTGTCGGCTCCATGACCCATGCGGATATCGTACCTTCATGAACGCATGAAGGGGTCTTCATGTGTTCCTGTATGGTGGGCGGAGTCGGAACCCGTTTGTCCCCTGTGTGTGAAGGACCGCCGCTGTCATGTCTTCCACTCTCACCCGCCCTGCCCCCGGCGGTGTCCGTGCTGCGGTCGCTCCCCGGCGCCGTACGCGGATCTTCGCGTTGCCCGAAGCTCGCTGGGCGGCTGCCGCGCTGGTGCTGTTCCTGCTCGCGTTGCCGCTGCACCTGCTCGGCGCCCCGGCGTGGATGTGGGGGCCGCTGTACGCTGCCACCTACGTCACCGGCGGCTGGGAGCCGGGCTGGGAAGGCCTCAAGGCGCTGAAGGACAAGACCCTGGACGTGGATCTGCTGATGGTGGTCGCCGCGCTTGGCGCCGCGGCCATCGGCCAGGTCCTCGACGGCGCGCTGCTGATCGTCATCTTCGCCACCTCCGGCGCCCTGGAGGCCATCGCCACCGCCCGCACCGCGGACTCGGTGCGCGGTCTGCTCGACCTCGCCCCGACGACGGCCACCCGGCTGCTGGACGACGGCACCGAGGAGAACGTGCCCACCGAAGAGCTCACCGTGGGCGACACCATCCTGGTCCGCCCCGGCGAGCGGGTCGGCGCCGACGGCCGGGTCCTGGACGGCGCCAGCGAGGTCGACCAGGCCACCATCACCGGCGAACCGCTGCCGGTGGCCAAGGAGTCCGGGGACGAGGTGTTCGCGGGCACCCTGAACGGCACCGGCGCACTGCGGGTGCGGGTCGAACGTGACCCGTCGGACTCGGTGATCGCGCGGATCGTGAAGATGGTCGAGGAAGCCTCCGAGACCAAGGCGCCCACCCAGCTGTTCATCGAGAAGGTCGAACAGCGGTATTCCATCGGCATGGTGGCCGCCACGGTGGCGCTGTTCGTGCTGCCGCTGGCCTTCGGCGCCGACCTGCAGTCCACCCTGCTGCGGGCCATGACCTTCATGATCGTCGCCTCGCCGTGCGCGGTGGTCCTGGCCACCATGCCCCCGCTGCTGTCCGCCATCGCCAACGCCGGACGGCACGGCGTGCTGGTCAAGTCCGCCGTGGTGATGGAGCGCCTCGGCCAGATCGACGCCGTGGCGCTGGACAAGACCGGCACACTCACCGAAGGCACCCCCCACGTCACCGACATCCGCCCACTGGACGGCTCCGGGCTGGACGAGCACACCCTGCTGCGGCTGGCCGCCGCGGCCGAGCACCCTAGCGAGCACCCGCTGGCCCGCGCGGTAGTCGACGCCGCCCGCGGACGCGGTCTCGACGTCCCGGCCGTGGAGGACTTCACCTCCACCCCCGGCCTCGGCGTGACCGCCACCGTGCAGGACGAGAAGATCGCGGTCGGGGCCCCGGCCAGGCTGCTGGACGGCCTGACCGGACAGGCCACCGAAGCCGCTCACGACGCGGTCGCCGAACTGGAGGCCGCCGGCCGTACCGCGGTCCTGGTCACCCGCGACGGGATCCCGATCGGCGTGCTCGGCATCGCCGACCGCCTGCGCCCGGACGCCGCCGCCACCGTCAGCGCACTGGCCACGCTGACCGGCACCGGCCCGATGCTGGTCACCGGCGACAACGAGCGCGCCGCCCACCGGCTGGCCTCCGAGGTCGGCATCACCGGCGACGACGTCCACGCCGGCCTGCTGCCGCAGGACAAGGTGGAGGCCGTACGCCGCCTGCAGGCCCGCGGCCGCAACGTCCTGGTGATCGGCGACGGCGTCAACGACGCCCCCGCCCTGGCCGCCGCCCACACCGGCATCGCCATGGGCCGCGCCGGATCCGACCTCGCCCTGGAGACCGCCGACGCCGTGGTGGTCCGCGACGAACTCGCCACCATCCCCACCGTCATCGCCCTCTCCCGCCAGGCCCGGAAGCTGGTCGTCCAGAACCTCGTCATCGCCGGCGTGTTCATCACTGGACTGGTCATCTGGGACCTCGCCGGAATCCTGCCGCTTCCCCTCGGCGTCGCGGGCCATGAGGGCTCCACCGTCATCGTCGGCCTCAACGGCCTGCGCCTGCTGCGCGACGCCGCCTGGAACCGCGCCCGCACCGGAGACGGACAGTGAGCCGCCGCAGCCGCCAGGCCGCCCCGCCACCGCGGGGGCGGCCCGCTGCACCGTCACCGTGTGCCGGGGCTGCTGCTGCGGGACCGACAAGGTGCCCGGCCTGGATCACGCCGCCCAACTCGCCGACCTGCGTGCGTCCCTGGGCGACGTGGCCAGTGTCAGGCCGGTCAACTGCCTGGACGCCTGCGAGCAGGCCAACGTCATCGTCATCCAGCCCACCGCCGAAGGCCACAGGGCCGGTGGACGCCCGGTCTGGCTCGGCCTGGTCAACAACGTCGACGCGGCCGCAGACATCACTGCCTGGATCAAGGCCGGCGGCCCAGGACTTGCCGACCCGCCCGACATCACCCCTCAACGACCAGCGAATCCAACGCCTGCTGCACGCGCACGACCAGCTGCCAGAACCGGATCAGTAGCGTCCGGACCGAAACAGCAACGACCCACCAAACCGTGGGCGTTTCGGTGTGCCGTCGACCACATTCAGGCAGGTCACACGCGGTTTCTCGAAAGAGACGAGATTGGGGTCACCGGTCTCCGGAACGCCGGTATCTGGCGGCGCATGCAGCTGGCGAACACCTTGCGAAGGGCCCTTGACCTGCAGAAACCTGCCAACAGGAGAGGTCGGACTCGACATGCAGGGCAATGCGCCGCCCGAAAAGAGCAACGGTCAAAAGACCGTGTGTGTTTTGGCATGTACGAGAAAGACCTGACCGGCTTTCCCCTGGTCAGGGCCTTAAAGGATAGTGCCCCCGGCGGGGCCACATGCAGATGGTTGCGGGGCTGACCCGGGTCATGTCCCCTGTGATGGTGTAGGCGATCAATCGTCCATAGTGTTCGGGGTGTTGGGGAGTGCGCGGGTGGTGTGGTCGGCGTGTTCGTCGGCGCCCTTCGACGATGCCGCTGGCGATCGGCCATCCGGCCTCAAGGGCCTTGTCGTAGTGGACGAAGGCGGCGTTGTTCGCCAGGTAGCGGCAGGCCCTGTCGGCTGCGGCCCGTTGATCTGCGGACAGGCCCAGCCGGTCGGCTTGGGCGCGCGGGGGTCAGCCGCCGCGGCGGCCACATACGCTCCAGTCATCGGGCTCTCGCTTTTCGAGCGCGGAATCGGTTGGCACCTTCGACGCTAGGGACGAGAGCCCGACCCCACACCGGCGCGGCGGCGCGCGGCGGAGGACCCGCCTGCTCCGGCGCATCCCCGGCCACTGCCAGGGCATCACACGGGGTGAACAGTCCCGGCTCCTCCGCCAGCCAGCCCCGCTCGACCAGCCGCTTCAACTTCGCCCGGAAGCCTTCCACCTTGCTCTTGTCCGTCGACAGCCCCAGCGCGGCACACAGGTGATGCGCCCGCATCTGATGCACCGCGTCCAGGAGAACCTCGACGATGTCCCGGTACGAACCCGGCAGCACCTCCATCCCCAGCCCGGGCGTCCACTGCGGCACCAGCCGCACTCCGACCGGCGATGCCTCCGGGGACCGGTACTCCTCACACCCCGCCCCGCCGGCAACCGCATCCGCCCCGGCAACCGTGACCGTCTCATCACCGGACAGGATCTCGGTCATCGTCTCCCGTGTGACCTCCAGCCGGGACAGCACCTCCTCCCGCTCAGCAAGGCGCCTGGTCAACTCTTCGATGCGGTCCCGCAGTTCGGCGATCTCCTCCCGCGCGGCAGCCTCCCGCCGATCAAGCTCCTCCAACCACGACACCATCGCCGCCTCCAAGACCACGTCCCTGGACACGACGATCCGCCGTCCGGCCACGAACGGCAACGGCGCACGGCATCACCAGCTCACTGCAGAAGAGCCGCACCCACCCGATTTGGGTGTGGCTCCTTTCGAGTGAGGTCGCCCATCAGGCGCCGAGGGCGTCTCGCTACTCGATCTCTTGGAAAACGGGACCGACCGTCTCGAGGAAGACCTTTTCCCTCACCCAGCGGGGCGAATCGCCATCCGCATCCAGGTACTGGCACTCGTACCCGGTGTCGTCGCCGAGCGTGACCGTCTTGAGGGGCGGGATCCGGTCGCAGCGCAGTTCCTTCGCGGTCTTGTGGTGCTCGTCCCAGAACCGGCCATAGACCGCCTTGGCCAGCAGCACGCCCGAGTCGGGAGGATAGACGTTGTACCTGATGACCTGGACAGTCCCGGATCCTCCGCCGGTGACGTCTGCGACCCACACGTCCCACGTCAGCTTCACACCCTGGTAGGTGACAGCGCACAGCGTTTTGTGCCCAGCCTTCGGCGTGACCTGACCGCCTTCACATCCAGCACTGACCTTGGCACGGATTCCCGCCATGACGAGAGTTTCCTCCTGAATCTCGTCCAGCACCCGCTCGGTGAGCGGGGCGTCGCCGGACGCAGGCGGCAGGCCCATTTCCGAACGTTCGGAGTCGATGTCAACAAGCGCCGGTTCTTCCGAATCGACCACGACCGGCAGTTTCTTGACCGATGCCGTGGCACTGGGAGCCGGGCTGCCGTCCTCGTCGGAGTCCGGCCAGACCGCTCTCCCAGTCCCCACCACCGCCAAGCACACAACGACCATCACGACTACCGCTTCGAAGCGGCTGAGGCCCTTGAAGTACCGTCGAATCACCGGCCCAGCGTAGGAGGCCGGCTCGGGACCGGTCCCGAGCCAGACGCTGGCCTTCAGCATTATCAACCGCCTGTATTTCCCTTCGCGCAATTGAAGGGCAGCCGCCTCGCACTCGCCGAGAGTCGGCCAGCACGGCGGGACTGCCCCGGCCTGCCAAGGTCCGAGGGCTGCTCACCGCCGTTTGGGCCTGGTGACAGAGTTCTTACCGCCCAGTCGGCCGTGAGTTCAGCGTGACCGAGGTGCTTTCAACGGGAACCCACGGCGTCTTCGGCAGGCAGGCTCGAAAGTGCGGTGGGTTCGTCGCCTCGCAATGGGCAGGATACCTATTCACTCTCGGCGGTCTGCTCGTCTGATGCCGATCTCCGAAACCAGATCCTCACCAAGCCATGACCTGAGCAACGAAAATCATCTCGCCAGTCGCCACACTGGCGGGTACGTTCACCTCGTGTGCTACTACGCCGAGAAGCCCTACAAACTGCATTATGCGTGCGTGCTCTGCCGCGTCGCGTTCAAGCGGCATCCCGGTCCCGGCGAGCACCGATGCCCTCGATGTGCAGAGCCAATGGTTTGTGCCGGCCACGACTTCGCGGCACCGCGGCGTCGGGACACCAAGGCGTGGACCGTCGTGGCCGTGGTTCTCAACGCCGGACTGCGTTACGAGGGCCGAGAACCGTGCGGCTGCGGCAAGGAACCCAAGTTCCGTCCCCGCACCCGAGCTCAGCTGCGCGCCCGCCGAATCGCAGCAGCACGAACCGGCACTCCCCTCGCCGACATGCTGGGACGGGCAGAGCTACAGGCATCCGACTGATCCGAGAAGCGATGCAGAGACGGCAGCACACGATCCGCCTCCTTAAGATCATTCATCGAACTGCGGTCAGAGCCAAGATCCAAAAGCGCCATCCGGCTGGTCTTCGAGCAGGTTCTGGGCGATGGCCGCGTAGTTGCTCGCGGTGGTGTGGGACGGGTTGAAGACCAGGGCGAGATGCAGCGGGTCGGCGCCGACGGTCAGTGCCTCGTGAAGTACCCGGTCGCCGCGGATGCGTTCGAGGTAAACGCCATGGTGCAGTAGGTGCCGCTTGAGGTATTCAGGGCTGACGGGCCCGGTTCCCAGGGCTGTCAGCGCGTTGATCAGGACGTGCCGGTTGGGGGTCTTCGGCCAGGTGGCCCGGCGCTGGTCGAGCCAGGCCAGCAGGGTCTGGTGGGGCAGTTCGCCGAGCCGTTGGCCGTGTCCGGCGATGGTGATCCTGCGGTTGGGCAGGTCGAGGGCATCCAGGGTGAGGCGGCGGATGGCCGTGGCGCGGGCGGCGTGGACGGCAGCCAGGGCGACGATCAGCCGTTGCGCCGGGGTGACGGCGATCCGTTGGACGGCGAGCACTTCGGCGTCGGTCATCGGCAGCAAGCTGCGTGGAATGTCTTCCGCCCTGAGTCGAGTGGTGGGGTTGGCGAAGATCAGGCCGCGCTTCTTGGCGAAGCGGAACAGTGAGCGCAGTGCCGCGATGGCGTTGCGACGCTGCCATCCACGCAGGGGTGACAGCGCGGCCGTGACGTCGGCGACGGTGGTTTCGCGCAGGTGCCCACAGGTCGTCGCCCAGTTCTCCAGCAGGGGTCGGACGCTGCCGAAGTAGACGTAGAGACGGCTGCGGGACCGGGGCTTGGCTCGGCTGTCACCGTCGAGGAGGACCAGCAGCCAGGCGCGGATGTCGCCGGCGAATCCGGCGGGCAGTTCGCCGGTGCGGTCGGCGATCCACGAGCGGATCGCCGAGGCACTGTCGTCTTCTAGAAGGTCCAGGTCGGCGAGGACTTCGGCGACCCGAAAACTGGAAGCGTGTCGCGGGATTCGCGTACGGACTTCGGTGAGCTTCACGGGCTTGCCGGGCGGACGATGCTCCAGCACCGCCGTCAGTCCGTCCATCGCGCACAGGACGAGCGACGGTGACCATCCGTTGGCCTCACCAAGTTGTTTGGCGAGGGCGGCGGCCGACCGGAGCGCGGGATTGTCCGAGGTCAGGGCAGGGTGCTGCCAGCGGGGCGGGGGCGGGATGCCTGCCTTGCGGCGGTAGTAAGACGACAGGGCACGGCAACCGTTGTCGCAGTAGGCCCGGTCTCGCCGCGATCCATCGGGCAGCGTCTTGCCGCAGTGCATGCAGTTCATCGAGGGGGCAGAGACCTGCCTGCGCGAGGACGCGGGGCGACGGCGCGCGGTTGGCCCACCGCCGTGGCCTGCGAGTTGGCCGCCGGCGTTGGCTCGGGTACCCGCTCCGGCTCGGGCAGCAGCAGTTCCTCGACGCCGCATCCGAGTACGGTGCAGATGACGTCCAGCTCGTCGAGCTTGACGGTGTTCGGCTGGCCGGACCACAGGCCCGACATCTTCCCCGCGCTGATCACAACGCCGCGTTCGGCGAGCATCCGCTGGAGTTCGCTGGCCTTCCAGATGCCGCGGTTGGCGGCCGCCAGGCGAAGGTTCCACTTCACTGGACCAGTCCTTTCCATCGGTCGGTGGCGCGCTGCTGCCCGGCGACCCAGGCGTCTTCGACATGGGTGCCGTGGACGTGGATATACCGGGCCGTGGTGCCGGTCCAGGTATGTCCGAGTAGTTCCTGGATCGCGAACAAGGTCATGCCGGCGAGATAGAGCTGGGAGGCGCAGAAGTGCCGCAGCACGTGCGGGGTGAGCTTCCCGGCCCAGGTCGGCATGTGCTGGGCGGCGGCCTCGGCCAGCGACCGGCGGTAGACATCCGCAGTCGCCCGAGCGCAGGAACCGTCCCGGTTCTTGCGCTCGGAGGGGAACAGCGGGGCGCCCGGCCTGGTGTGGTCGGCGTCAAAGTGGCCCCACACGTCCTCGATGAACCACCGCAGGTTGCGGTCGGCACCGTTGATCAGTGGCACCAGTCGCGGCTTCGGGCCCCGTCGCCGGGAGCCCTTGCCGTGCCGGACGTTGAGCTTGCCGAAGTGGCCCAGCTCCCACCGGACGTCGTCCAGGTCGAGCATCCGTGCCTCGTTGATCCGCAGCCGGGTGTACGTCAGGCAGTACTGGGCGTTGCGGACGATGTCGAGGCGGTTGTTGACCGCGTCGCGCAGAAGGATCTCAGGCTTGGGGCCGTTAGCGGCCACCACCAGCTCGGGTTCCACCAGCGTGACGTTCAACGTCACCTGGCTGCCCCACCCGGCGGATTCCCTGTCAAGTACAGCGTGTTGAGTGGCTGCTTGATGCTGATGGCGAAGTCCTCACGGCTGATGTCCAGACCCTGCTGTGAAACTGGCGACCTCGCGTAATCGACAGTCGCGTATTGCTCAGCCGGTGAGGGCTCATGGTCACCGTGAGTGGTCGCCGGGGGCATAGTGTTGAGACGTCGACGGGAGCCTCGCGCGTTGCGGACGCCGCCGCAGCCACCCGATCGGTGGCCACGCTGAAAGAGCCAGTGACTCACTGTGTCGGAGATGTGTCGCGGGACAGTTGACGGGCGCCAACAGGCCCTACTGGAGTCCGGCCACGTCACGGACAGCAACCCGCCGCCTCCGGACGCCTGGCCCAATGCTCGTTGTTACGGTGCCCGTGGTTGCCCTCGCCGTGGCGTCGACTCCTTCGGCGAGGATTTCGCCAGCCGTCGAGTAATCCGTATGGCGGCGGTCGCGCGGCGGCGGTCGTGGGGCAGGAGGAGGATCGGTCGGCAGGGGGAACCTCGCTGTGACGCTTATGGAAGGGCGGAACCCATGCCGAAGTACCTCTTCAGGGCCAAGCTGACCGTGGACGGACTGAAAGGCCTGCGCGCGGAGGGTGCCATCGCTCGCCGCGAGGTCATCGAGCGGATGGTGCAAAGCGTGGGCGGCCAGCTGGAGTCGGTCTACTGGGCTTTCGGCGAGGACGATGTCTACGTCACGGCGGACCTGCCGGGCAACACCGCCGCCGCTGCCATTGGGATGGCCACAACGGCGGCGGGCGGTGTCCGCACGAGCACGGTGGTGCTTCTGACGGCCGATGAGGTCGATGAGGCCACCCGACAGCAGGTGGAATACCGGGCGCTCGGCGCCTGACGGGCCAGCGCTTGCGTGGATGTGGAGGCGGCCGCCGCGCTTGCGAGGCTGGCCGGACTGGCGGCGTTGCGCGGAGCGGCACCCGGCAAGACTCGAAACTACGGGTATGAAACTGGATACGTCAAAGGGACAATGAGTTGATCTTGCGGCGAGTGCGGACGTGCATGCCGCTACGTCGGCAGCAGCAAAATGACGCACTGCGTCAGGGCGCCACTGTCCTGCTCCTGCCCGCCCGCGCCCGACCGGCACCGACACCGACACCGTAGAGGCTGTATGCCCTGCTCGGGGGCTGTCTCGCGTGACGGTATGGGATGCCTCGACTGGTCCGGAACGTGGACGGAGTTGGGATTCGGTTCCGGTCCTGCCTGCTGGCGTCGGCTGGCCGAGTGGCAGCAGGCGGGGGTGTGGGAGGAAC
>NZ_JBWLKM010000153.1:0-9754 GCF_059026085.1 Streptomyces sp. a15 | reverse complement strand
AATCGGCAACCGACGACAACGCCGCAGATCGGCGCCCGCCGCGGAGCGGCTGATGTCACTGCTGCCCCGCGTCTGCGACATGATCCGCCGGACCGGCCCTAGTCGCCGACTTCCGCGAGGAGCCTCACCAGTTCGATGCGGGAGCGGATGCCAAGCCGGGTGAAGACGCCCCGCAGATGGTGGTCGATCGTGCGCGGGCTGAGCGCGAGGCGGTCGGCGATCTCGCGGTTGGTGGCGCCCTCGGCGGCCATCCGGGCGACCCGGAGCTGCTGGGCGGTGAGGCGGGTCGTGGGGGTGTCGGGGGCGGTGTGGGCGGGTGCCGTCGGCGCGCCCAGGGCACGCAGTTCGGTGCGGGCCTGGGCCGCGCAGTGCGGTGCGCCGAAGGAGTCGAACGCCTCCAGGGCGCTGTGGAGGCGGTCGCGTGCCTCGGTACGGCGGCGCAGTCGGCGCAGTGCGCTGCCGAACAGCAGCTCCGTGCGGGCGCGTTCGAAGTCCCGGGTGCCGTGGGAGTGCAGGTCGAGTGCGCAGCGGTAGTGCTCCACGGCCTCCCCGCCCGGCGCCAGCAGGGCCCGGCAGCGGGCGCTCAGGGCCAGGTCGTCGGGGCTGAGCACCACGCTCGCCCACCGGTGGTAGTCGGCGTGGGCGACCCGCGCGACCCGGGAGTCGCCGGTGCGGACGGCGGCCTCGACGTAGTGCGGGGTGGCCAGGTGCCGGATCGCGCGGTGGCCGTGGCCGGGACCGAACCCGGCGAGGGCGCGCAGCCGGGCCGCCGCCGCGGCGAAGCGGCCGGTGCTGAGGTCGAGGTAGGCGAGCGCCCACTGGGCGAGCGCGGCGGGCAGGCCGAGGCCGCGGGCGAGGGCGTACGTCCGTGCGGTCGCGGCGCGTTCGCGGCAGACGTCCGCGTCGCCGGTGACCGCCGCGAACATGGCGAGCGCGGCCTGCAGATGACAGGCGCCGTTGTCCTGACCGGTGGCGTACGCGTCCCTCAGCGCGTCCGCCGCGGCGGCCTCCCCGGCCCTCGGGCGCCCCGTCCAGAAGTCGGCGTAGGCCCGGAACTCCATCGCCTGCACCACGGTGGCCGTGGCGCCCCGAGCCCGGGCCGAGGCGTCCGCGCGGAGGGTGGCGGTGGCGGCCCGGGTGTGGTCTCCGAGCAGCAGCGCGGCGATGCCGGCGTGGATGAGCAGGGTGGGATCCCCACCGGGACCGCACCGCCCGGCCGCCGCCATCAGCAGATCCCGCGCGTCCTCGTACCTCCCGTCGAAAGCGGCGGCCAGCCCACCGAGCGTCCCGGGCACCACGATCCCCAGCCGGTCGGCGGCCCGCGCCGCCTCACGGCACCGACGCAGGTCACCGGTGTAGATGGCGGCTTCGGTGGCACGGGCGAGGAGTTGGGCGGCGGGGTCCGGGGCGCGCGCCTCGGAGCCGGCGGACGAGGCAGCCTGCCTGCCCCGCACCACAGCCGCGGACGGCGTACGGCGCAACTCGCCACCGGCGTCCGCGCCGTCGCCGTCGCCGGACGAGGCGTCAGGGCGGTCGCCTCCCCCGCCCTCACCCGCCGCCCTGCGCACCGCCGCCCCCAGCAACGCGTCGAACGCCTCCGAGGCGTTGCCCGCCCGCAGGGCGAGGATGCCGGTCAGTGCCTCCTCGTGGCCGGCGGCGGCCAGCCGGCGGGCGCGGTCGCCGTCGCCGGAGTGCCAGGCGCACGCGGCGGCGAGGGCGAGGAGGCGGGACTGTTCACGGGGGTGGAGGCTGAGCGCGGCCGCGCGTTCGGCGAGGGCCCGGGCCGAGAGCAGCCGGCCCGCGGCCTGCGCTCCGCGCGCCGCAGTGCCCAGTTCCGCCGCGAGCCGGCCGCTCGGGCCGAGCGCGCCCGCGCCGCGGTGCCAGGAGCGGCCGGCCGTCTCGTCGTCGCCGCGCAGCACGCGGGCCAGGAGCCGGTGGACGACGCGCCGGTCCGCCGGGGAGCCGGTCTCGTACGCGGCGATCCTGGTCCAGGCGTCCCGGAAGACGACCCCGCCCGCCGTGGCCTGCGCGACCCCGGCCGCCTCGGCGGCCTCCAGCGGCCGGGTGTCGAGGCGGGCGGCCGTGACGGCGCGCAGGAAGGCGTGGGTGGGCACCGGGTACTGGTCGGCCGCCGCGAGGAGCAGCAGCAGGCGGGTGTCGTCGGGCAGCGCCTGGATCTCCGCGCGGTGTGCGCGCAGCAACTCGGGGGCCAGTTCGGCCGGTTCCGTCGGCAGGGGGTCCAGGCCCGCCGACTGCCGTTCGGTGAGCAGCGGTACGAGTTCGGCGGCGGCGCGCGGATCGCCGTACGCGGCACGCAGCACTCGGACGCGGACGCCTTCGGCAAGCACGGGTGCCGGCCGCTTGCACGTGTCCGTGCGCAGCGCCGGCGAAGTGCGCTCGCGGGGCTGGGGGTTCACCGGAGTCACCACGCCATTGACGTTACTGGCGAGTTAATTCACCCGTAAAGACCGGCGATTTCGCCGATGCGGCGCGCGTAGACCGGCCTGACACTCCTGACAACCCCACCCGTATCAGGAGGCTTCATGCAGCGCTCCAAGCGTCGCATCGCCGCGGCCGTGTCGGCCGTGACGGCACCGCTCCTTCTGTCACTCTCCCTGGCCGCGACCCCCGCGCAGGCCGCGACCCACAACCCGATCGTCTTCGTGCACGGCCTCAGCAGTTCGTCCAGCAGCTGGGACGACTGGGCCGGCTACTTCAGGGCCGACGGTTACACCGCCGCGGAGCTGGACGCCTGGTCGTACAGCTGGTCCCAGTCGAACGTGACCACCGCCCGCCAACTGGCCACCGAGATCCAGAACGTGCTCGCCCGGACCGGTGCCTCGAAGGTCGACCTGGTCGTGCACTCGATGGGCGCGCTCAGCTCCCGCTACTACCTGAAGAACCTCGGCGGGACGGCGTACGTCGACGACTTCGTCTCGACCGCCGGCACCAACCACGGCACGTCCACCGCCTCGTGGTGCTCGTGGCTCTACACCTCCTGTGCGGAGATGTACACCGGCAGTTCCTTCCTCACCTCGTTGAACTCCGGCGACGAGACACCGGGCAGTGTGTCGTACGCGAGCTACTGGTCGAACTGCGACGACGCGCTCACGCCGGACACCACCGCGATCCTGAACGGCGCCACCAATGTCGAGGTCGGCTGCGTGTCGCACACCGACATGAACAACGACCACGGCGTCTACGAACAGGTGCGCGACTTCGTGGAGTGAGGGACCGCGGGGGGTGCGACGGGCTCGTACGGGGGACAATTCTGGTGAGGCCCGCCTGCCAGGGAGGTTGCCATGCCGCTGCGGTCCGCGCGATCCGGCAAGGTGTCCCGTGATCCCGTCCACCACCCGCTGTTCGCCCGGTACTACGCCCGGATCAGTGTGAGCGCCGAGACCAGGATGGGCATGGGCGGCGTGCGCGAACGGCTGCTGTCCGGGCTGTCCGGGCGGGTCATCGAGATCGGTGCGGGAAACGGCCTGAACTTCGCGCACTATCCGGGCACCGTCTCGGAGGTGGTGGCCATCGAACCGGAGCGCGTACTGCGGAAGTTGGCCGTGGAGGCGGCCCTGCGCTCCGGGGTGCCGGTCGACGTGGTGCCGGGCGCCGCGGAGGCGCTGCCGGTCAAGAGCGAGGCCTTCGACGCGGCGGTGATCTCGCTGGTGCTGTGCAGCGTGCGGGATGTGCCGCGGGCCCTCGGCGAGATACGGCGGGTGCTGCGGCCCGGTGGCGAGGTGCGGTTCTTCGAGCACGGCAGGGGCGGCGGCCGGGCGATGGGTCTCACCCAGCGCGCACTGGACCGCACGCTGTGGCCGCCGCTGAGCGGTGGCTGCCATGTGGCCCGGGAACCGATCGCCGCCCTGCGGGACGCCGGGTTCGAGCTCGGCCCCTACCGGCAGCTGCTGATGCCCGAGAAGGGCCCGAAACTGCCCACGTCCTACTGTGTGCTGGGCACCGCATGGCGCCCCGCGTCGCAGGAGCCGTGATCACTCGCTCCACCGGCGCACATCACTCGCTCCACCGGCGCAGCTCCTGCGCGATGTCGTGCACCGACGCCTCGCCGCTCTTGACCAGCCGGGCCAGTTCACGCACCTGCTCGGGCGAGGTGACGACCTTGAGGCCGCTGGCCACCAGGTAGGCGTACGCGACGGCCGAGGCGAACAGGGCGTTGGAGCGCTCCAACGCAGGGACGTGGACGAGGAGTTGGAGCAGGGCGGCGGCACGCGCGTGCGGGCTGTCGTAAACAGGCGCATCGAATATCTCGGCCTGGTGACGCGCGACAGCGGCGACGAGGGCACCCCAGTCGGTGACCTGGGGGTCTCCGGGGGTCCGCTGTTCGGCGAGCATCAGGAGCCAGGCGAGGTCGATTCTGAGATTGCTCAACGGATCAGCGGCGCCCTTCGCCGATCTCGTCGGCGAACACCTTCTCGTACTGCTTCATGAAGTCGGCGGCGGCCTCCACGAAGGTGTGGCCCACCTCGCCGGTGTCCTGTCTGACCAGTTCCTCGATGTAACGGTTGACGCTCATTCCGCGGGCCAGGGCGCGTTCGCGGGCCGCGCGGGCCGTGCCCTCGTCGACGCGCACGTTCAGCTGGGTCTTCGCCATACCTTGAAGCTAGCGCTGGATTGCTAGCACCCGCAAGGGGGCAGGACACGCACACAGGCAGGGAAGGTGCCCCTTACATCGGTATCAGGGACCCGACCTGCGGCGGAGACCGACTCGACCCCACGAGGGATACCGGGTGTGGGCTCGGTCACACTACCCTCGGGCGGGACCAGGAGTGCGCGACGTCCACGAGCGAGGAGAGAGCCTTGTCCACACCCGCTGCTCAGCACGTGCCGGGCCAGGCACCGGCCGACGGGATCGCCGCCCGCGCCCGCGGTCTGACCAAGGCGTACGGCTCGGGCGAGACGACCGTGCTGGCCCTGGACTCGGTGGACGTGGACATCGCACGCGGCCGGTTCACCGCCGTCATGGGGCCCTCCGGCTCCGGAAAGTCCACGATGATGCACTGCCTGGCGGGGCTCGACACCGTCTCCGCCGGACAGGTATGGCTCGGCGACACCGAGATCACGGGGATGAAGGACCGCGAGCTGACCCGGCTGCGCCGGGACCGGATCGGGTTCATGTTCCAGTCGTTCAACCTCATCCCGACGCTGAACGCGGCCGAGAACATCACCCTGCCCATGGACATCGCGGGCAAGAAGCCCGACGAGAAGTGGCTGGACCAGGTCATCGACACGCTGGGGCTGCGGGACCGGCTCAAACACCGGCCGTCCCAGCTGTCCGGCGGCCAGCAGCAGCGCGTCGCGTGTGCGCGGGCGCTCGCCTCCCGGCCCGAGCTGATCTTCGCGGACGAGCCGACCGGCAACCTCGACTCGCGGGCGGGCCTGGAGGTCCTCGGCTTCCTGCGCGAGGCGGTCGACCAGCTCGGGCAGACCGTCGTCATGGTCAGCCACGACCCGGGCGCCGCCGCCCACTCCGACCTGGTGCTCTTCCTCGCGGACGGGCGGATCGTGGACGAGATGGAGCGGCCGACCGCGGAGGCGGTCCTCGAACGCATGAAGCGCTTCGACGTGACCCGGGCCGCGCCGTTCCCCACCGAAGACGGGGGCACCCCGTCCGACGTCACCCTCGACAAGGACTGATCCCGTGCTGAAGGCGACGCTCCGCAGCTTCCTCGCCCACAAGGGACGGCTGCTGCTCTCCGCGCTGGCCGTCGTCCTGTCCGTGGCCTTCGTCGCGGGCAGCCTGATCTTCTCCGACACGCTCAGCCGGACCTTCGACCGGCTCTTCGCCACGACCGCCCCCGACGTCACCGTCAGCCCGAAGGAGACCCTCGACGAGGCCGTGCCGTCCGGCATGACGGCCACCCTGCCGGCCGAGCTCGCGGCCCGGGTGGCCGCCATCGACGGCGTCGCCGCCGCGCGCTCGGACGCCGAGGTCGAGAACATCACCGTCGTCGACGACGAGAACGAGACCGTCGGGCCGACCACCGGCGCCCCCACCATCGGCACCGACTGGAACCCGGACGAGCGCAGCCCGGTCGAGCTCACCTCGGGGCACGCCCCGCGCGGACCGGCCGAGGCGATGCTCGACTCGGAGACCGCCGACCGCAAGGACGTGACGATCGGCGACACGCTCAGCGTGATCGCGGGCCCGGGCTCCTTCAAGGTCGAGGTCGTCGGCATCGCCACCTTCACCACCACCAACCCCGGCGCCGCGCTGCTCTTCCTCGACCCCGAGACCGCGCGGGAGAAGCTGCTGGGCGACGCGAAGGCCGCGACCAGCATCTCGGTCGACGCCGACGAGGGCGTGAGCGAAGCGCAGTTGAAGCAGCGGGTGGCCGCCGCGCTCGGCGCGGACGCCTACGACTACCGGACCGCCGACGAGCAGGCCGAGTCGGACGTCGAACAGCTCGGCGGATTCCTCGACATCATCAAGTACGTCATGCTCGGCTTCGCCGGTATCGCCGTGCTGGTCGGCATCTTCCTCATCGTCAACACCTTCTCGATGCTGATCGCGCAGCGCACCCGCGAGCTGGGCCTGCTGCGCGCGCTGGGCGCCGACCGGCGCCAGGTGCGCCGCTCGGTCCTCACCGAGGCGCTGCTGCTCGGCCTGGTCGGCTCCACACTGGGCCTGGCCACCGGCATCGGGCTCGCGGCCGGGCTGATCGAGCTGATGAACGCGCTCGGCATGAACATCAAGTCCAGCGAGATGGTGATCGGCTGGGGCACGCCGGTGGCGGCGTACGTCGTCGGTGTCGGCGTCACCTTCGTCGCGGCCTACCTCCCGGCCCGGCGTGCGGCGGGCGTCTCGCCGATGGCGGCCCTCGCGGACGCCGAGATCGCCGGGATCGGCCGGCCGCTCCGGACGCGGGCGATCGTCGGCGGTGTCGTCGCGGCACTCGGCGCGGCCGCGCTCGTCGGCTGCGTCACCGCGTCCGAGACCGGCTCCGCGGCCTCCCTGCTGGGCCTCGGCATCATCCTCACCCTCCTCGCCACCGTGATCGCGGGTCCGCTGCTGGTGCGGCCGGTGATCCGGGTGCTCGGCGGCGCCTTCCCGGCGCTGTTCGGGTCCGTCGGCCGGATGAGCCAGCGCAACGCCCTGCGCAATCCCCGCCGCACCGGCGCCACCGCGGCCGCGCTGATGGTGGGCCTGGCGCTGGTGGGCGGGATGTCGGTGGCGAGCGCCTCGATGAGCGAGTCCTTCGACCAGCAGATCGACGAGACGTTGGGCGCCGACTTCGTCGTGCAGAACGGCAACTTCCTGCCCTTCCCGCAGGAGGTCACCGAGGCGGTACGGGACACGCCGGGCGCGGGGCTCGTCGTACGGTCGCGGCTCACCCCGGTCGCGGTACGACTGCCGGACGGCGACCGGGTCGAGACGACCGCCGCGGCCTACGACCCGCAGCTCGACGAGGTCGCCACCATCACGTACGCGCAGGGCGACACCGAGGACGCGCTCGCGGGCGGGAACCTCGCCATGGACCTGGACTTCGCGCGGGACCACGGCGTCCGGGTCGGCAGTACGGTCCCCGTCGAGTTCCAGGGCGGACGCACCACCGAACTGACGGTCGGCGCCCTCACCGACCAGGACGCCGCCGAGGGGTTCGGAACCCAGGGCGGTCTGTACTTCGGCCTGGACACCCTGCAGGAGTTCGCGCCGGGCGGCCAGGACTCCGCGCTGTACGTGAACGCCGGCTCGGGACTGAGCGCCGACGAGCTGCGCGACAACCTGGAGCGGACGCTCGACCCGTATCCGCAGGTGCAGGTGCGCGACCTGGCCGACTACAAGGAACTGGTCCACGACCAGATCGCGGTCCTGCTCTACCTCGTCTACGCGCTGCTGGGGCTCGCGATCGTCATCGCGGTCCTCGGCGTGGTCAACACCCTTGCCCTGTCGGTCGTGGAGAGGACCCGGGAGATCGGTCTGCTGCGGGCCATCGGGCTCGCCCGGCGTCAGCTGCGCCGGATGATCCGGCTGGAGTCGGTGGTGATCGCGGTGTTCGGCGCCGTCCTGGGGCTCGCGCTGGGGCTGGTGTGGGGCGTGTGCACCCAGCAGGTGCTGGCGCTGCAGGGCATGAACGCGCTCGCGATCCCCTGGGGCACGATCGTCGCGGTCGTCGTCGGCTCGGCGGTGGTGGGTGTCGTGGCGGCGCTGCTGCCCGCGTTGCGTGCATCGCGCATGAATGTGCTGGCGGCCATCGCGCACGAGTGATGGAATCCCGACGGGTACTCAAGTCGCCTACTGCCGAGGAGAGTTCATGTCCCGTCCGTTCCGCTTCGGTGCCAGCATGATCGTCCCCGCGCCCGCCGAGGAGTGGCGCGCCAAGTGCCGCCGGGCCGAGGACCTGGGCTACGACGTGATCCTGGTCCCCGACCATCTCGGCATGGTCGCGCCCTTCCCTGCGCTGGTCGCCGCGGCGGAGGCGACCGCGCGGCCGCGGCTGGGCACCTTCGTGCTCAACGCCGGTTTCTGGAACCCCGCGTTGCTGGCCCGCGAGGTCGCCACCACCGACGCGCTGACCGGCGGACGGCTGGAACTGGGCCTCGGCACCGGATACGTACAGGCCGAGCACGACACGGCCCACCTTCCGTACGGCTCGCCGGGCGAGCGGGTGGACCATCTGCGGCGCACGATCGGGGAGTTGGGGCGACTGCTCTCCTCCCCGGAACACCGGCCTCAGCCTGTCCAGAAAGTGCCGCTCATGGTCGGCGGCAACGGCGACCGCATGCTGCGGCTCACCGCCGAGCGCGCCGACATCGCCGCCTTCACCGGCGCGCGCCCGGTGCGGGGGGACACGGCGGGCAAGATGCTGCCGATCACGCCCGAGGAACTCGACGAGCGCGTGGCCCGGTACCGGGAGCTGGCGAAGGGGCGTGCGGAGCCGGCCGAACTGAACCTCCTCATCCAGCTGGTGGTGATCACCGACGACCCGGAGGCCGCCGTTGGGCCCCTCGTGGAGCGGGTGCCCGAGCTCAGCGTGGAACAGGCCCTGGAGCTGCCCCTCGTCCTGGCCGGCACGCTGGAGCAGATCACCGCGAAGGTGCTGGCGCAGCGTGAGCGGTACGGCTTCTCGTATCTGACGGTCCTGGAGCCGTACATGGAGGCGTTCGCACCGGTGGTCGCCCGGTTGCGGGGCCAATGACCGTCTTGCAGGGCCAACGACTGTCTTGCAGGGCCGATGACCGTCCGGATGCCGGAATTCCGTGTCCCGGTTCGGGTCGGCGTGATGGGATCGCCGTATGACCGACCTGCGGATACGGGCCGCGACGCCCGACGACCTCGACAGCGTGCTGGCCTTCTGGAAGGTGGCCGCCGAGGGGACGAGCATCAGCGACGACCGGAGCGGCGTGGAGCGGCTGGTCGCCCGTGACCCCGAGGCGCTGATCCTGGCCGAACTCGACGGCGAACTCGTCGGCACGGTGATCGCGGGCTTCGACGGCTGGCGCTGCCATCTGTACCGGCTCGCGGTACACCCGGACCGCCGCCGCCTGGGCATCGGCGGCGCCCTGCTCACAGCCGCCGAGGAGCGTTTCGTACGGCTGGGCGGGCGCCGAGGGGACGCGATGGTGCTGACGCGCAACGAGACCGCGCACCACGCGTGGCGGGCGGCCGGGTACGCGCCCGAGGAGAAGTGGCGACGCTGGGTGAAGCCCCTCACGGACTAGGGCCTGTCCGGCGGATCAGGTCGCAGGGAATCGGCGGTGCCTGATCGACGCGGGTGAGCGGGGCATGGTGCGT
>NZ_JBWLKM010000152.1:0-10734 GCF_059026085.1 Streptomyces sp. a15 | reverse complement strand
ACCGACTACGGCGGCTTCCCCCTGCCCTCGGAGAACGGCTTCAAGGTCGTCATGGCCATCGGCGCCGGAGCCGCCCTGCTCGCCCTGCTCTTCGCCACCTTCATCCCTAAGCACCGCGCCCCGCAGCCCGCACCAGCCACGGGCGGCCCCGCCGAGACCGCAGAGGCCGCCGCAGCCAAGGTGTGACCACACCCGCCAGGTCCAGGACGGCCGTCTCCCCCTGCGGGAGGCGGCCGTCCGGCATGCAAGGACCCGATGCGCACCACCCGAAGCACCGCACCCCACAGCCGCACCGGCCACCCACGGCCCCACCGAGGAAGGTGTACGCGATCAGTCTGTGAGCGGCGGGGCCGTGGTGCCGCGGATCTCCAGCGTCGGGGCGGCCAGGTGGAGCCGCCCCGCTCCCCCGGCCGACTCGAAGCGGTCGAGGAGGCAGCGGGCGGCGCGGCGGCCGACCTCGTGGCCGGCGTTGTCGACGGTGGTGAGCCACAGGTGGCGCAGCCGGGAGATGCTCGTGTCGTCGTAGCCGGTGACGGACAGGTCGTGCGGGACGCGCAGGCCCAGTTCCGCGGCCGCCGAGAGCACGCCGACGGCGGTGATGTCGTTGACGGCGACGACCGCGGTCGGCCGCCCTGGCCGGCCGAGCAGTCGTACGGCGGCCCGGAAGCCGCCCTCCTCCGTCATGTCGCCGGTCTCGACGAGTGCCCGGTCGGCGAGGCCGTGGGCGTGCATGGCCGCCTCGAAGCTGCGGCGGCGCAGGTCGCCCACGGCGCCGTAGCCCGCGATGTGCGCGATGCGGCGGTGGCCGAGGCCGATGAGGTGCTCGGTGACCAGCCGGGCGCCCTGCTCGTCGTCGCCGGCGACCACGTCGACGCCGGGCGGGACGGGCTCGCGGGCGCCCGCGACGACGACCGGTATCCGCTCGGCGACGGTGCCGAGCGCGGCCGGGTCGGGCAGGGTGCCGACCACGACCAGGCCGTCGGCCTGGAGGTCCAGGAAGGGCCGGGCGAGGTCCTGGCCGGTGCGGCGGTTGAGGCGGGCGTCGCCCAGCAGCATGTGCAGGCCCTGGTCGTGCAGGAGGGCGTTCAGGCCGTCGAGCAGGTCGATGAACCAGGGGTTGCGCAGGTCGTTGAGGAGGACTCCGACGGTGCGCGTGCGCTGTTCGCTGAGGCTGCGGGCGGCTGCGTTGGGGCGGTAGCCGAGTTCGCGTACGGCCCGCAGTACCGCGTCCCGCTTCTCGGGGCGGACCTGGTCGGAGCCGCGCAGCACGAGGGAGACCAGCGACTTGGAGACGCCGGCCTGCTCGGCCACGTCCCGGATCGTCGGCTGTCTCATGCTCTGGACCGTTCCATGTGACGCGCCGCCTTGTCAAAGGGGTTGACACCTGTCGAAAGCCCGCTCAGGGTGGCTTGGACAGTTCATGGACCGGTCCAAAGAGGGGCTCATGGTGGATACGCTCGGTGTCGCCGTCGTCGGATTCGGCTGGATGGGCCGGGTGCACAGCCAGGCGTACGCCCGCGTCCCGCATCACTACCCGAAGCTGGACCTGCGCCCGGAGCTGGTGACGGTCGCCGACGAGGTGCCGGGGCGGGCCGAGGAGGCCGCCGCTCGGTTCGGGTTCGCCACGGCCGTCCGGGACTGGCGCGAGGTGGTCGCCGACCCGCGGGTGCGGGCCGTGAGCATCACCGCGCCGAACTTCCTGCACCGGGAGATCGGTGTCGCGATGGCCGAGGCCGGCAAGCACGTCTGGATCGAGAAGCCGGTCGGTCTGAGCGTGGCGGACGCCCGGGCGGTCGCCGACGCCGTCGCGAAGGCCGGTGTGCAGGGCACGGTCGGCTTCAACTACCGCAACGCGCCCGCCGTCGAGTCGGCCCGGCGCCTGATCGGCAGCGGCGAGATCGGCACGGTCACGCATGTCCGGGTCCGCCTGTTCAGCGACTACGCGGCCCATCCCGAGGGCGCCTTGACCTGGCGGTACGAGCGGGAGCGGGGCGGCAGCGGAGTGCTGGGCGACCTGGCCTCGCACGGCGTGGACCTGGCCCGGTACTTGCTCGGCGACATCACCTCCCTGACCGCCGACACGGCGGTCTTCGTCCCGGAGCGAGCCCGCCCCACCGGCGCGACGGCCGGTCACAGCCGTGCGTCCGGCGGCGAGCTCGGCCCGGTCGAGAACGAGGACTACGTCAGCTGCCTGCTGCGGTTCGCCTCCGGCGCGCGCGGTGTCCTGGAGGCCTGCCGGGTCTCGGTCGGCGAGCAGAACAACTACGGCTTCGAGGTGCACGGCACCAAGGGCGCGGTGTTCTGGGACTTCCGCCGGATGAACGAACTCGGCGTCAGCCGCGGCGACCGCTACCAGGACCAGCCGGTCAGCACGGTGTACATGGGTCCCGGCGAGGGCGAGTACGAGGCCTTCCAGCCCGGTTCCGCCAACGCCATGGGCTACGACGACCTCAAGGTGATCGAGGCGTACCGCTTCCTGAGCTCGATCGCCGAGGGCACCCCGCACGGGGCCACCCTCGCGGACGCCGTGCAGAGCGCTGCCGCACTGGACGCGATGACACGGTCCGCCGAGAGCGGTGCCTGGGCCGACGTACACCGGGGAGGGTGACCGTAGGACCACCCACGATCCGGTTCTCAGGCCCAGGGACGGCGCGCCCCTGGGACGGCAGGCTTCTGGGTGTCGGCACAACGCCGACGCCGAGTCCGCCCACCGACTCTCGGGGGAACCCATGAACGAGACCTTCGCCAGGCGCCTGACGGGCCTCGCAGGCATCGCCGCCGCGGCCGCACTCATCGTCGAAGTGCCGCTGTACTTCATCTACTCGGGCCCGCCGCCGGACGCCAACGTCCTTAGCCGGCTGCTGATCGGGATCGTCGCGCTCGCGCTCATGGTCGTGTTCGTGACGGCCTTCCGGGAACTGGTCCGGCGAGTGAGCCCCGCCCACGAGTGGGTCGGCTCGATGGCCTCCGCCACCGGACTGGTCTACGCGACGATCACCCTCGTCTCCATGGGCCTCGAGGCGGGCGCGGTCATCGCCGCCGACCGTCCGATCGATCCGACCATCGACGTCAGCGGCACATACGTCCTCTACGGGTCGATCTCCCGCATCATGCTGGCACTGTTCCTCACCGCGTTCGGCTACGCCGTCTCCCGCACCCGACTGCTGCCCCGCTGGACCGGCCGGTCGGCGTACGTCCTCGCGGGGATCAACGTGGCCTTCGTGCCGTCCCTGTTCTTCGGCAACACGCCGGCGGACTTCTACGCGGCGAACGGCTGGGGCACCACCGCGCTGATGGGTGCCGTCCTCAGCTACTGGCTGCTGGCCGTGGGCGTCTCCGTCTACCGCAGCGCCGGACGGGTCGCGCCGACCGGATCACCCGCACTGCACCACTGACGCTCCCCCCAGCAGCGCCCGCCCCAGGCCGCCGGTGTCAGCCGGTCGTCGCCTGGGGCGGCATGTTGTACGGCGTCACCACCTGGATCGCGGACGGCAGCGTGGGCCCGGCGGGCGGCAGGGCGCCGTGGGCGCGCATGACGAGGCGGCAGGCCTCGCGCAGATCCTGGCGCAGGTCGTGGTGGAGGACGGCGGACAGGCGGTGCTCGCGCAGCAGCCGGGTGTTGTCGTGGTCAAGGTCATGGGCAACGAACACCGCGCACTCCCGCCCCGCGTCCTCGAAGGCGCGCAGGGTCGCGATGTTGCCGCCGCCGATCGAGTAGACCGCGCGGATGGCGGGGTCGCGTTCCAGCGCAGCCCGTACGAGGTCGTACTGGGTGGCGTCCAGGCCCTGTCCCTCGGCGATCTCGACCAGGCCGTGCTCCGGGTGGTGGGTGCGCATGGCACTGCGGAAGCCCATCTCGCGCTCCTCCTCGTTGCGGAAGAAGCCGCTGCTGAGGCTGGTGAGCACATGGCCGGGGCGGTCGCCGAGCCACTGGCCCATGAGGTACGCGGCGGTCGCGCCGGCCGCCCGGTTGTCGATGCCGACGTAGCCGAGGCGGGCGGTGGCGGGCAGGTCGGTGACCAGGGTGACGACGGGGATGCCCGCCTCCACGAGCCGGCCGACGGCCGCGGCCGCCTCGGGGACGTCGGGGGCCTTGAGGACCACGCCCTGGGAGCCGCGCCGGGCGATCCGGTCCAGGGTCCGGGCGAGATCCTGGACCGGGCCGGTCTCGCGGAAGTGGAAGCGCGAGCGCACGACCGCCGGGTGCAGGGACGGCAGCTCGGCCTCCAGGGCGGCGCGGACGGCGGTGGAGAACCGTTCCGGTGCCTGCATCACGATGTCGATCATGAAGGTGCGGCCGACCAGGCGGACCTGGGTGCGCTGCCGGTCGAGGTCGGCGATGGCCTGCTGGACCTCCCGGGCGGTGCTCTCGCGCACGCCGCCCCTGCCGTTGAGGACCCGGTCGACGGTGGCCTCGCTCAGGCCCGCCTGACGTGCGATCTCCCGGATCGGGAAGGGATGGCCCACGTGAGGCTCCTTGAAGGGTTTTTGATGGCTCGCTGCCGGTTGTTCGAGGGGTTTGTACTGACAAGAATGACAGCGCCGAGTCGCCCCTGTCACCGAGCCGCTTCCTTGACCGAAAGGACGACGATGTCCTTCACCTCCGTACAACGCCGTGCCTGGCTGTCCGAGCAGGACTGCGACCTCGCCGGTCTGCACGCGCTCGTCGACCGCTCGACGGACCTCGCCGACTACCCGTACGCCGCTTCCGTGGAGCGCAACGTCCTGATCTACGACAGTGCGCGGCTGCGCAAGGCCGAGGACCGGCGTGAGGTGCAGGCCGAGCTGGTCCGCGCGCTCACCGACGGTCCCGGCATCGTGGTCTTCCGGGGCGCCTTCCCGGATCCGGCGGTCGTCGACCGGCTCTCCGCCGTGTTCGACGCGCTGATCGCCGAGCAGCACGCCTCGGGCGCGACGGCCGGCGACCACTTCGCCACGCCCGGCGCCAACGACCGGGTCTGGAACGCCCTGGAGAAGGCGGCCCTGTACGACCCGGAGGCGTTCGCCGACTACTACGCCAACGACCTCCTGGCGCTGGTCTCGGCCGCCTGGCTCGGTCCGGGCTACCAGGTCACCTCGCAGGTCAACGTGGTCAACCCGGGCGGCGCGGCGCAGACCGCGCACCGCGACTACCACCTGGGTTTCCTGTCCAACGAGGTCGCGGCGGCCTACCCCGCGCACGTGCACCGCCTCTCCCCCGTGCTCACCCTCCAGGGCGCGGTCGCGCACTGCGACATGCCGGTCGAGTCCGGGCCGACGCTGTATCTGCCGTACTCGCAGACCTACGAGCCCGGCTATCTGGCGTGGCGACTCCCCCAGTTCCAGGCGTACTTCGACGAGCGGCACATCCAGCTGCCACTGGCCAAGGGCGACGCGGCCTTCTTCAACCCAGCGCTGTTCCACGCCGCCGGCACCAACCGCTCCACGGACATCCGGCGCACGGCCAACCTCCTCCAGGTGTCCTCCGCGTTCGGGCGGGCGATGGAGACGGTGGACCGCGAGGCGGTCGCCAACGCCGTGTTCCCCGTGCTCCTCAGACGCCGGGCCGAGGGCGCGAGCCAGGAGTGGCTGGAGAACGTGATCGCGGCGAGCGCGGAGGGCTACCCCTTCCCCACCAACCTCGACAGCGATCCGCCGGTCGCGGGCCTCGCCCCGCCGTCACAGGCGGACGCGGTACGGCGGGCCCTGCGCGAGACGTGGACGCCCGAGGACCTGCGGGACGAACTGCGAGCCGGCGCCGAGCGCCGCTCAAGCTGAAAGGACCCGAAACCCATGGGACTTCTCGACGACAAGGTCGTCCTGGTCAACGGCGGCAGCCAGGGCGTCGGCGCCGCCATCGCGCGGGCCGCCGTCCGCGAGGGCGCGGTGGTCGCCGTCACCGGCCGCCGCCCGGAACCCGGCGAGGCTCTGGTGGCGGAGCTGGCGTCCGCGGGCGGCAAGGCGATGTTCGTACGGGCCGACCTGGCCGACGCCGAGCAGGCCAAGGCCTCCGTCGCGCAGGTCGTCGCGGCGTACGGCCGGGTCGACTGCCTGGTGAACTCGGCGGGCCTGACCTCGCGGGGCACGCTCCTGGACACCACGCCCGAACTGTTCGACCAGCACATCGCGATCAACCTCAAGGCGCCCTTCTTCGCCATGCAGGCCGCCGTCGCCGACATGGTGGGCCGGGGGGCGCCCGGCACGGTCGTCAACATCATCACGTCCTCGGCGCACGGCGGGCAGCCGTTCCTCGCCCCGTACGTCGCCGCGAAGGCCGGACTGGTCGGCCTGACCCGCAACGCGGCGCACGCCCACCGCTTCGACCGGGTCCGCATCAACGGCCTGAACATCGGCTGGACCGCGACCGAGGGCGAGGACGCGACACAGAAGGCCTTCCACGGCGCCGGCGACGACTGGCGCGAGCAGGCCGCGGCCCGGCTGCCGATGGGCAAGCTGGGCCAGCCGGACGAAATCGCCGACTTCGTGGTCTTCCTGCTGTCGGACCGGTCCGGTGTGGTCACCGGCTCGGTGATCGACTGGGACCAGAACGTGCTCGGCGGTCTCGACTGACCTTCCCCTCCCCGCACCACCTCCGCTCAGGCATCCGCACCCAAGGAGCAGCAATCCCCATGCGCATCGGAATCCTCGGCCTCGGCCGCATCGGCGCCTTCCACGCCGAGACCCTCTCCGGACTCGACGCCGTCGCCTCGCTCGTCGTCGCCGACCCCTTCGCGGACGCCGCCAAAGCCGCCGCCGAGCGGTTCGGCGCCGAGGTCGCGGACTCCCCCGAGGCCGTGCTGGCCGCCGGGGTGGACGGCATCGTCGTCGCGGCGGCGACCGACGCCCACCCCGCGCTGATCCGCGCCGCCGTGGAAGCGGGCGTGCCCGTGTTCTGCGAGAAGCCCGTCGCCCGCACCATGCGGGAGGGCGTCGAGGTGCTGAAGTCCGTCCAGGGCAGCGCCGTGCCGATCCAGATCGGCTACAACCGCCGCTTCGACGCCGGGTTCGTCGCCGCGCGGGCCGCCGTCCAGAGCGGCGAGCTGGGCAAGCTGCACACCGTACGCTCCACCACGCTGGACCCGGCGCCGCCGCCCGCCGCGTACATCGCCGCCTCCGGAGGCATCTTCCGCGACTGCTCGGTGCACGACTTCGACATCATCCGCTGGGTGACCGGCCGCGAGGTGACCGAGGTGTACGCCGTCGGCGGCAACCGGGGCGCCGACTACATCAAGGAGGCGGGCGACGCCGACACCACCGGCGCGATCCTCACCCTGGACGACGGCACGATCGCGGTGGTCTCCAACTCGCGCCACAACGCCCGCGGTTACGACGTCCGCATGGAGATCCACGGCTTCACCGACTCCATCGCCGTGGGCCTGGAGGACAAGCTGCCGCTGCGCTCGGTCGAGCCCGGCGTGACCTTCCCGGCCGGCACCCCCCACGACTTCTTCATGGACCGCTTCACCGAGGCCTACCGCGCCGAACTCACCGCGTTCACCGAGGTCGTGGCCGGCACCCGCACCTCCCCCTGCACGATCGAGGACGCCCTGGAGGCCGGCTGGATCGCCGAGGCGTGCACACTGTCGCTGGGCGAGCACCGTCCCGTGACGATCGAGGAGGTACGGCAGGCATGAGCACACCGGGCCGGGAACCACTGCGCATCGGAGTACTGGGCGCGGCACGCATCACCGAACGCGCCCTCGTCGACCCGGCCCGGGCGACCGGCCACCGTCTCGTCGCGGTGGCCGCCCGCGACCGTTCCCGCGCCGAGGCCTTCGCCGCGGCGCACGGCGTGGAGCGGGTGGCCACCTCGTACGCCGGCCTGATCGCCGACCCCGAGGTCGAGGCCGTCTACAACCCGCTCGCCAACGGCCTGCACGGGCCGTGGAACCTCGCCGCCCTCGCGGCGGGCA
Source organism: Streptomyces sp. a15 (assembly GCF_059026085.1). Lineage (NCBI taxonomy): Bacteria > Bacillati > Actinomycetota > Actinomycetes > Kitasatosporales > Streptomycetaceae > Streptomyces > Streptomyces sp. A15. Next base: position 2,842 of record NZ_JBWLKM010000152.1, on the reverse strand, counting down.
AGCACGTCCTGACGGAGAAGCCGTCGGCGAGCAACGCCGAGGAGGCCGCCGAGGTACGGAAGGCGGCGGAGAAAGCCGGGACCGTCTTCATGGAGGGCTTCCACTACCTCTTCCACCCCCTCACCCTCCGCCTGCACGAGATCCTCGCGAGCGGCGAACTCGGTGAACTGCGGCGGGTGGAGACGCTGGTCGCCATCCCCGCGCCGGACGACTCCGACCCGCGCTGGTCGCTGCCCCTGGCCGGCGGCGCCGTGATGGACCTCGGCTGCTACAGCCTGCACGCCGTACGGATGCTCGCGCCCTGGGCGGGCGGTGCCCCGCGACTCGTCTCCGCGCGCGGCGGCGAGCGCGCGGCCGCCCCCGGCGTCGACGAGTGGCTGGACGCCGAGCTGGAGTACCCGGGCGGCGCCACCGCGTCGGCCCGCTGCCACATGGCCTACGACGAGCTGGAGATGAGCTGCCGGATCATCGGCACCCGCGGCGAGGCGAGCGCCCCGAACTTCGTGCTGCCGCACCTCGACGACCGGGTCGTGGTGCGTACCCCGGAGGGCGAGCGGACGGAACGGCTCGGGACGCGGTCGTCGTACACGTACCAGCTGGAGGCGTTCGCGGACCGGGTGCGGGAGGGCACGCCGTTGCCGCTGGACGCGGACGACGCGGTGGCGACGATGACGCTGATCGACGCGTGCTATCGGGCGGCGGGGTTCGAGGTACGGCCCCGGATGACGGCCGGGGGCTGAGGCACGAGGCTGCACGCCCGCCCGCGGAAACGGCGGGCCGGCGTCGCCGCCTCCACGGCTTCGGTCACCGGTACAGCGCGGGCCGCTCCACAAGATCGACCTCCACCCGGCCGCCCTCCTCCAGCGCCCGCACCCCTGCCTCGCACACCGCCGCCGCGGCATAGCCGTCCCAGACGCTCGGGCCGACCACCTCGCCGCGGCGGGTGGCGTCTACCCAGGTCTGGATCTCGCGGTCGTAGGCGTCGGCGAAGCGCACGGTGTAGTCCTGGTCGATGGTGCCGCCCCAGCGGCCGGCCATGTTGGTGACCATGGCGTGACCGTCGCCGACGCGGGCGGTGCCGCGTTCGCAGACCACCTCGGCCTGGACCTGGTAGCCGAAGCCGCAGTTGACGAAGATCTCGACGTCGGAGACCGCTCCGCCGTCCGTCTCGAAGACGACGAACTGCGGGTCCTGGAGGGCGTCCGGCGCGCTCGCGGACGGGGTCGGGCGCCACACGGTGACGGCCGTGATCTCGTGGCCGAGGAGCCAGCGGGTCACGTCCGTCTCGTGCGCCACGGAGTCGCTGATGAGCATGGCGCTGGTGAAACCGGGCGGGCTGGCGACGTTGCGGTGCCGGTTGTGCAGCATGAGCGGGCGGCCCAACTGGCCCGTCCCCAGGAGCGCCTTGAGCCTGACGTACTCGGCGTCGTAGCGCCGCATGAAACCGACCTGGACCAGCCGCCGGCCCAGCGTCCGCTCGGCCTCCAGCACCCGCAGCGCGGAGGCCGCGTCGGGGGTGAGCGGCTTCTCGCACAGCACCGGCAGGCCGCGCTCGAAGGCGGTCAGCAGGGCGGCCTCGTGGGCGGGACCCGGGGAGGCGACCAGGACGGCGTCGACGTCGGCCGCCGCCATCGCGGAGGCCGGGTCGGTGTACGCGGTGCAGCCGTCGACGCGGGCCGCGACGGCCTTGGCGCGCTCCGCGTCGACGTCGACCACGGCGGTCACCCGGGCGCCGCTGGTGACCTGTTGGATACGGCGGACATGATCGGCGCCCATCCGGCCGGTGCCGATGACGGCGACGCGGAGTTCCTCGCTCGTGCCACGGGTGGTCATGGTCGTCCCCTTCAGGCGCCGCAGGACCTCAGGAACTTGCGGGTACGCACGGCGACCGGCAGCGGCTTGTCCGGCTCGCACGGGTACATGTCCTGCTCGACGATCGCGAACAGCTCCACGCCGAGCCGCTGCGCGGCCACCAGGACCGGCTCCAACTCCGGTACGCCGGACGGCGGTTCGCACATCACTCCGCGCTGTACGGCCGGCCCGAACGGCACCCCGTTCTTGACGACGTCGGCGAGGATCTCCGGGTCGACCTGCTTGAGGTGGAGGTAGCCGACGCGTTCGCCGTACGTCTCGATGAGCTTGACGCTGTCGCCGCCGCAGTAGGCGTAGTGCCCCGTGTCCAGGCAGAGGTTGACCAGGTCGGAGTCGGTCGAGTCGAGGAACCTCTCGACGTGGTCCTCGGTGTCGATGTGAGTGTCGGCGTGCGGGTGGACGACGATGTCCAGGCCGTACGTCTCCTTGACCTCGTGGCCCAGCCGCTCCATACCCTTGGTCAGGTGGGCCCACTGCTCGCCGGTCAGCTCCGGCGGCTCCAGGATCTCAGCGGTCTTGTCGTCGCGCCAGAAGGACGGGATGACGACGAGGTGCCGGGCGCCCATCGCCTGGGTGAGCGCGGCGACCTGGCTGACGTGCTCCCAGGTGGCCTCCCAGACGGAGGGGCCGCGGTGCATGCCGGTGAAGACCGTGCCCGCCGAGACCTTGAGGTCGCGCCGGGCGATCTCGTCCGTCAACCGGGCCGGGTCCGTGGGCAGATAGCCGTACGGTCCCAGCTCGATCCAGGAGTAGCCGGCCTCGGCGACCTCGTCCAGGAAGCGTTCCCAGGGCACCTGCGCCGGGTCGTCCGGGAACCACACGCCCCAGGAGTCGGGCGCCGAGCCCACCCGGATACGGTCCAGCGCAGACGCCATGTCAGGACTTCCCTTCGCCGGTGGTCGCGACGGGTGCGGTGAGGTCCTTCTCCTCGGGGAGTTCCTCGACGTCGACGCCGCGGACCTGGGCCAGC
>NZ_JBWLKM010000151.1:0-11027 GCF_059026085.1 Streptomyces sp. a15 | reverse complement strand
TCGCATCCTCGCAGGTCAGGACACCTTTTCTGCTACCGGATCGTCAGACCGCACAATTCCGCTGAATGGCCAGGGTTGATGCGGCCGAAGCTGTCGACCGGCAGTTCATCGCGGTAGCCTGCCCGGTGAAGGAGACCGCCGCCGCTGAGCGGGTGTTGTGGGACCTGACCGCTGACTCCTACGCGGAGCCCCTTGTGGGCCGCTGCCGACCTCTTCTACGGCGGCTGCTCTGAGCCTGCTCTTCGGTACGTGTCCTCATGGGCGGATCCGAAGGGTTCATCTTGCTTCGTGGACCGTGCGTTGTCGGACGTCGGCCATCAATTTGTCCAGCAACTCGATGAGCGAGGCGCGTTCGTTGGCTGACAGGCAACTGACGAGTGTGGCCTCTCGGGCGAGCACGGTGTCGACGGATCGTTCGATGAGTGCGTGGCCTTCGGCCGTGAGCCGCACCAGGACGGTCCGGCTGCCGGTGGGCCCTGGGGTGCGCTCGACGAGGTCGTCCTGTTCGGCCCGGGCGACGCGCTGGGAGATCGCTCCGGCGGTCACCAGTGTCCGCCGGGCGAGCTCGCGGGTGCTGAGGGTGTAGGGCGGACCTGAGCGGCGGATGACGGACAGCAGGTCGAGGGTGGCCGCGTCGATCCCGGCATCCCGCAGGGCCCGGTTGCGGTCGTCGGCGAAGAGCTTGGCCAGCCACCAGATGGGCGTGACGATCTCGATCGACTCGGTGGGGGTGCCGGGTCTCTCCCGTCTCCAGGATGCGGCGATCTCGGCTGGGGAATGGGCGGGTTCGGGTCCTCGCGGCGAGGAGGGGAGGGCGTCGGTCATGGTGCGATCCTCTGTCCGCGTCGGCTACGTTTAGATCTAAACGTAGCACTGGCAGGAGGAATCTTGACTCGCATTGTTCTCGTCACCGGAGGCACCAGCGGCATCGGCCGAGCCATCGCCGCACGGTTCGCCGCCGACCAGGCAGAGGTCTTCATCACCGGACGCAACCCCGACACCGTCGAAGTGGCCGCCAAGGAGTTGGGGGTGCACGGCGTCGTCTGCGACGCGACCGACACCGGGCAGGTCGCGGAGCTTGCCGCCCGGCTCGACGAGGTGGATGTCCTGGTGAACGCCGCCGGTGGCCTGTCTCGGCCGACCGGCGACGGAATGACCCTGGACGAGGTGCACGCCCTGTGGCATGCCAACCTGGGGCAGAACCTGCTCACCGCGGTGCTGACCACGGCCTCGGTTCAGGACAAGCTCACGAGCGGCAGTTCCGTCGTCAGCATCGGTTCGATCGGTGCCGAGCGCGCAGGAGGATCCTACGGCGCGGCCAAAGCCGCTCTGGGCGCCTGGAACGCCTCGCTGTCCGCCGAACTCGCCCCACGGAATGTCACGTGCAACGTCATCTCGGCGGGCTACATCGCCGGCACCAACTTCTTCAACGGTCAGCTGAGCGACGAACGTCATCGCGCGCTGGTGGAGGAGACGCACAACAAACGACCGGGCACGGTGGATGACATCGCACAGACGGCATACTTCCTCGCGTCACCAGGGGCCCAGCACATCACCGGGCAGACTGTCCACGTCAACGGAGGCGCCTTCACCACGCGGTAGCGCCCGTCGGCACGGTCGAATGGTGCCGCCGAACATGATGCCCCGTATGGGGACTGGTCCCGGAGCCTGATCGCCAGGCTCCGGCGAGGGAACGCTGCCCGCGCTACCCGCACTGCCGCCGACCTCCAACACGACGTCGGCCCCCCGAGACACAACTCTCGGGGGGCCGACGCAAGACCCCGCAGCCGGATGCGCCAACAGGGTCTTGAGTACGCCGGGGCTGAACGGGATCACTCCCGCTCAGTCCACAGGAACGGTACGGAGTTACTGGGCGACGGTGAGGTAGGCCCGTTCGATCGTCTGGGCCACCGTGTTGCCGGCCCGGTCGGTCAGCTTGGCCCGCAGCGAGACGGAGCCCGCCTTCGCCGGGTGGGTCAGCGAGAGGTGCGTACCGCTGACCGTCTTGGCGGGCTGCCAGGTGGCACCCTCGTCGTACGACACGTCAAAGGCGAGCTTGGCGGGCCGCTGGCCGGCCGCCGCGCCCGCGACGGTGAAGGGCACCGTGAACCGCTTGCCGGCCTTCGCCGTGCTGGACAGGCTCAGGTCGGGTGAGAAGCGGATCACCGACAGCGGGAGCGCGGTGATGTCGTCCTCCGGCGTCGTGGCGGAGCGGAAGGTCCACTCCGTCCGGACACGGGTGCTGACCGGATACACCGCGGGATCACGTGAGGAGTCCACGGTCAGCTTGTACGCGCTGTCCTGGGCGGGAACGGTGAACTCGGTGAGGTCGGTCACCGGGACGCCGTACTCGTCGGGGATTTCCTTGCCGTTCGCCTCCAGCTTGCTGCTCACCGAGGTGTGGTGGCTGATGCCCCAGTGGCCGGAGCCGTCGCCGAACTGCGGCAGATAGGCCCTGATGACGTTCCCGTACCGCACGATGCCGGGGAATCCCTCTTCCGGTCCGGGGTGTCCGGTGCCGTTCAGGACCGGGCCGAAGACGCCGACGTTGAACCGCTCGGTGTAGTTCCGTCCGGCCTGCCAGGTCCTCGGCATCCGCATCAGGAAGTTCTCCCAGACCGTTTCCTCACCCGCGCCGCGGGTCTGCCAGGTACGGAAGGACCACTTGACGTCGTTGGCGAGGATGTAGTCCGTGGTGCTCAGCGGCAGGTCGCCGCGCAGGTCGTGGGAGCCGAAGACCAGGCTCCCGTCGGGTGCGTGGGGCGACACCTCGACCTGCACACGCCTGCCCTCGACGGGTACGCCCACCTGGAGGTCGACCTTGGCGAGCTGCTTCTGTTCGATGTCGGCGGCGAAGCCCTCCAGCTTGCCGGGGCGGTTCCAGGCCAGGTGGTAGGTGACCGGCCGGCCCTCGTCGTCCTCGCGGGTCCAGTCGCCGGCGAACACGGCGGACGCCTGGTCGGCGGACGGCTCGGGTCCGAGCTGTCCGAAGCCCGCGCCCTGGAAGGTCGGCAGGAGGAACTGCATGGTGCCCGCGCGCAGGCCCTCGCCCCGGTCGTACGTGTAGAGGACCATGGCTTCGGTGTTCTCCGCCGCCGCGTCGGGCACGGTGACCTCGACCGGCCGCGTCTGCCGTGCGTCGACCGTGACGGTGGTGTCCCCGTCCAGCGTCAGCTTCGGCTGCACCAGCATGGCGTGCGTGGCGGAGTCGAACGAAGGGTGGATCACCCCGGTGAGCGTGTAGTCGCCCTTCGGCAGCCGCACCGTGAGCACGCCGTCCTGCTCGTCGGCGTAGGTCTCGTAGAAGTCACCGTCGTAGGCCGAGACGGAGGTGGCGGCGTCGCCGGTCGGCTCGCCGTTCTCGTCGAGGTGCTTGAGCGTCAGGCTGTACGACTCCACCTCGCGCTCCACGCCGACAGCGGTACGCACCTGGACCTTGCCGTCGGCCGAGACGGCGGCCACCGCACCGCCGAAGGAGCCGTCGGCGGTGCCGGCGCGGGTGTCGACGGTGACGGAGGCGCTCGCCTCGCCGCCCGCCGGGACGGTGACCTGCTGCGGCGACACGGTGAACATGCCCTCGGCGGCGGGCTTGCCGTCCACCGAGAAGGCGTCGACGGACAGGTCGAGGGTGACCGGCTCCGTACCGAGATTGCGGTACGTCACCTGCTTGGTCGCCGGTGCGTCGTCGCCGTGCGGCCACTGCTGGACACCGAAGTCGAGCGGCTGCTGCTCGGTGACGACGCCCTGCTCCAGCGCCCGGGCCAGGTCGGTACGGCCGGTGCCCTGCTGGAAGGAGCTGTACGAGCCCGGCTTCGCGGAGCCCGTGAGGACCGCCTTGATGCGCTCGCCGGTCCAGTCGGGATGCTGCTGGGCGAGGATCGCGGCGGCGCCCGCGACGTGCGGGGTCGCCATGGAGGTGCCCTCGATGGTGAGGTAGCCGGGTATGTCGGAGGGGTACCACTCCTCCAGCAGGCTGCCGGCGGCCGCGGCGGCCGTGATGGCGACGCCGGGCGCGGTCAGGTCGGGCTTGACCCCGCCGTCCCCGACGCGCGGGCCACGGCTGGAGAAGTCGGCGAGCCCGTCGGCCTTGTCGACCGCGCCGACGGTGAGCGCGGAGTCGGCGCTGCCGGGCGAGCCGACCGTGCGTTCGCCGAACTCGCCGTCGTTGCCGGCGGCGACGACGAAGAGCGAGTCGCTCTCGGCGGAGAGCCGGTTGACCGCCTCCTCCATCGGGTCGATGCCGGGCAAGTCCGTGCCGCCGAGGCTGAGGTTGACGACGTCGGCGCCCTGGGCCACCGCCCACTCCATGCCCGCGATGATCCCGGAGTCCGAGCCGAAGCCGTCGTCGGCCAGGACCTTGCCGTTCAGGAGCTTGGCACCCGGGGCGACACCCTTGTACTTGCCTCCGGCCCCGGAGGGAGAGGCAGCGCCCGTACCGGCCGCGGTGGACGCCACGTGGGTACCGTGTCCGAACGTGTCGCCGGTACCGGTGGACCCGGAGAAGTCCTGCTCGGCGATCACTTGGCTCGCGAGGTCGGGGTGGGCCGTGTCGATGCCGGTGTCCAGCACGGCGATCTTGATACCGGTGCCGTCGTAACCGGCGGCCCAGGCCGTGGGCGCGCCGATCTGCGGCACGCTCTTGTCGAGGCTCGCCTTGCGCCTGCCGTCGAGCCACAGTTTCTCAACGGCGGTGGAAGCGGTGAACTCCGCCGTTCCGTCGCCCTTGTCGGCGGTGCCGGTGGCGGTCACCGCGTTCCAGAACTCGGCGCCGCGCTTCTTCACGGGACGTATCGACTTGCCGTTGACGACCGGAAGCGACCGGCCGATCTTCGCCCCGGCCCCGGTGAAGGGGGTCATCGAGGGAGCCTTCTTGCCCCGGAAGGTGACGATCAGGGGTACGTCGCCGCGGCCGGCGTCGTCGTACCCATCGGCGACCAGCTGCGTCACGTCGAACAGCCGGGCGTCCAACTTGCCCAGTGCCAGCAGCAGTTCGGCATCACCGGGCACGACCTGGGTGTGTCCGGCGACCACCCGGACGGAGAACGGCACCCGCTCCCGGCCCTCCGCCCGCATCACGCCGGTGACCTTTCCGGCGCCGTCCAGCATGACCCGGTCACCGGTGACGAGGGTCACTGTCTTCACTGCCTGGGCGGTACCTGCCGCCTTGGACGCACCGGCCGCCTTGGACATACCGGCCGCCTCGGCGGTCATGACGGTACTGGCGCCGCTCGCGCCCTGGGCCGCCCCGCCCGGAACTCCGGCCAGCAGAAGGGCCGTGGAGGCCACCCCTGCCGCCACGACCGCACGCCTTGGCCTCGCGGGTCTCGCGGGTCTTGCGTGTAACTCCACCTGAACTCCTGACACTTCGACATCGGACAGTGGCCGTCCCGAGTACGCCGACGGCTCGCACCAAGAGACGGACGGGGGCGGCGTCGGGTTGGAAAAGAATCCGACTTGTTTCTGACGACATGTCAGTGGGCGGTCCTCCACAGAACCCCCTCCTGCACCCTTCGGCCAGCACAGAAGCGGTCCGGACCCGTGGGGTCAGGCCGTTCGACCGAGGCGGTACTGCTCTTCGGGGCAGGAGATTGGGCTGCCGGGACCCGCGGACGTGCGCGGGGTGACACACCGGGCGAGACGAGCGGGGCGAAGTAGAAGAGCTCACCCGACGGGGATTCGCCAACAGCGCCGTACCGCACAGGCCGGGCCTCGCATGTCCCGCGTCGCACCGAGCCGAATCAGGCGCTGACCTTCTCCTCCGCGCGCCCCTGCACCCACTCCGGGGCCGACGCCAAGGAGCGCGGGATACGTCCAGCGCTGCGCACGTGTCGCCAAGGGCATGGTGGCCCCGGCCTGGGACATCACCCCGTGGCCGCCGCCCTCGACGCGAGCACGCGGGTAGGACCCGATACGCTGCTTCACCTGAGAAGTGCCTTTGACGGTGGCAGGAACAAGGACCCAGACAATCCTCATTCTTGCTGGTCAGAGGAACTTTCCGCCCTCCCGTCGCGGGATCGTCAATCGGTCCGGATGCGGAGGCTCCGCGCCAGGGTGGGGATCATCACCGTCGCAGGGACGAGGTGCAGCCCGAGGAGGGCGGTAGTGGTGGCGGTGTCTGCCCCGGAGAGGAGGGGCGGAAGAAACGAGATCGCGGTCAGCGACACTGCCGTCCACACGAATCGCTCGGCGGGGCGAGCGCTCCAACGAAGAAGAGCGGCGGCAAGGACGATGCCCACGACCGAGAAGAAGCCGGTCACCACGGCGAACCCGGACAACGGGATCGTCTCGCCACCATCGGGGACCTCGAAGTCGACGCCAATGGCCTGGGCGAGCGCAGCGGCGAGGGTGGTGGCCACCGTCGCTGCGAGCGTGGCAATGATGCCGGTGCCGGCGAGCCCGCGGAGTCGGTGGGTGTGGCTGGTCCGGCCCGATGCCGGGCCTGCGACGCCCCCGGTGTCATTCGTGCTGTTCATGTCGCTCCTCCATCATTCGGTAACTGACGCACGGGGCGTGCTGACTGGCAGGTGACGGTCCTGGCCCTGGGGGTGACGATGCGCACCCTCGCCGTGCGACGGCCGGGGTTCCGCAGGGCGCGGACCCCGGTGCCGCGGAGCCAGAACCCGGCGTCGCGCCCGAGGACCGGCCCGGGCTCGCCGTCGCGCAGCTCCAGCTGCACCCGCCCGCGGGTGACGACGCCGAACGCGTCGTACCACTGGGCCGGGACCACCGCGACACGCGCGCCACCGCGCAGCGCGAGCGTCCACACCGGGACTACTCCGTGCCGTCGGCCGGCAGGAACTCCGGCAGCCCGAGCCGCGGGAACTGGTCGTCGTGGAACGTGACGATCTCGGTGATCGCCCCGCCGGTGACGCGCAGGACGTCGATCGTCAGCGGCAGGTACGCCCCCTCCTGCAGCTGCCAGAGGTAGAAGGCGACGGCGGGCTGCCGGTTCACGGAGGTGGGGACGGCGCGCAGGCCCTTCATTCCCTCGAAGCCGTCCTCGATCCAGTCGTTCACCACCGCGTCGCGGCCGACGTACAGGCCCGGTGTGGGCGGCATCGAGCAGCGGACATCGTCCCGCAGCATCGCGGCGAGCGCCGGGATGTCCGTGGCCACGCTGGCGTCGGTGAAGCGGCGCACGAGCTCGCGCGTCCCGGCGTCCTGTTCGCCGCCGGTCCAGTCCTGCCGCTCGGCGGGCAGGTGCTCCCGCATGCCGGCGCGGGCGCGCTGCAGCGCGCTGTTCACGGAGTTGACGGAGTCCCCGAGGAGCTCCGCGACGTCCTTCGCCGGCCAGCCGAGCACGTCCCGCAGGATCAGCACGGCCCGCGGGCGCGGCGCGAGATGCTGGACTGCGACCAGGTAGGCCAGCTCGATCGTCTCCCGCGCGACGGCGACGGTCTCGGGCTCGTCCGCGTCGCCCGCGGGCAGCTCGTCGAGCAGCCGGTCGGGGTAGGGCTGCAGCCACAGCACCTCGCCGCCGGTCGCAGGCTCCGGGCGGCACTTGGCGAGCAGGTCCAGGCAGGCGTTGGTGGCGATCCGGTACAGCCAGGCCCGGAACGTCGACCGCCCCTCGAAGGTCTCCCGCCGCCGCCAGGCACGGAGGAACGTCTCCTGCACGGTGTCCTCGGCGTCCTCGAACGACCCGAGCATCCGGTAGCAGTGCACGTGCAGCTCCCGCCGGTGCCGCTCCGCAAGCCCCGAGAACGCCGGCTCGTCGACCTCGCCCAACCCGCTCACGCCCAACTCCTCCGGCCGCGTATCCGCACTCATCACGTCATCCTTCCGCCTCGTCGTGTCCTGTCGTAGGTGTGACGGCTGCGGCCGCGAAAACTCATCACCAGCGTCGGTCGGCATGGCTGAGCGTCTTCTCATCCTTGGCAGGTCGGGTCTTCGACGTGGTGGAGAACGAGGACGGCCGGCACCATTGCGGTCGTCGGGGAGGGGCTGCAGCGCAGGTTGGTCACGATCTTCCAGGTCTTGAGGGTGGCGACGGCGCGTTCGCCGCGGCAGCGGATCCGGCGTGGGCCTTGTCCACGGCCTTCTGCCGGCGCGACAGCTTCGGCCGGCAGCGGTGCCGCTTGAACGGGATACGCACGAAACCGCCGCCGCCTTGATACGCCTTGTCCGCGAAGGTCATCACGTCAGCGTTGGTCAACGCGGCGATGATGCCGTGGGTTCGCGCAGCAGTCAGGCTGTGTGCCGAGCCGGGAAGTGCCGCCGACGCCCAGACGAGGCGTCCGGCCGCATCCGCGATTACCTGCACGTTCACCCCGTGCCGTCGGTGCTTTCCGGAGTAGTGCGGCTTCTGATCGTGCACGCGGTCGATCGGGATCAGCGTGCTGTCGAGGACGACGTAGGCCAGCAGCGGGATCCTGGTCATCGCCTGGTGCAGGTCGTTGGCGGTCGCGGCGAGCAAGGCGATCGCCTCGCGGATATAGCGCCAGGCGGTGACAACCCCGACCTGGAATCCGGCGACCAGGCGGGTGAGGATGTCGCCGTTGCGCAGGTGGGCCAGGGGGAGCAGGGCTGCCGGCCGGGTCGAATGGGCGCTACCGGGAGCCTCGCATGACCCGGCTACCGACCTTCACCACGCCACTGACCTGCACCATCAGGTTGGAACCTCTTGCTCCGGGCGGGCGCGGAAAGTGAAGCGTCGGCCCGTCTCCGACGTCACGCCGGCTCGGGTGCACTGGGCCCTGGCCTCGCAGGGTCGGCAGGCAGTCATAGCAAACCGTGCTCGGATCACCGGGGTTCCGTGCTGGGATCGGTCTTCCCGCCAGCCGCCGGTGGTCTTGCCATGTGATGCCGGCGATGCCAAATCGAGCACGTCTTTGCCCGCATGCAGACCTGGAAGATCGTGCGCGACTGCCGCCTCCGCGGCGGCGTGCACCACGCGATGCGCGGCATTGTCCGCCTGCACCACCTCAATCTCGTGGGATGGGCGAACCAGCCGTCCCGCGGCCGCTGGCATGAGCCGGCGGGGAACGAGCCGGCCCACGCCAGTCCCGTGGTCAGTTCACCTGCTGGCGGGCCTGCTTCACTTCGCGGTCGACAGCCCAGGCGTCAGCGACCGGCCCGAGGTGGCCGAGCTTGTCGGGGTTGATCACTGAGCGGATGGTCTGGATCTGCCCGTCGAGCACCTCGAGGGCCAAGATGTAGAGCACCTTGCCGTCCCGGTCGCGGAAGATCGCTCCGGGCTGGCCGTTGACCTCGTGCGGCTCGAAGGTCACGTCGATCCGGGCCATTCGGGGGAAGACGGAGGCGAGTAGCCGGGCCACGTTCTCGGCGCCGATGACGGCCCGGGCCAGCTGCGGGGCCTTGCCGCCGCCGTCCCCGGCCATCGACACGTCGGCGGCGAGCAGATCCCGCAGGCCGACGACATCGCCTTCGCGCAGGGCGTCGAAGAATCGCGTCGCCAGCTCCTGCCGCGCCTGACGGTCCGCTTCGAACCGTGGCCGCCCGGCCTGCATGTGCCGCCGCGCCCGTACCAGCAGCTGCCGGCACGCCGCCTGTGACCGCCCCAACGCCGCGGCGACCTCGTCGAAGCCGAAGCCGAACACCTCCCGCAGCACGAACACCGACCGCTCCAACGGGCTGAGCCGCTCCAGGAGCAGCAGCGCCGCCATCGACACCGAGTCGGCCAGCTCCGCTGAGCGTGCCGGATCCTGATAGGGATCGGTGAGCAGCGGCTCGGGGAACCACGGCCCGACGTACTCCTCCCGCCTCACCCGCGCGGAGCGCAGCACGTCGATCGAGATCCGCGTCACCGTGGCGGACAGGAAAGCCTTGGTCGACGTGGGACGGGTCGCCGAGCTGTCGAAGCGCAGCCACGTCTCCTGCACCGCGTCCTCGGCCTCACCCACGCTGCCCAGAATCCGGTAGGCGATCGAGAACAGCAGCGGCCGCAGCTTCTCGAACTCCTCGACCTTGCTCACGCCGACTCCCCCTTGCGGCCCTCCCGCCCGGCCGTACTCGTCGGCGCGGACATCTTCTGGTGATCATCCGGTCCACCGGCGGCGCAGAGCAAGGCCCCCCGGGCCGGGAGCCCGGAGCCAGTGGCCGGGCCCCGGGCCGGTCGCCGACGGCCGTTCAGTGGAACTGCCCTACCTCGTAGTCGCCGGCCGGCTGCTGCGTGATGATGTTGAGCCGGTTCACCGTGTTCATGAAAGACACCAGGATCACCAGGGCGGTGAGCTGCTCCTCGTCATAGTGCTTGGCGGCGTACGCCCACACCTCGTCGCTGACCCCACCGGCCGCATCCGCGACCCGGGTCCCCTGCTCCGCCAGCTCCAGCGCGGCACGCTCGGCCTCGGTGAAGACCGTGGCCTCCCGCCACGCCGCCACGAGGTTCAGCCGCACCGGGGCCTCCCCGGCAGCGGCGGCCTCCTTGGTGTGCATGTCGATGCAGACCGCGCAGCCGTTGATCTGGCTCACGCGCAGCGCCACCAGCTCCTGCGTCGCGGCCGGCAGCGGGGATTCCTTGAGCGTCCTGCCCGCCGACATGACGTACTTGAGGGCCTTGCCGGCGGTCGGGCTGGAGAAGTAGTTCAGTCGCGCGTCCATCGTGTGCTCCTCCGTGGTCGTCAGTGGCTACACCCCCTGAGACGAGGTAGCCCGACGCCCTGTGACACGGACGTGTGTGACCCACGTCTCCCTGCTGCCGGGGTGTTCGGAGATGGTTCAGGCCGTGCCGGTCACCGAAGGCGCGCGGGCTCAGCCCGGTGAACGGGCTCCGGAACAGCTCCGAGGCCGTGATCACGCCGGCCACGAATTGCCGTCGTACCCAAGTCCACTGCACATCAAAGTCACTTGCGGGACGGCCCTTGCCAGGGGCTGTCTCCTTGATGCTCGGTGACGGGACGATACCGGTCGGGTTTCGTACCCTTGCGCATCCGCCCGACGAGGTCCGCCAACTCCATGCCTGCCTCACAAGGCTGGTTGCGCCACCTTTACTGACTTCGGCTCGTCAGGGTGAATCATCGCGAAGTCCCTGAAGGGCTTCGGGTGGTGGCTGTATTCCGTGGTGT
>NZ_JBWLKM010000150.1:0-11072 GCF_059026085.1 Streptomyces sp. a15 | reverse complement strand
CCCTCGATGGCTTCATAGCGGGCACCGGCCTGGCACTCGACGAACCAGCGTCACCCTGACGAGCCGAAGTCAGTAACGCCAGCCGCACCGCTCTGCTGCGACTCAACGCACACGCCGGGCTGCGCTGGCACCAAGCCTTGTCCAGCGAAGCCGTCCTGGCCTACAAGCCGGCGCCTGAGGTCTACCAGCTCCGATGTCTTCAACTGGCGGTTCAACGGACTGGACCAACTGGTCACCGCGCTAATGGCGAGGTAGCTGGGCCGATCCGCACTCCGCCGCGCCGGCATGACGAGTCTCGGATCGAGCACGCCTCACGCCGGCCCCCACCTCATCGGAGCCGGCGCGAGGTTCGAGAAAGGCATCCTCGTCGAACGACCAACGACGACCACACCAGCGAAGAGTCAGGAGGCGATCAGCAAGTCGCATGACACGCCCATCCACAGGTCTTGACTATTGCTCGTGGGGAAGTTGAAGCCGGCGGTGAGCTGCCGGGCGGGCTGGGGCCAGCGGGTGGTGACGACCCTGGGGCGAGTGTAGAAGCGGATGCCTTCGGGGCCGTGGACGGGGGAATCGCCGATGAGGGAGTCCTTCGAGCCGCCGAAGGAGTAGTACGCCATCGGCACGGGCACCGGCACGTTGACGCCGATCACGCCAACCTTGATCTGGCGCTGGAAGCGGCGGGCGGCCTCGCCGGAGGCGGTAGACAGGGCAGTGCCATTGCCCTAGGGGTTGGCGTTGATCATGGTCGATGGCCTCGCCGAGGGACTCGGCGCGGACGAACGCGAGGACCGGACCGAAGAGCTCCTCCCGGTACGCCTCCATCTGGCCGATCACCACCACGCCGACCTGGTCGTCGACGCCCTCGACATGGCCGCCGGGCCTGGGCCTCCTGGAGAACGGCTGCGTCATCCACACGAACCGCGGATCGGGCAGTGCACCTCGGCTCAATTCCTTGGCCGGCAAAGGCCGACGAGTACGACGGCAGGAAGTGCAGCTCAATCCGCTTCGGGTGATCTGCCAGCCGTACAGCAGGGTGGGCGCGCCCGCGGGAAAGACGGATGCCTTGGCCCTGTCCGCTTTCCATTGTCCGCTGCTGACCATCTCGTGTCTGTTGGCTACGGCCCGAATTGCCCGGCCCTGGGGAACAGTGGCTGGTGAGGCCCGCACAGCCGGGCCGTCGGCGCCGCTCGGCACCGCTCGGCACCGGGAGTGCACACGTACGCCGCGTCGATGCGGCCGGCCACAGTGTCCATGAAGGGAAACGGAATGAGCGTCAACAAGGAAGAGATCGGCAAGACCGTTCTTGAGCTGGAGAAGTCCTTCAACGAGCGGTGGAGCGTCGGCGACAACCGCGGGTACCTCGACAACTACGCCGAGGAGATCAGCTACTTCGATCCGGTTCTGAAGGAACTGATCGTGGGTAGTGACGCGGTCATCGCTCACATCGAGTCGATCTACTCGAACCCGCACATCGTGCGGAACGAGTACCTCAACCCCGCCGTGAACGTCAGCGACAGTGGTGATTTCGCGGTCCTGGCCTACAACCTCGACACATACGTGCTCGACGACAACGGCAATGAGCAGCAGCTCCGTGCGTGGAACGCCACCGAGGCCTACCGGCTGATCGACGGTGAGTGGCGCATCGTTCACTCCCACTGGGCGTTCGCTCAGACCGCGCAAGGCGCGATCGCGTCCTGACCAGAAGGATCCCGGGGCAGCCAAGCCACATGCGTGACCCCCTGCGTCGCTCGCAGGGGGCTCCTCGTGATCACCTTCAGAAAGAACCCACGACATGAACGCCGGCGATACCGCCCGGGAGCCCGCCGCGCCGCCGAATGCGATCGAGGTGCGCGGCGCGCGCGTGCACAACCTCGGGGACATCGACGTCACGGTGCCGCTGGGCCGGCTGGTGGCGATCGCCGGGGTGTCCGGTTCCGGGAAGTCGTCCCTGGTGCTCGGCGTGCTCTACGCGGAAGGCTCCCGCCGGTACCTGGAGGCTCTGTCCACCTCCACCCGCCGCCGCCTGGCCCAGGCCGCCCATGCGGCGGTGGACAGCGTCGAGCACGTCCCGGCGGCGCTCGCGCTGCGCCGGCGGCCGGGTATTCCCGGCGTGCGCAGCACGTTCGGCACCTCGACCGAGCTGCTCAACAGCCTGCGGCTGATCTACTCGCGGCTCGGACGACACCAGTGCCCGGACGGGCACCGGCTGGAGCCGACTATGGACGTCGCCCTGGACCTGCCGCTGACCTGCCCGGAGTGCGGTGTGGTGTTCGGGCCGCCGAGCGCGGAGTCGTACGCGTTCAACAGCGAGGGCGCCTGCCCGCGCCGCAAGGGCACGGGCACCGGTCCGGGAAGTGGACGACGACCGGCTTGCGAGCCGTGAGGTTCCGATGTCGGCTGTGAGGACGTTGGGGTTGCCATGCCGTTCCAGTGAGCCGGACACGCCCGGCTCCTCGGGTCGAACCGGGCACCCGTCGCCAGGACGACCACGCCGGGGCGGACTTCGTCGGTGACGACCGCTCCGGCGAGGCAGGCGCCCCGGGCATTCCACAGCCGGCCCACGTCGCCCGAAGCGATGCCCCGCTCCCCCGCGTCGACCGGGTTGATCAGCACCGGCTCACGCCCGCCGACTTTGCCCTCACGTCATAGGGAGTCCGGGCGACGATCACGGGCCACGGCCCCTCGCCCGCGGGCCGGGAGACGTCTGCAGTGAGTACGACGCGTGTCGCGCTTGAGGACGGGAACTTCGTACTCAATCACGGCACCTGCCAATGCTGGTTCTCCTGTGATGGTGCAGGGCTTGACCCACGCCTGGTTCTGCGAGGATCGGGAAAAGGTTCGTCGGCGTCAGTGGATACGGTCCGCCAGCCGATCGAGGTCCCCGGCGACCTCCGGGGTGTCGCCGTTGGGCAGTTGGAAGAGGAACCTGTCGACACCAGCGGCCTCGTAGCGCTCCGCCATGCCCGCTTCGGAGGGCGCGTCGAACATCGTGACCGGGATGCGGCCCCGTCCGGCCTCGGCCGCACGCTGCTGGAGCCTGGCCACGCGATCGGCGAACTCGTCGAGCTCTTCGAGCGGCACACTCTCCGCCAGCCAGCCGTCCCCGACGGACAGGATGCGGTCCTCCACGGTCGGGCCCATCCCGCCGACGAGCACCGGCAGCGGCGACTGAAGCGGCTTCGGGTACGACCAGATCGGGTCGAAGTCCACGAACCTGCCGTGGAACTCCGCGTCGTCGGTGGTCCAGATCTGTCGCATCGCCGCGAGCCGCTCAGTCATCAGTGCCATCCTGGTGCGCGGATCGGTACCGTGGTTGGCCATCTCCTCGCGGTTCCAGCCGGCCCCCACGCCGAAGAGGAACCGGCCGCCGCTGAGGCGGTCGACGCTGGCCACTTCCTTGGCCGTCGTGATCGGGTCCCGCTGCACCACCAGGCAGATCCCGGTGCCGATCTTCAGGCGGCTCGTCGCCGCCGCGGCCGCGGTGCACGCGACGAAGGGGTCGTAGGTGTGCAGGTACTCCTTGGGGAGTTCGCCGCCGAGCGGGTACGGCGTTCGCCTGCTGGCCGGGATGTGGGTGTGCTCGCAGAAGAACAGCGACTCAAAACCGCGTTCCTCGGCGGCCGCGGCTACTTCGGCAGGCCCCATGCCGTAGTCCGTGGGGAAGTAGCACAGACCGAATTTCATCGAAAAAATTCTCCTCGGAATCTCCAGCCGTCCCGTCAGTGCGGGGCCGGGCCGACAAGGCGTCTGCGTCCTCGGTATCGCGCCCGACTGTGCCTCCGGCCCGGGAAGTGTCGCATCGGCGGATACTCAAAATCGGCGCTCTGGTTTCGTAGGGCTTCCAAGTGCCTTCCGCCAGGGTTGAAGGAGCCTTTGGAGGAGCCTCGTTGTTCCAGTGCGGAAGGCGCTTTCGTTGTGTCGTGCCGCGTGCCACGGTCTTGCTGGAACCGTGACCGTGGGCTTACTGGCGACCGATCTTGCTGTAGACCTCAGGCCGAGTACGCCGGAAGACGAGGGCCATGACGACGCCGACGACGAACACGCCGATGAGCGCGGCCAGCAGGAGCATCGCGACGCCTGTGGAAGTGTTGACCAGATGAGGGAAGTTCTGGATTGTCAGCACCAGCTCGACGGCCAGTCCGATCCCCGCGAGTACCGGCATAAGCACAGTGCTCCAGACGCTGAACTCGTCCTTGTGATGCTTGCGCAGGTACAGGGCGATGGCGAGATTCGCCAGGGAGATGGCGGCGACACCCGTGAAGCTGGCCAGTCCGAGCGACACCGTGAAGAAGGCAATGACATCAGACCCGCTGAGCACGGTGACAGCAAGGACGGCGAGACCAATCCCACTGGTGGCGAGAGAGGCCGCGTGTGGAGATCCGTGCTTGGCATGCACTCCGCTCAGCCGGCGGGGCAGGATCCCGTCCGCGCTCAGGTTGAAGACGTAGCGGGCACTGATGTTGTGGGCTGCCAGAATGACGGCGAACGTGCTGGTGGTGACCATCACTGTCGCGAGGTCAAACAGCACGTGTCCGCCGAAGGTCTCGATGCTTCCCAGGATCGACCCCGCGGGATCCGCGCTGGCGATGGACACGGCCTTGTCGACTCCGAGGGAGTTGATGTAGAGCCAGGCCGTGCCCCCGTACAGAACCATCGCCACGGCGATGACCCCGAAGGTCGCCCGGGGAACCGTACGAGTGGGGTGGCGCACTTCGTCCCGGAAGAGCGCGGCGACTTCGAAGCCGCCGTACATGCCGAGGCCGTACAGAAGTCCCACCGCGAAGGATCCGTCGAACCAGTGACTGGGCGCGAAGGGTGCTGCGGACAGGCCCGACGCTCCCTCCTTGAACATCACAGCGCCGTCGTACACGACGATGACCGCGAGCTCGAGGAACAGGAAGACGGTCAGCACCTTCGCCGACAGGTCGATCTTGAGGTAGCCGAGTACTGTCGTGGCGGCCCAGAGCAGGGCTCCCCACAGCCACCAGTCGATGTCGGGTCCGTGAAACGTGTCGCGAACCATCGACTGGAACACCACGCCGCCGAACCCGTAGCTGCCGATGTTGACGCTGAGGTAGCCGACGAGGGCCATGAACCCGGATCCGAGGCCGATTGCTCTTCCGAGGCCCGCCGTGATGTACACGTAGAACGCGCCGGGGTTCGGGAAGACTCTCGCCATCCTGGTGAACGGAACGGCGAAGGCCGCGACGATGAGGCCGGCCGCAAGGAACGCTATCGGCGTTCCCACCCCGTTGCCGATCGCCAGCATGATCGGAAGAACACCGATGACGACGACCAGCGGGGCGTTGAAGGCCATGACACTGAAGAAGAGATGCAGAGCCCCCAGGTTTCCACCCAGGCGTGGTCCGGCGTCAGCGGAGACCACTCTTTCTGTTGTGCTCATTCGCAGCCTTTTTCATTGGAGGTAACCATCACTGACGGAGCCGAGCCGCAGCCCGTGGTCGGGCCGGCTCTCAGCTGCACGGAACCCACCGCGCGCGCATGATCCGCTTCGACGAAGTGGCAGTTCGGGTTGTCGGGCCCGAAGTGTGATGCCGGTTTGGGCGGCTGAAGGCCGCCAGTCCTGTGGACCCCACAGGAATCCGAGGTGCTGGGTGAGCGCAGCGTGGTGCGTCTGTCTCCGTGCCGCCCTCAGATCCCTGCTCCGGTCCACGCTTGCCGGCGCTCAGCTCCGCAGGCGGGTGCTGACCGCGGTGACCGAGACACCGACCGGGAAGTGGCCGGCGGGCACCTGTCCCAGGCCAGGGGGTCTCTATGCCGAGTGAGCGGCACCACACGCTCTCCTTACCCCGCGCCGGCCCCATACCGGCCGTTGTCACAGACGTGGCTGATGGCCAGGACGCAGAAGGACGGTACTCAGGAACGAGCAGCGCAGGGCATTCGGCGTCATCCCTGGGGCAGCTCACGCCATCGCTCGTCCCAGCCGGCCGCCTCGCGGGCGGCGGCGAAGTCTCCCGTGGTCCCAGCCGTGTAGGCGACGGAATCCCTCGACACGATCCGGATCGGTCTGGCCGCGGCCAGCTCCTCGGAGACGTGCGCGATGACGCCCGGAAGTGTCGACAGGACGGCGAGGCCTGTGCCCTCCTCCGGGGTGAAACCCAAGCTGAGCAGCACCGCCGCCATGACACCCACGTCGTTGATCGGGATGTCCGACTTGCCGGGGAGCCGTGTGAAGGCCCGATGGACCGCCTCATAGACCTCCGCGGCCTCGCTCCACAGGCCCTCCTTGACGGCGATTCCCTTGAGCAGGGCGCCTCGCGGATCGACCTTCTTGAACACGGGATGCCCCAGCCCCGGCACGCGCTGCCTTGCCGCGCGCATGCGGGCGACCTTGGCGTCGGCGAACTCGTCGAGTGCGAGGGCTGAGTCGAGATACTCGCGGTGTGTCGCGACGATGAAGCGCCCCGTGTCCTCGGTAGCGAGAGTGTGCGCACCGACCGACATACAGGCTGCTGCCATACCGATGGCCATACTGGGGTTGGCTGAGACCGCGTACCGCGCGGCCACGGTGCCCGGCTTCTCGAGCGCGTAGTCAAGGACACCACTGAGGACGGCGTCGAGGACGCGCGTCTCCCGGGGCGTCGGCACCCGTCCCCGTACCATGAGGAAAATCGCCGCGGTGAAGGGGATCTGGCCGATGAGATCCTCGAGGTCGTAGCCGCGGACGTAGACCTTGTCCTCGGTCACTGTGCTGACGGCCGACGTCCAGTACGCGTCCTGTGCGGCTGTACTGCCTGAGTCCACTTTTCCTCCGGGGTGTTCGCTTACTGTGCGACATCGGCGGTGACCGCCCCTGCCCGGTCCGCTCCCGGGGTCCTGCGCTGCTGCCGGGCAGGGCGCCATCGGCTCGGCGCCGGCGGAGGGACACGCACATGAGGAGGGAGTGCCTGCGCGAGAGGTATCCGGACGGGGTCGGGCTCCGGCCGGATGACAGGACGGTAGGTGCCGCGGCATGAGGGCCGGTACTGGAGATCCACCTAACTTGCCGGGCGTGAGCCGTGATACTTCCGGGCCTCGATCGCAGATGCGTTCGTGCCGCCACGGATGATCAGGTCGGAGAGTCGCCCACGACGTGAACATAGCCGTCCTCGTCGACCCGGACGAGGTCTATGGTGCGGTACCAGACGTCCTCGGTGAGCGCGGCCCGGGTCTGTTCCTCGTCGCGCTGATACCCAAGCATGACGCCGGGCCCGCTCGACGCTGCCTCCCCGAGCTGGCCCGATGCCGTCACGGCCGTCGGCATCGACCACACGCAGCAGGGCGCGGCACGAGTCCGCCGGCCGAGCCCGGCATGGGGACCGGGTTCTGCGGGGGGGGTCGTAGGTAACCAGCGGAAGGCACTCGGAGGCACATTAGGCGTCCAGTACCGCGCATCCGGTCACGGCGCGCAAGTTCGGCGCCGTCCCGCGCCAGGCCCGGCTGCAGTACCGATGACTGCAGGAATCCCGCGCCCGTCGATCGGCGGGCGCTGGACTTCCCGTCAGCGGGCGTTCAGAGGGCCGCCGTGGCGCTGTGCAGGTTCTTGGCGGCCAGGGCGAGCCCTTCCGTCTGCGAGTAGGCGGCGTCCTCGTGCTCGATGTTGACGGCCATGTCGGGGTCGATCTCGGCGAGGGCGCGCAGGAAATCGGTCCAGAAGGGGACGTCGTTGCCGAGGCCGACCGCGACGAACTTCCAAGCCGGTTTCTCCGGCCAGGCGTTGCACCAGAAGCCGTAACCCGTAGGCAC
Source organism: Streptomyces sp. a15 (assembly GCF_059026085.1). Classification (NCBI taxonomy): domain Bacteria; kingdom Bacillati; phylum Actinomycetota; class Actinomycetes; order Kitasatosporales; family Streptomycetaceae; genus Streptomyces; species Streptomyces sp. A15. The sequence continues at coordinate 3,326 of NZ_JBWLKM010000150.1, read as the reverse complement.
CTTGCCGGGTGCATCGGCCGGCACGCGGGTGAACGACGTGTCCAGCACGCCGCGGATGTCGACGCCCGGGCAGAGCGTCGCGTCCTTGGCAGCTGCGTGGAAGACCAGCGGGCCGAGCCACTTGGTGGAGGCGATGACGTCCATGCCCTGCCACATCAGGTGGGAGGGATCCATCTCGGCGCCGACGTTCGTCAGGCCCCCCTCCTCGACCAGCCGCTTCAGGGTGACCGGGGAGAAGACCAGGTTGTGCGGGTGCATCTCGACAGCGACCCGGACGTCGCTCTCGCGGGCCAGCGCGTCGATCTCCTTCCAGAACTCGACGGCCACGCCCCACTGGTAGTCAAGGACGTCCATGTACACGCCGTCCCACGGGTTCACGACCCAGGAGGGGTACTTGGCGTCGGGGTCCGAACCCGGCGTACCGGACATGGTCACGACGTGCTTCACACCGAGCAGGCCCGCGAGACGGATGGTGCGGCGCAGGTCGTCGGCGTGCTTGGGGCCGACACCCGGGAGCGGGTTGAGCGGGTTGCCGTTGCAGTTCAGGCCGGTCAGTTCCATCCCACGGTCGGCGAAGGCCGCCAGGTACTCCTCGCGCGCGGTGGCCGAGGACAGCAGCAGGTCGACCGGGCAGTGCGGGGAGGGGATGAAGCCGCCGGTGTTGACCTCCCCGGAGGTCAGGCCGTTCTCCTTGAGGATGTCGAGGGCCTCGTTGAGGGTGCGGTCGTGCAGACAGGCGGTGTAGGCGCCGAGCTTGAGGGCCATGGGGGTGCTCCTTGATACGTGAGGGTCAGGCGGCGGGCGGAACCAGGACAGCGGCGCCACCGCCCAGGGAGGACTCGACGACCGCGCGGATGATCTCCATGGTCCGCAGCGCGTCGGCGAAGGTGGCGCAGGCCGGCAACGGCTCGGCGACCCCCGCGACCTGGTCGAGGAAGGCCCGGGCCTGGTAGGTGAAGTTGTCGGCGTTGCTGGCGCCCACACCCGGCGCCTCCATCGGGACACCGCCCGCGAAGTACGGCAGCTGCGGGCCGACGATGATCTGCCGGGCGCCGCGCGTACGGGCCTCGGGCTGCGCGTCGTCGAAGAGGTACTCGGCCGGCCGGTGCTGGTCGAACGCAGCCCGCCCGCCCACGCCCAGAACATCGAAGGCAAGCCCGTTGGGCAGGCCGAAGCCGGTGCGCGTCACCGAGAAGGTGCCGACCAGGCCGGACTCGAAACGGGCCGTGAAGGACGCGGTGTCCTCGTTCTCGACCTCGCCCATCTCGTCGGAGACGGGAGCGGCGTTGTGCCCGACGACCGCGCCCAGCGGCAGCGGCCGCTTGGTGATCTGCGTCGACAACGCGGCACCGGAGACCGAGGCGATGGGCCCGGCGACGTACTCGGCGGCGTCGATGATGTGCGAACCGATGTCCCCGAGCGCACCGGAACCGGCGCCGCCCTTGAACCGCCAGCTCAGCGGCCCGTTCGGGTCGGTCGCGTAGTCGCACCAGTAACGGCCGCTGAACAGCGTCGGATCGCCCAGCTCACCGGCACGCACATGCTCACGGATCGCGGCGATGCCGGGCGAACGCCGGAAGGTGTACCCGACGGCCGTCACCACCTCGGCACCCCTTTCCAACTCGGCCATGGCACGGGCGTCTTGGAGCGACCCAGCCAACGGCTTCTCGCACAGCACATGCTTTCCGGCAGCGATCAGCGCCTCCGCGATCGGACGGTGCAGATCATTTCCTACGACGATGGAGACCGCGTCGATCGTCGGGTCCTCGGCGATGGCCTCCCAGCTCGGCAGCGCCTTCTCGTAGCCGTATCGGCGGGCGGCGTCCTCGCCGAGTGCGAGGTTGGCATCGGCGATCGCGGCCAGCCGGACCGGCGGCAGACCGGCCCCGAAGACCGTGTTGACGTTGCGGTATCCGGCAGCGTGACTGCGGCCGGCCATCCCGGCGCCGATCACCGCGACGGAGAGAGGTTTGGCGGACGTGGTCATGACGGTGCCCTTCGAAGGAGTGGTGATCAGACGGCGAACTGCCGGTGGAAGTGGGACGCGATGTCGCGTCTCTCAGTTGGAGGTGGGGAAGTTGAAGCCGGCGGTGAGTTGCTGGGCGGGCTGGGGCCAGCGGGTGGTGACGACCTTGGGGCGGATGTAGAAGCGGATGCCTTCGGGGCCGTGAATGGGCTCTGGTTTCCCTTCGCTCCGGAGACTCCGGGGAGCGGTGGACTTAGAGCGCTTTAACGACGCTCCTGGAAATACGATGTCCCGTCACGACCAGGTGGTCAGGTACTCGTCGGTCTTCTTGCGCATGAACACCGATGACTCCTTGGCGCGTTCTTCCCAGGCGAACACGCAGGCGGTCAGCGTGCCGTCGAAGCCGTTCGCGCGCAGCTCACGGAAGAGCTCGTCGAAGTCCACCTCGCCCTGGCCCATGTCGAGGTGCTGGTGGATACGGGCCGCCGTGCCGGGCGGGTTGAGGATGTAGCGGTTGCCCGAGGACGCCGTGTGGTCGAGGGCGTCGGCCAGGTGGACGTGGGTGAGCAGGTCGCCCGCGTACTTGATGATGCCGGGGGCGTCGTTGCCGATGTGGAAGGTGTGCGGGGCGCAGTAGAGGAAGGTGACGTTGGGGTTGTTGATGCCCCGGATCAGGTTGATCGCGTCGTAGCCGTTCTCGATGAAGTCGTCCGGGTGCGGCTCCAGCGCCAGCTTGACGCCCTCGCGCTCGAACACCGGCAGCAGTTCGTCCAGCGACTTCCAGAACTGCGCCTCACTGCGGTCGGGGTCCTCCGGTCGCCCGTTGAACTCCGAGATCATGCTGTCCACGCCGAGGTCGGCGGCGATCTGGATCGAGCGCTTCCAGTACCGTACGGCGGCCTGCCGGGCGTCCTCGTCCGGGCCGGACCAGCGGAACAGCGGCAGCAGCGAGGAGACGCCGACGCCTGCCGCGTCCAGTGCCTTGCGGAACTTCCGCACCGTCGCGTCGTCCACGCGCGGATGGCGGAAGAAGGGGATGAAGTCCTCTCGGGGAGACAGCTCGATCCACTCGTAGCCCAACTCGGCTACCACTGACGGCAGTTCGAGGAGGGGCACGTGACGGATCATGTACGGGTCGAGGGCGATCTTCATGGGGACATGCCTTCGGATCAGGGTGACGGGGGCGGAGTGTGGCTGTCGCCGTATGCGTGCGGCGACGCCGTTGTCAGGGAGGTGAGACCTCGGACGAGGCCGCCACGGGTGGGGTGAGGTCTTCCGCTTCCGGGAGTTCCTCGACGTCGACGCCGCGGACCTGGGCCAGCTCGTGCTTGAGGGCGGCGAGTTCGGTGCCGCCGGCCAT
>NZ_JBWLKM010000149.1:0-11245 GCF_059026085.1 Streptomyces sp. a15 | reverse complement strand
GCAGTCGTGCCGCTGGGGCGGCTCCCGACCCAAAGAGGCGCGGCACCCCGCAAGCGCCGGGCCGCGCGACCCACCCCTCTCCAGCCCCCACGCCGGGCCACTGTTCAGCGACGTCAGCGACGCCGACGCAACGCCCTGCCCACGACGATCGCCGAAGCCAGCACGAACGCCGCCGCCGGCGCAGCCCATCGCAGCGCCGAGTTCGCCCCGCCGGTGTGCGGCGCGGGAACAGGCGCGTACCGGCCCCGCGGCGGCGCGTGGTCGACCTCCTCCGCACTGCGCCCGATCATCGTCCGCCGCGCATGCGCCGCCTCGGCGGGCGGCACGACGGGCTCCGTGAGGTCCTCGGAGGCGTCGGACAGGGACGGCGGAGGGACCTCGGTCTCGAAGACGGAGGGGGGTTCAGGGGCGGCTTCCGGCTCGGGCGCTTCCGGCTCGGGTGCCGCCACGGCCTCCAGCGCCTGCGGCTCCTCCGGCGCCTGCGGCTCCTCCGGCGCCTGCGGCTCCTCCGGCGCAACGCCCAGATTCTCGGCGAACCGACTCAGCAGCCGCCCCACCGCCGACGCCACCGCGTCCGACGGAAGTTCCGTGACGCGGCCGTCCGCCGACGCCGTACCGTCAAAAGTCACCGTGGAGCCGGAGCCATTGCCCTCGTCCGCCTCCCGGAGACGAATCGTGAGCGCGAGCTTGACCGCCCCGGTGCCGCGCGCCTCGACGGCATCGCCCGCGACGGCGTACGAACCGTCGTCCTGCCCGGAGACCCGCACGGAGCCGCGGTAGGTGACGGAGTGGCTGCCGACGCGCACTTTCAGCCGCCCCGCCACGGGTTCGGCACCGGCGTCCTGCTGGAGCCCGGGGACCGCCCGGGCGACCCGCGCGGGGTCGGCCAGCGCCTCCCTGAGCCGATCGACCGGAACCGGAACGAACACCTCATGCTCCATGTCAGCCGAGACTACCCAGTGAGCGCCGTAGTGCACCCCCGTTGGCCGAAAGTGCCCGCGCGTCGGTGCCGGCCCTCTTATCGGCCCCCTTACGGGCCATACCGCCCCCTCAGTACCGCGGATGCACCAGCGTCGAAGCCGGCAACCCCTCCACCCTGCCCCTCGCGGCCGCCCGCGCGTCCGCCGCGAGGGTCACCTGGGTCATCGTCCGCGGCCGCGGCCCGGCAGGGTCGAGCCGCAGTGCCGGCCGCTCGCCCGGTGCCGCGAGCACGAACCCCCAGTCGTGCGGGGCCCTGGACGCCCCGGCCGAGCGGTCGGGACCCGCGGCGAAGCCGGAGTCGCGGCCGCCGACTCGGTAGGGGGCGGTGCGCAGGCCGGCCGCGCGCATGGTCGCGTCCACCGTCCAGAACACGCGGGGACGGGAGGCGACCGGACCGGCGTGGACCGCCAGGCGGCCACCGTCCGCCAGCGTCTGCCGCGCGAGGCCGTAGAACTCCTGCGAGTACAGCTTCGTGCTCGCCGTGATGCCCGGGTCGGGCAGATCCGCGATCACCACGTCGTACGTCGCCGACGGCGCCCCGCGCAGCCAGTGGAAGGCGTCCGCGGTTCTCACGTGGACGCGCGGGTCGCCGTAGACGTGGCCGTTGAGCCTGGCGAGGGCCGGGTCGCGGCGGGCGAGCCGGACGACCGCCTCGTCGAGTTCGACGATGTCGACCCGGTGGACGCCCTCGTACCGTAGGACCTCGCGGGCGGCGAGTCCGTCGCCGCCGCCGAGGATGAGCACGCGCGCGTGCGGGCCGTTCATCGCGGGGTGGACCAGCGCCTCGTGGTAGCGGTACTCGTCGCGGCCGCTGACGCGGAGCCGGCCGTCGAGGAAGAGGTCGAGGGGGCGGCCGTCGGTGCCGCCGGTGAGGACGATCTCCTGGACGTCGCTCTGCAGCGCGACCCGTACGTCCTGGCCGTACACCGCGTGCCGCGCGGCCCGCTCGAAGTCGTCGACGAGTACGGCGGCCGTGGCGAGGACGGCGAACACGGCCACGTTGGTGAGCAGCAGGAGCCAGCGGGCGCGGCGGGTCAGGTCGCGGCCGAACAGGCCGAGGACGAGCGCCCCGCCGGCGATGAGGTTGACCGTGCCGGTGAGCAGGGCGCCGGTCAACTGGCCCAGGAGCGGGAGCAACAGGAACGGGAAGGCCAGGCCGCCGACCAGTGCGCCCACGTAGTCCGCCGCGAACAGGTCGGCCACCGCGCCGCCCGCGTCCTGGCGCCGGATGCGCTGGATCAGCTCCATCAGCAGCGGGACCTCGGCGCCGATCAGCAGGCCGATGGCCAGGGAGAAGGCGACCAGCAGGCAGCGGGGGCCGCTCGCCCACAGGCCGCCCCAGTCGCCGGTCCAGGCGAAGACGGCGTACAGGGCCATCGCGCTGCACCCGCCGACCAGGGCGAGTGCCGCCTCCACCGCGCCGAAGGCGGCCGCCGCCCGCCATCGCAGCCGTTTGGCGGCGAGGGAGCCGATGCCCATCGCGAAGACCATGACGGACAGGACGACGGACGCCTGGGTGACCGAGTCTCCGATCAGATAGGTGGCGAGGGCGACGAGTTGGAGCTCGTACACCAATCCGCAGGACGCGCAGACGAAGACGCAGGCGAGGACCAGGAACCGGCCCGTGCCGGGGCGGACGGGCAGCCGCGCGGGGCCCGCCCAGGGCGGCGTGGTGCCGGGCGGGGCGGGCGCGTGCGGTTCGATCACGCTGCGACGTTACGTCACTGCAACGGCACGCTTCGTCACCCACACGTGTGGAACTGTCGGTCGGTTGAGCCAACCTGGTTTGGATCCGGGCGGCCCCGATCTGGATCGGGACCACCCGGATTTCAGGATCCTCAGACGCCTGACGGGCTGATTCAGGAACCCCAGACGTCTGACGGGCTGATTCGGGGTCCTCAGACGCCTGACGGGCTGAGTCGGGCCTGGCGCGGGCCGAGTTGGGCCGGCGCCACCCGCACCCCCACCCGCGTCCGTGTGGCCACCAGGTGTCCGTCCTGCGGGTAGGCATGCCAGGTCCGCCAGTGCACCTGTCCCTCGTGGCGCTGGGCCAGCAGGGCCGTGAAGGCGTGCGGGCTACCGGGAAAGACGCCCGCGAGGCCGTGCGGATGGTCGGCGACCAGGGCCAGCAACTCCTGGGCGCGGCCCGCGAAGGAGCCGGGCGAGAGGACCTCGACCCGGGCCGCGAACTCGTACTCCCAGTCGCCCACCCGCTTGGCCACGCCCAGCGGCAGCGGTGTGCTGCTGCCCGGGATGCACGCGACCGTCTCCGAACAACTGCCCCGCTCCTCCTCCAGGAGCACCTGGTGGGATGCGCCGAGGAGTCTCAACTGAAGCTGTGCGCCCGTCAGTTCGAGGTCGAGCGTGGCCAGGGCGGGGAGCGGTTCGCGCCCCAGGGCCCAGGCGAGGTCGGCCGCGCGCGTGTCGGTGTAAGAGGTCTTCAGGGTCGTGAGCATGGGTCGGCTCCGCTATCACGCAAAGAAAGGGAGGTGTGGGTCCGGCGCACCCCGGTCGGCACCCGGGAATTCGGCCCGGTCGGCCCGGCCGGAGTGTCGGGTCGGGTGTCCGCGGGATGTCCTGCCGACAGCACCCGGGGGCCGCGTTGGTGATTTAGAGGGAATCATGAACTGTGGCGCCGTCACAGGGTTTTTACCCAACTTCGTGGGGTTTCCATCCCTCAGAGGGCTCCACAGCTCAACTGTTCAACCCCGGCGTACGCCGGGGCGGCTGGGGCGTGCGCCGGAGCTCTGTTATGCACACCGGGCGCGGCACACGGGACGGGGGCGCGGAGACCGACCCGATCGGTCTCCGCGCCCCCGTCTCCCCCGCTTCCCCCGTCCCCCGTGTCCCCCCGGTGCGGATGCGGTTCTCCTCGGAGGAGCTCAGCTGCCCCGTGTCAGCTGCCTCCTCCGCCGCATCCGCCCCCGCCGCCACCGCAGGACGAGGATCCGCCCCCGCAGGACGACGAGCTGCCACCGCCGCAGGAGTGGCCGCCGGACGAGCCGCCGTCGCGCGACGAACCGCCGTCGGACGACCCCGAGCCGCTGTCGCCGATGCCGCCCATGCCGCTCGCGACCCACCAACTGCTGTCGCCGGCGCTGCTGTTGTGGCTGCCGCCCGACGACCGCCGGCCGTGGCCACCACCGCGGCCCGCCGGTCGTACGGTGTTGCGCCGGCGGCCGGCGCCGATGGCGATGAGCGTCCCGACAAGGACGAAGCAGACGATCGCCAGGATGATGCCGATGACCATGGCGTCACCCTCCTTCCGATTCCCCCGAAGCGGCCCCCCGTGGGCGCCTCGCTTGGTGCGTGCCGTGGAGATGCCCCTCCGTCTCCCCGCCCAAAGCAGAGTTGAGGAACTCCAGAGCTTGGGCGCAGGATGACCGGCATGACCTCCAGCGCACGCCCCCTCCTCAACCGCCGGCTCGCCGAGTTCGGGACGACGATCTTCGCCGAGATGTCCGCCCTGGCCCTGCAGACCGGGTCGATCAACCTGGGGCAGGGTTTCCCCGACACGGACGGGCCCGAGGAGGTCAGGGAGGCGGCCGTGCGGGCGCTGCGCGACGGCCGCGGCAACCAGTACCCGCCGGGCCCGGGCGTCCCCGAGCTGCGGACGGCGATCGCCGCGCACCAGGAACGCCGGTACGGCCTGTCGTACGAGCCGGACACGGAGGTGCTGGTCACCGCGGGCGCGACCGAGGCCATCGCCGCCGCGCTGCTGGGCTTGGTGGAGCCGGGGGACGAGGTGGTCGCCCTCGAGCCGTACTACGACTCGTACGCGGCCTGCATCGCGATGGCGGGCGGCACGCGCGTGCCGGTCACCCTGCGCCCGTTCGAGGGAAGTTTCCGCCTCGACCTCGACGAGCTGCGCGCCGCCGTCACGGACCGCACCCGGCTGCTGCTGATCAACACCCCGCACAACCCGACCGGTACCGTCCTCACGCGTGCGGAGCTCACCGCGATCGCCGAGCTGGCCGTCGAGCGCGACCTGCTCGTGGTGACGGACGAGGTGTACGAGCACCTGGTCTTCGACGAGGCCGAACATGTGCCGCTGGCGACCCTCCCGGGGATGCGCGAGCGGACGGTGTCGATCGGCTCGGCCGGCAAGACGTTCTCGTTCACCGGCTGGAAGGTGGGGTGGGTGACAGCGGACCCGGGGCTGGTGGCGGCCGTCCGCTCGGCGAAGCAGTACCTGACGTACGTCGCCTCGGGGCCCTTCCAGTACGCCGTCGCCGAGGCCCTGCGCCTGCCCGACTCGTACTTCGCGGACTTCCGCGCGGACATGCTGGCCAAACGGGACCTGCTCGCGGGCGGCCTGGAGCGGGCGGGCTTCAAGGTCTTCCGCCCGGCCGGCACGTACTTCATCACCACCGACATCCGGCCCCTTGGTGAGAGCGACGGTTTCACCTTCTGCCGTGCGCTGCCGGAGCGCTGCGGGGTGGTCGCGATCCCCAACGCGGTCTTCTACGACCACCGTGAGCAGGGCGCACCCTTTGTCCGCTTCGCGTTCTGCAAGCGGACAGGCGTGCTGGAGGAGGCGGCCTCCCGACTCAAGAAGCTGGCCGCCTAACAGCCACAGACGTACCAGCAAATGTACCGGCCACCCGGCCTGGTTGCCGTGGCCGCGCGCAACCGGTCGTCCTCGAACTCCTCCTCGGCCTCGGGACGGACTCACGGCACAGAACGGCACGCCCCTGGCCGGCGGGGAGTCCCTCGTCAGCGGGCGTCCGCCTCGGGCTCCGGGCGCGGGAGTTCGTCGAGGTCGAGGGTGAAGGTGCGGCCGTCGGCCAGGGGGATTGGGGGCTTGCCCGTGCCGTACTTGTGGGTGTGTGCGGCGATGTAACCGGTGGCGGTCGGCTGAGTGTGGAGGACGACTTCCTGGGCGTAGGGGTCCACGACCAGGTAGATCGGGATTCCGTAGCGGCCGTACTTCGCGGTGCAGTCGTCGTAGTCCTTGCGTGCGGAAGAGGTCGAGACGACCTCGGAGATCAGCAGGACGTCCTCGAAGCTGTAGCGCTTGCCTTCCTTGCGTGCGTCTTCGCGCAGGATCGCGAGGTCGGGGGCGGAGTTCTCGTCGGCGGGGAAGTCGATGCAGACGTCGGAGGTGACCTTCGCGTGACGGCCGAGGGCGAGAGCGGAGTCGATCTGCATCGACCTGATGGTGCTGGAGTGCTCTTCGCTCCGCGGGGTCATGATCGCCTTTCCGTCGGCCCCGAACAGGACCGTGTACCCCTTGGGAAACTCGGTGTGCACGATCGCGTCGACGCTCATGGACGGCTCCTTCCCGTGTGTGGTCTGGATACGACGGACAGTGCCGCGTCACCGAGCCCGTCGGTGGTCGATGCCGACGAGATCACCGACCTGTACGCGGAGGCCGGGATCGGCCGGCTGGACATCACCCGCCTCAACGAGGCGCAGCTGCGCGAGGTGACCAAGCACAACGTCGTCCGGAACGAAAGCTTCACCGATCGCCTAAACGACTTGATGAAGCGGTACATGCTTCAGCAGCTCACCAGCGCCCAGGTCATCGCCGAACGCGCCGCCCTGGCGAGGGAGGTGTCGGCGGAGGCCCGCCGTGGCGAGCGGTTCGACCCGCCCCTCAGCCATGCCGAGCCGGCCTTCTACGACGCGGTCGCCCACCGCGACATGGCCGAGGCGATGGAGGGCGGCGACGACACACTCGCCAAGATCGCCCGTGCCCTGGTCAAGGACATCCAGAAGAACCTCTCCGTCGACTGGCTCTCCCGTGAGCCCGTCCGTGCCAAGCTGCGCACCCGCATCCGCCGCGTGCTGGCGATGTTCGACTATCCGCCGGAGGAGGAGCGCGAGGCAGTCGACCTCGTCCTCAAGCAGATGGAGATCGTGGCCGCGCTGTGGGCGCCGGCGGCGAAGTAGCGGACGGTGGTACAGCGGGCAGGCTAGAGTGACACCACGGGTACGTACCCGTACCCTTCCGGTGGGCAAAGAGGAGCTCGCAACATGCCCGATGCCAACGTCCGTATCCCCGCCGATGCCCGCGACCGGCTTGCCGAGATAGCTGCTGAGGAGGGGCTGTCCCTGCGTTCCTACCTGGCCCGACTCGCCGAGACCCTGCTCACCCCGGCGGAGCGGGCCGAGCGGGCGGAGAAGGCACGGGCAGTGCTGCGGGAGTGGAACGGCTACGACCCCAACGAGCACGAGCAGGCCGAACTGGACGCCGAACTGGACCGCCGTATGACCGAAGCGGGTGCCGCGTGACCCGTGACGTTCATGTGTTCCTCGACGAGAGCGCGATGGTGGCCGCTGGGCGGGGTAACGCCCTGGCTTCCCGGCTGATCCATCGCGCTCACGCCGAGCCGGGCTGGTTCCTGTACGCCACCGTGTGTGCCCTGGTCGAGGCCGACCGGGCCCGACCAGGCACCGCGGAGCACATTGCTGCCCTGCCCGGCATCGCGATCGTCGACCTTGACCTGCCAGCCGCCCTGTCGGTGGCCCGCGCGACTACGTGGGCCGACGCCCACACTCTCTACGCAGCCCAGCCCAGCCCCGACCGGCCGGATGGTGCGGTGATCGCGACCACCAGGCCGCACACGTGGAAGGAGCAGCCGGTGCGCATCCTGGACGTCAGCCCCTGAAGTCAGGCGGCAAGACGCACCGTTGCGTGGCACAGCACACCGACCTGCTCAGGTGTCATGTCGTAGTCGTACGCGATGTCCTCGACGGTCTCCCCGGCCTCCCACAGGTCGGTGATGGCCTGGACCGTGACGCGATTGGCGGCCACCACGGGGAGACCGTGGCCGTACCTCGGATCGATCACGACGGGGACGGAATCCGGGTACTGCCTCAGCCTCAGGCTGGAGGGGAAGTCGTCGCCCGGCTCCCAGGTCAGGTAGCGGAGATGGTCGGAGACCACTTCGTGGATGGGGACCTGGCCGTCGCGGGCCCGCCGGAGATCTCCCCAGCCGTGCTCGATGAAGATGTCCACGCCGTCCGTGGCGATCCGCTTGGACACGAGGCCGTAGGGGGTGTCGAAGGCATCCCGTACGGCGGCGGCTGCCTCCCTGATCTCGCTCATGCGGAGTCCCAGGGAGCGCAGAGAGCGAAGGACGTGCGCCTCGGCCACCGCGATGAACGGTACCGAAGGCTGTCCCTTCCTCACCGGCTCCACCTGGTGGACCAGCGGTGCTCCGGCGGCCTTGCCCTTCAGCCACGAGGTGAGAGTCGACTGTGGGATCTGAAGGTAGGCGGCCGTTTCCCTGGGCGTCAGAAGCCCGTCCTGGAACCTGTCGACCATGCCCCACCTCCTCTTGGCGCTGAGTTTCGCATCGCCGCACATCAAGACTTCCACCTGCGGGTGGACCACATACCCAGCCACCGGCTCAGCCGGCCGCACGGAGACGGTTCCCGGCTCGGCAGTCCCGGCAACGGCCGGGTTCCGCCGCGCGGAACCCCCGGTCGCAACCGTCACAGTTCCTCATGGGCACGACCGCCGGACGTACCGCGGGTTCCGTGCTTCTGGCCGGTGCGGGCAGGGGTGTCTCCTTGAGCCGGTAGGCGAGGATGCCGCCCGGGCGAGCCAAGAGGGGTTCGGGAAGCCTTGCGGTGAGGTGGTCCGTGATCTGTGTGGGCAGGAGGCCTGCCGCGAGCCACCGGGTGACGGCCGGGGCGAGGCGGGCGGCTTCCTGCGCGGACAGGACAAGGCGGGGGTCGACCCTGCGCAGGGCGGTCAGTACGGCGACGGCCTGTGGGTCGGCGTCGGCGAGCGGGACCAGTGTCTCCGCCTCGTCCTGTACGGGGGCGGTCACCGTCTCCTCCACGGCCGCGAACTCGGGCGTGAGCGCCGCGGCGGCGGGCTGCTTTCGGGGCCGACGAGACTTGGGCGGCTCGGGAGGCCCGTCCGGATCCGGATCGCCGCCGGGGACGTCGTAGAAGTACGTCCGGGTGCGGATCTGCCCGGTGGACAGTCGCTCGCGGCGGCGCTCCAGGTATCCGGCCGCTTCGAGTTCCCTGAGCGCCCGCGAGATGAGGATCTCGCCCTCGGTGAAGTGCTCGCAGAGGGCGGCGATGGTCACGGGGGTGCCGGTGGGCAGGGAGAGGATGTACACCGCGACGCCGATCGTGACCGCGCTGCCGCGTCGCTGGGCGAGGGCGTTGGAGATCACGGTGAAGTCGGCCGTGAGGCGGGTGCGTACGTGGATCACGCCGGAGGTCGGAGCTCCGGCCTCGGCGCGCAGGCGCGCGTTAGACTGCGGGTCAGCCATCGGGAAGGGGTTCACTTCCTGATCGGTCAGGCCCTCGTTCGGGATTGCCGTCCCGGCCGGGGGCCGTATCTGTTTGCGGTTGTCGCGGCGAACGTAACCGCCCGTATCCCGCCCCTGCAAGCCGGTCACTCGGACGGGTGACGCGGGCTTCGCGGGCGGGGAGGGTGGGTGGGCGGGTAGTTCTTTCTCCCGGTTCTTTCAGGAGGTCAGTGGCTCGCCGGACCCTCGCGGACAAGGGCCCGGCGAGCCCGGAACGCGGACGGTGGCCGGGGCCCGGCCGCCTCAGGGACGGTGGCTCCGGGCCTTCAACTCGCCTATGAAGGCGGCCCAGGAGGCGGCTTCGAAGCACAGCGCCGGACCGTGCGTGACCTTGCTGTCACGGACGGGGACGACGGCCCGGAACCCGTCGGCCACCTCCACGCAGTTGCCGCCCTCCTGATTGCTGTAGCTGCTCTTGCGCCACGCGGCGCCTGTCAGATCGGGACGGAACCTTCGCTCCACGGTGGTTGTCCTCCATCACGGATCGGATCATGTCGAGCGACATGAGCGGGGGCAGAGCTGCCGCCCGCAGCCGATCGTAGGTCAGCGCGAAACTCCTGACCTCGTCCGGATCCTCCATGAGTTGGCCGTGGTGCGCGCCCTCCGTGTAGGCGATCTCCGAGTCGTCCGACACGGTGAGCACCGTGAGCGAGCCGCCCATGAAATCGTGCTCGCCCTGGTCGAACGGAAGCACCTGCACGGTGATGTGAGGTTCCGCTGCGGTCCCGAGCAGCCGCGCCAACTGCTCACGCATCACCGCCTGCCCGCCGACCGGACGCCTGAGCACCGCCTCGTCGAGGACCACCCACAGCTCGGGCCCGTCGGGCGTACCGAGGCGCTCCTGTCGTCCCATGCGAAGGTCGACCCGCTCTTCCAACTGCTCTTTGCTGCGGAGCGTTCGACCGACTTTCAGCACCGCCCGTGCGTAGCCCTCGGTCTGCAACAAGCCTGGCACTACATGGGCCGCGTACTCACGGATGGCCACCGCCCGCTCCGAGTACTCCATGAACTTCCGCGACCAGTCAGGAAACGCCTCCCGATACACGTACGGCCACAACTCGACCAGCAGATCGTCCGCGCCGAGGACCACATCCAGCGCACGCGCCAGCTCCAGCGTCGGCTTCGCCCCGGACGCCCGCTCGATCTGCGTGATCCGCGTGCTCACCACGTGCGTCTTGTCGCCAAGCTCGGCCTGCGTCAGTCCGGCCGCCGTACGGAGCCTGCGTACCCGCGCGCCGAACAGCGCCGCCATCGACGCACTGGGGTCAATTCCGTTGGCCAAAGCGTCACTTCCGTTCCTTACGGGTTGAAAAGTAAGGCTGTGTCACCTGTCGAGCGTAGGGCGATCGGTCGACTCTTGAGCACGGAACGTGACGACTCGTGTACGTCGCGGGATGCCTCAGCTCGACAGACAAGGACGGACAAGCCGTGCTGACAGGAACGACCACTCCGGGGGACGAGCCACGGCGGAGCGCCGGGCCCCTTGCTGCGGAAACCGCCGCGCTCGTCGACGAAGCACGCGAACTCCCCTCGTTCGCGGAGCAGTTCGTCTCCTCGCCGCGAGGTGCGCAACTCGCCCGTCACCGCGCCGTCCGGCGCATGGAGGTGTGGGGCTACCCGCCGGCGTCGGACGTGTCGTGCGCGGTCGCCCTCGTCGTCGGCGAACTCGCCGCGAACGCCGTACAGCACGGCCGAGTTCCCGGACGCGACTTCGGTCTCCGGCTCGCTCTCGACGCGGCTGCCGGCCTGGTTCGCATCGAGGTCGCGGACGCCGCCTCCGGGAAGCGGCCGCCCGCGGTTCCGCCCTCATCCTCCCCGGAGGGTGAGTCCGGTCGAGGGCTGCTCCTGGTGGACGTCCTGGCCGTGCGCTGGGGGTCGGCGCCTCGCCGGCCCATAGGCAAGACGGTATGGGCGGAGTGCGCCATGGAAGCGCCTTGATGTATTCCCGGCTGAGTCGGGAGGAATTCGGAGAGCATTCCTGGGCT
>NZ_JBWLKM010000148.1:0-12376 GCF_059026085.1 Streptomyces sp. a15 | reverse complement strand
GGGGACCAGTGCGCCCAAGACCGTTCGGGGCGTGCGGCTGAACGGGCTCACTCCCGCTCAGTCCAAAGGAACGGTTGATACCAAGGATGTGCATGAGAAACGTGCTCCGTCCCGGGCGGCGTGTGGGGACCTGAACTCTGCGAGTGCCGCGCTGCGGTTGGCTCAAACACTTGGAGACAGCTTGGCACGTAATACTCCGACTTTTCGCCCTAAGTCACCACCGCATCACCGCTCCGTCACCGCGTGACAACCGGTTCCGGCGGCGACGGAGCGCGAGAACCAGCCGATCCCGCGCTCCGGCCCCTCATGCGGGCCGACCCTCAGCCGCCCGGGCGGGTACCCCACGGCGGTGCCACACGCGTAGACCGGCCACTCGACCACTGTCATCAAGGTCGCGGTCTCCGCGTCGGGGCGGCGGCATGCCCACCCATGGCCCGGAGGCCAGAGCGTCGCCGCCCGACGGGGTGCGCACCCACTGTCGGCGAGCTGTTCGCCACGCGCGGGACACGGCCGGGCCGTATACGAACGCCCTGCTCAGCGGGCCGCATTCCCTACGATCGTCCCGTGGTCAACTTCCTGCTCGAACGCACCGCCCCGCTCCCTCGCGACGAGGCATGGCGCCGCCTCACCCACTGGGCCCGCCACGGCGACGCGGTCCCGCTCACCCGGATCACCGTGACCACACCGGAGCCGACGCACGAGGGCACGCTTGTCGTGGCCCGCTCGGGCATCGGCCCGCTCTCCTTCGACGACCCCATGGAAGTCACCGTCTGGCGGCCTCCCACGGACGACCTCCCAGGTCTCTGCCGCCTGGACAAGCGCGGCCGCTTCATCACGGGGTGGGCCGAACTCGAGGTCCACCCCGGCCCCGGCGGCCGCACCCGCGTCCTGTGGCGCGAGGAACTGCGCGTACGCCTCCTCCCCCGCCTCTTCGACCCCCTCCTGGCGGCCACGGCACGGTATGTCTTCGGCCGGGCGGTGAACGGACTCCTGAGGCGGCCGTGATGACGCTCGTACGGGCCGGCTGGGAGGGCGCCGCTTCGTGCTGTCGGTCTGAACCCGGCCGTGCCAGAGTGGGCGCCATGACGGCAACAGACACGCGCGACGCGGGAATTGACGAGGCCGAGGCGCTGGCGGTCGAGGCTCTGCGCTGGTTGCTCGCCGCCGCGCGGGACACCGAGGGCGGTGGGCAGGCCTGGCCCGCCAAGCCCTCCGACGACGAGCCCGAGTCCATGCTCTACGACGGTACCGCCGGGGTCGTACCGGTGCTCCTGGAGGCCTGGCGGCACTTCGGGGACGACTCGTACGCCGACACCGCCCTGCGCGCGGCCCGTGGCCTCGTCGCCGCCGTCGAGGACTGCGAGGACAGTTCCCTGTACCTCGGACTCACCGGAATGGCGCTCGCCCTGCGGGCCGTTCACGACGAGCTGGGTGACACGGCCTCCGGCGCCGCCGTGGACCGGGCCCTGGAACTCGTGCGGTCGCGTTTCGACGGGACCCGCTGGGGCGAGTTGTTCGAGCTGATGGGCGGCAACGCCGGAATCGGCCTCGGCGCGCTGCTGCTGGGCGACGAGGAGTTGGCCGTACTCGCCCTGGAGCCCTATCTGCGGACCGCCGAGAAGGTCCCGTCGGGCGTGCACTGGGAGTTCCGTACCGGCAGGGAGGGGCGTATGCACCACCTCTCGCACGGCACGCTCGGGATCGTGTACGCGCTGGCCGCCGTCGGCACCGCGACGGGACGGACGGACCTCGTCGAGCTGGGCCGGGCCGGTGCCGCGGGTGTCGTGGCGCGGGACGAGGACGGACCCGAGGGGTTCCTGGTCGGGCACTCCGACCCGGCACACCTGCCCGACCGGATCGAGCGCCACAGCTACGGCTGGTGTCATGGGCCCGCCGGTGACGCCCAGGTCTTCCGGCAGCTGAGGGACGTGTTCACCGAGGAAGCGGCTGTCTGGTCGGCCCTGGCCGACCGCTGCTGGCACACCGTCACCCACTCCGGCCTGCCCGGCCGGCTGCGCTCGGGTTTCTGGGACAACAACGGCCGCTGCTGCGGCACCGCGGGCGTTCTCGCGCTGGCCTGCGACCGGATGGCCGAGCAGGACGACGGCCACGACTTCGCCCGGGTCCTCGTCGCGGACCTCACCGACCGCGCGATCCGGGACGCCGACGGCGCCCGCTGGTCCAACTTCGAGCACAAGGTCACCCCGGGCGACCTGGAACCCCGCACCGGGTGGGCGATGGGCAACGCGGGCATCGCCCGGGAGCTGATGCGGTACGCCCGGCTGGGCCGCGGCGGCGACCCGGACTACGCGTTCGCGTGGCCCGACCAGCCGGCGGTGCGCCGGGGCGCCCTTCAGGCCACCGACCCGATCCGGCCCGCCGGCACGGACGTCACGTCGTGATGGATCGGTGTGTGCGCGCCGGTCAGTGAGACGCCGCTGCCGCCACGCCGGTCGGCGACGATCTCGGCGGCGATCGACAGGGCCGTCTCCTCCGGCGTCCGGGCCCCGAGGTCGAGCCCGATCGGCGACCTGAGCCGCGCCAACTCCAGCTCTGTGACGCCGACTTCACGCAGTCGCTCGTTGCGGTCCAGGTGGGTGCGCCGGGAGCCCATCGCGCCGACGTACGCCACCGGCAGCCGCAGCGCGAGCTTCAGCAGGGGTACGTCGAACTTGGCGTCGTGGGTCAGAACGCACAGGACCGTACGGGCGTCGACGTCCGTGCGCTCCAGGTACGTGTGCGGCCACTCGACGACGATCTCGTCGGCGTCGGGGAAGCGCGCGCGGGTGGCGAACACGGGCCGCGCGTCGCACACCGTCACGTGGTAGTTGAGGAACTTGCCGATCCGCACCAGCGCCGACGCGAAGTCGATCGCGCCGAAGACGATCATCCGGGGCGGCGGTACGGAGGGCTCCACCAGCACCGTGAGAGGGGCTCCGCAGCGGGAGCCCTGCTCGCCGATCTCCAGGGTGCCGGTACGGCCGGCGTCGAGGAGCGCGCCGGCCTCCGCGGCGACCGTGCGGTCCAGCTCCGGATGGGCGCCGAAGCCGCCGTCGTACGACCCCTCGGGGCGGACCAGCATCGCCCGGCCCACGAGGTCCGCGGGGCCGGAGACGATCCGGGCCAGCGCCGCCGCCCGCCCGCGCGCGGCGACGTCGAGCGCGGCCGTGACCACCGGGCGGACCCGGTCGCCCGCCCGTACCGGCGTGACGAGGATGTCGATGACGCCGCCGCAGGTCAGGCCGATGGCGAAGGCGTCGTCGTCGCTGTAGCCGAAGCGCTCCAGTACCGACTCCCCGTCCCGCAACGCCTGTTGGCACAGGTCGTAGACCGCGCCCTCCACACAGCCGCCGGAGACCGAGCCGATCGCCGTGCCGTCGGCGTCCACCGCGAGGGCGGCGCCGGGCCGGCGGGGCGCGCTGCCGCCGACGGCCACGACGGTGGCCACCGCGAAGTCACGCCCCTGCTCGACCCACAGGTTCAACTCCTCGGCGATGTCCAGCATGTCTCGGTCTCCTTTCAACTGCGGTCGCGTGGAGGGCGTTCGCCAGGGGCGGCTAGTGCACGCCCATCCAGCTCTCGATCGGGTTGAGGGCGAAGTACACCAGGAAGATCACCGTCAGGACCCACATGAAGGCCCCGATCTCCCGCGTCTTGCCCTGGGCGGTCTTGATGGCCACGTACGAGATGACGCCGGCCGCGACGCCGGCGGTGATGGAGTACGTGAACGGCATGATCACCACGGTCAGGAAGACCGGGATCGCGGTCGCGCGGTCGCCCCAGTCGACGTGCCGGGCGTTCATCATCATCATGGCGCCGATCACGACGAGGGCCGCGGCGGCGACCTCGCCGGGCACGATGGCCGTCAGCGGGGTGAAGAACAGACAGGCCGCGAAGAAGAGCCCGGTGACGACGGAGGACAGGCCCGTACGGGCGCCCTCGCCGACGCCGGTGGCCGACTCGACGAACACCGTCTGGCCCGAGGCGCCCGCCACGCCGCCGATCGCGCCGCCCGCGCCGTCGATGAACAGCGCCTTGGACAGGCCCGGCATCCGGCCCTGCTCGTCGGCGAGTTTGGCCTCGGTGCCGACGCCGATGATGGTGGCCATCGCGTCGAAGAACCCGGCCAGCACGAGGGTGAACACGATCATGCCGACGGTCATCGCGCCGACCTCGCCCCAGCCGCCGAACTCGACGTGGCCGAAGATCGAGAAGTCGGGCATGGAGACCGCGCCGCCGTGCAGTTCGGGGGCGCCGCTCGCCCACTGCTTGGGGTCGATGACGTCAAGTGCGTTGAGGAGCACGGCCAGGACGGTGCCGCCGACGATGCCGAGCAGGATCGCGCCGGGGACGCCGCGCGCCTGGAGCATGAAGATCGCGAGGAGGGTGACGGCGAAGAGGAGCACCGGCCAGCCGGCCAGTTCGCCCGTCGGGCCGAGGGAGACCGGGGTCGCCTCGCCCTGGTGCACGAAACCGGCCTTGTAGAAGCCGATGAGGGCGACGAACAGGCCGATGCCCATGGTGATGGCGTGCTTGAGCGCGAGCGGAATCGCGTTCATGATCATCTCGCGCAGGCCGGTGACGACGAGCAGCATGATGACCACGCCGTAGATCACGCACATGCCCATCGCCTGCGGCCAGGTCATCTGGGGTGCGACCTGGGAGGCGAGGACTCCGGAGACGGAGAGGCCGGCGGCGAGGGCGAGGGGCACCTTGCCGAAGAAACCCATCAGGAGCGTGCTGAGGGCCGCCGCGAACGCGGTCGCGGTGATCAGCGCCTGCTGGCCGAGCGTGTTCCCCGCCGCGTCCTTGCCGGACAGGATCAGGGGGTTGAGCAGGAGGATGTACGCCATCGCCATGAAGGTGGTGGTGCCGCCGCGCACCTCGCGCGCGAGCGAGGATCCTCGCCGGGATATGTGGAAGTACCGGTCGAGCCAGGACCGTCCGGCCGGGACGCGGGTGCCTTCTCCCGCGTCTTCGGCGACGGTCTTCGGCTCCAGTGACTGCTGGGTCATGTGGGCCTGCTCCCAAGGTTCATAGGGACACCCGCGGGTTGCCTTCGGCGACTGGCGGGATTTGGGGAGGTGCCCGACCCGGGGGACGGCCCGAGACGAACGTTGGTACTGCACTGCAACCGGCGCCGGGGTGGCCGTGGATGAGCAGTTGCCCGGCGCCGGGGTGCCGCTGCGCCCACCCGTGCCGCCCCAGCGGCACGACTGCCCGCAGCGGCGGCGGACGTTACGCGGTTCCCGTCAGGTGTTCGGGACGTACCGGCGTCCTGTTCAGCTCCAGGCCCGTCGCGTTGCGGATAGCCGCGAGGACAGCGGGAGTCGAGGACAGGGTGGGTGCCTCGCCGACGCCGCGCAGCCCGTACGGGGCGTGGTCGTCGGCGAGTTCGAGCACGTCGACGGGGATGGTCGGCGTGTCGAGGATGGTGGGGATCAGGTAGTCCGTGAAGGAGGGGTTCCTGACCTTCGCGGTCTTCGGGTCGACGATGATCTCCTCCATGACCGCCACGCCGAGCCCCTGGGTCGTGCCGCCCTGGATCTGGCCGATGACGGACAGCGGGTTGAGCGCCTTGCCGACGTCCTGGGCGCAGGCCAGTTCGATGACCTTGACCAGGCCGAGCTCGGTGTCGACCTCGACGACCGCGCGGTGCGCGGCGAAGGTGTACTGGACGTGGCCGAAGCCCTGCCCGGTACGCAGGTCGAAGGCCTCCGTCGGACGGTGCCGCCACTCGGCCTCGACCTCGACAAACTCGCCGTCGAGTACGTCGACCAGGTCGGCGAGGACCTCGCCGCCGTCGGTGACGACCTTGCCGCCCTCGAGCAGCAGCTCCGCTGTCGCCCAGGCGGGGTGGTAGGAACCGAACTTGCGGCGGCCGATCTCCAGGACCTTCTCGCGCACCAGCTCGCAGGAGTTCCTGACGGCGCCACCGGTGACGTACGTCTGACGCGACGCGGACGTCGAACCGGCGCTGCCCACCTGGGTGTCGGCCGGCTTGATCGTCACCTGGGCGACGCCCAGCTCGGTGCGGGCGATCTGCGCGTGGACGGTGACGCCGCCCTGGCCGACCTCGGCCATCGCGGTGTGCACCGTGGCCACCGGCTCCCCGCCGACGACCTCCATACGAACGCGCGCGGTCGAGTAGTCGTCGAAGCCCTCGGAGAAGCCGACGTTCTTGATGCCGACCGCGTAGCCGACACCGCGTACGACGCCCTCGCCGTGCGTGGTGTTGGAGAGGCCGCCCGGCAGCTGGCGTACGTCGGCGGCTTCGCCGGCCGCGAGCCACTGCTGCTCCGGCGGCATCGGCATCGCCTTGACGCGGCGCAGGAGTTCGGCGACCGGGGCGGGCGAGTCGACGGCCTGCCCGGTCGGCATGACGGTCCCCTGCTCCATCGCGTTGAGCTGACGGAACGCGACCCGGTCCATGCCCACCTTGTCGGCGAGCTTGTCCATCTGGGCCTCGTAGGCGAAGCACGCCTGGACCGCGCCGAAGCCGCGCATGGCGCCGCAGGGCGGGTTGTTGGTGTAGAGGGCGATGGCCTCGATGTCGACGTTGTCGATGACGTAGGGGCCCGCGCCGAGCGAGGCGGCGTTGCCGACGACGGCCGGGGAGGCGGAGGCGTACGCGCCGCCGTCCAGGACGATCCGTGCCTTCAGGTGGGTGAGCTTGCCGTCCTTGGTCGCCCCGTGCTCGTAGTACAGCTTCGCGGGGTGGCGGTGGACGTGCCCGAAGAAGGACTCGAAGCGGTTGTAGACGATCTTGACGGGCTTGCCGGTGCGCAGGGCCAGCAGGCAGGCGTGGATCTGCATCGACAGGTCCTCGCGGCCGCCGAACGCGCCGCCGACGCCGGACAGCGTCATCCGCACCTTGCTCTCGGGCAGGCCGAGTACGGGCGCGATCTGGCGCAGGTCGGAGTGCAGCCACTGGGTGGCGATGTAGAGGTGGACGCCGCCGTCCTCGTCCGGCACGGCGAGGCCGGACTCGGGGCCGAGGAAGGCCTGGTCCTGCATGCCGAAGGTGTACTCGCCCCTGACGATGAAGTCGGCCTTCTTGGCGGCCTCTTCGACGTCACCGCGGATGATCGGCTGGCGGTGCACGATGTTCGGGTGCGGGACGTGCCCGACGTGGTGGTCGTCGCGGTTCTCGTGGATGAGGATCGCGTCCGGCGCGGTCGCGGAGGCCTCGTCGGTGATGACGGGCAGGTCCCGGTACTCGACCTTGATCTTGGCGGCGGCGCGGCGCGCGGTCTCCGGGTGGTCGGCGGCGACGATGGCGACGGGCTCGCCGTGGTGGCGGACCCTGCCGCGGGCGAGGACCGGGGTGTCCTGGATCTCCAGGCCGTAGTTCTTCACGTCGGTCGGCAGGTCGTCGTACGTCATGACGGCGTAGACGCCGGGCAGGGCGAGCGCCTCGCTCGTGTCGATGGACACGATCTCGGCGTGCGCGACCGTGGAGCGCAGGATCTGGCCCCAGAGCATGTCCTCGTGCCACATGTCGGAGGAGTACGCGAACTCGCCGGTGACCTTGAGGGTGCCGTCCGGGCGGAGCGTGGACTCGCCGATGCCGCCCTTGGTCTTCGAGCCCTGGGTGACCTTGGTGGGAGTCCCGATGGGGGCGCCGTTGCTGGGCATGCTCAGACCGCCTCTCCCTGTCGGGCGGCCGCCAGGCGGACCGCGTCCATGATCTTCTCGTAGCCGGTGCAGCGGCACAGGTTGCCCGACAGCGCCTCGCGGATGTCCGCGTCGGTCGGGTTCGGGTTGTGCTCCAGCATCTCGTCGGCGGCGACCAGCAGCCCCGGGGTGCAGAAGCCGCACTGGACGGCGCCGGCGTCGATGAACGCCTGCTGTACCGGGGAGAGTTCGGTGCCCTCGCCGGTCTGCGAGTCCTGCCCCTCGGCGGCCCACTGTTGCGCATCCTGCAAGGACGTACCGCAGGCGCCGCTCGCGCATCCCCCGTGCTCGGCGCGCTGCTTGGCGAAGTCCGCCAGGCCCTCGACGGTGACGACCTCCCGGCCCTCCACCTGACCGGCGGCGACCAGACACGAACACACCGGCAGGCCGTCGAGCCGGACGGTGCACGACCCGCACTCGCCCTGCTCGCAGGCGTTCTTCGAACCCGGCAGACCGAGCCGCTCCCGCAGCACGTACAGCAGGCTCTCGCCCTCCCAGACGTCGTCGGCTTCCTGCGGACGGCCGTTGACCGTGAAATGAACGCGCATTACGCGACACTCCCCTTCTGATGTGTCCGGCCGTCAGTGCCGCGGTACGACTCCCAGGTCCAGGTCAGGGTGCGGCGGGCCATGACGCCGACCGCGTGGCGGCGGTAGCTCGCCGTGCCCCGGACGTCGTCGATCGGGTTGCAGGCGCCGGCGCACAGGTCCGCGAACTGCTTGGCGACCGACGGAGTGATGATCTTCCCGTTGTCCCAGAAGCCGCCTTCCTCCAGCGCGGCGTTCAGGAACTCCTCGGCGGCCTTCGCCCGGACCGGGGTGGGCGCGGCCGACCCGATGCCCGTCCGCACTGTCCGCGTCTCGGGATGCAGCGCGAGCCCGAAGGCGCACACGGCGATGACCATGGCATTGCGCGTACCGACCTTCGAGTACTGCTGCGGCCCGTCGGCCTTCTTGATGTGGACGGCGCGGATGAGCTCGTCCGGCGCCAGCGCATTGCGCTTCACACCGGTGTAGAACTCGTCGATCGGGATCAGCCGGGACCCTCGTACGGACTCGGCCTCGACCTCTGCGCCGGCCGCGAGGAGGGCCGGGTGGGCGTCACCGGCGGGGGAGGCGGTGCCGAGGTTGCCGCCGACGCCGCCACGGTTGCGGATCTGCGGGGAGGCGACCGTGTGCGAGGCGAGGGCCAGGCCCGGAAGCTCGCCGCGCAGGTGCTCCATGATCTTCGTGTAGGGGACCGAGGCCCCGAGCCGCACACTCTCCTCGCCGACCTCCCACTCCTCGAGGTCGCCGATGCGGTTGAGGTCGAGCAGGTACTCGGGCCGGCGGTGGTCGAAGTTGATCTCGACCATCACGTCGGTGCCACCCGCAATCGGCACAGCGGTGGGGTGCTCCGCCTTCGCGGCGAGCGCCTCCTCCCAGCTGGCGGGGCGAAGGAAGTCCATGACCGGCTCTCTTCTACGTCTCGTGGGTCGTACAGATTGAGCCAATCCGTGTGCGGCGGGCCCGGCTCGTTCATGTGCTGTTAACGCGGATTGACGCCAGTACACAGCGCCGTGCGGCACCCGGGTCAGTCACGGAAACCATGAAGGAGTTGGCTGGCCAAGGCGGTCATCTTGTAGATTCGTATGAACGGAGGTCATCAGTAACCTCCTCGTTTTCCTGGGGAAACGCGAGGCACACCCCATGTGACCTGGAACACGGCCGGAACGCGACTCCGGAGACGGCGGGCACCGCCAGACGACCGCCGGACGGACTCCTCCTTCACGAGCCCTCAAGATTCATCGTAGATTTCGAGACAAAGAACGGCGGCGACGAGAATGCGGCTGCGCGCACTGCTGGACACCGACGCGCTGGGCCTGCGGCTGCTCGGCGGCGAGGACGAGCTGGACCGCACCGTGCGCGGTGTGATGACCACCGACCTCAGGGACCCCAGCCGCTATCTCTCGGGCGGGGAACTGGTCCTGACCGGTCTGGCCTGGCGTCGGGACGCCGCCGACTCCGAGCCCTTCGTACGGATCCTGGTGCAGGCCGGGGTGGCCGCGCTGGCGGCCGGCGAGGCCGAGCTGGGGGCCGTTCCGGACGACCTGGTCGTCGCCTGTGCCCGCCACCGCCTCCCCCTCTTCGCGGTGCACGAGTCGGTGGCGTTCGCGACGATCACCGAGCACGTCGTACGGCAGGTGTCCGGCGAGCGGGCCGGTGACCTCGCGGCCGTGGTGGACCGGCACCGGCGGATGATGACCTCGGGCCCGGCGGGCGGCGGCCCGGACGTGGTCCTGGACCTGCTCGGCTCCGACCTGGACCTGCGGGCCTGGGTGCTGTCCCCCGCCGGGCGGCTCATCGCGGGCTCGAAGACCGCCGGCCCCGCTCTGCCGGCCGACGTGTGCGCGAAGCTCGCGGCCGAACACCTCGCGGCGGTCCGCACGGGCCGGCGCGGCCCGCACCGCGTCCTGCTCGGCTCCACCACCTACTCGCTCTTCCCGGTCCGCGGCAGCGGCGGCCGCTCCGCGCAGGGCTCCCGGGACGTGCGCGAAACGGTGCTGTCGGACTGGCTGCTGGCCGTCGAGGCGGACGCCGGGGACTGGCCGGAGGAACGGCTCGACCTGCTCCAGGGCGTCACCCAGCTGATCTCGGTCGAGCGGGACCGGCGGGACGCGGCACGCACGGTCCGCCGGCGCCTCGCCCAGGAGGTCCTGGAGCTGGTGCAGACAGGCGCCGCGCCCGCCGAGATCGCCGCCCGCCTGCGCGTGGCCGCCCCCGTCCTCCTCCCCGGCCTCGGCGCGGCCCCGCACTGGCAGGTGGTCGTGGCCCACGTCGAGTGGCAGGGTGGCGACCTGGAGGGCGGCCCGGTAGCCCAGTCCCTCCTCGAGGAGATCCTGGTGGACCCGCTCGCCACGGGCCCCGAGCCCTCGGACCGCATCGCGGTGGCCCACACAGGCGACGAGGCCATCGCACTCGTACCCCTCCCCGCGGTCTCCTCCGAGCACGACGGCTCGGAGGCGGGCATCATCGCCGACCTGCTCCTGGAGTCCGTACGGGACCCCCTGTCGGCCGGCCTCGACGACGACGGCCGCGTCACCCTCGGCGTCAGCGCGTCGGTGCACTCCGCGGAGGGCCTGCGCGGCGCACTGGAGGAAGCCCGCCACGCCCGCAGAGTCGCCGCGGCCCGCCCCGGCCGGGTCTGCGCGGCGGGCCACCAGGAGCTGGCCTCCCACGTGCTCCTCCTCCCCTTCGTCCCGGACGACGTCCGCCGGGCCTTCACGGCCCGCCTCCTGGACCCCCTGCGCGACTACGACCGCCGGCACCGCGCCGAACTGATCCCCACCCTGGAGGCCTTCCTCGACTGCGACGGCTCCTGGACCCGCTGCGCGACCCGTCTCCACCTGCACGTCAACACGCTGCGCTACCGGGTGGGGCGGATCGAGCAGTTGACGAGTCGTGACCTTTCCCGCCTCGAGGACAAGCTGGATTTCTTCCTGGCGCTGAGAATGAGCTGACACCGAACACCCCGCGACTCCCCCGACTTTGTGAATTCCTTCACCCACCCCCTTGGCCCGGCCGGTGGATTCGTGCTGAGATGCGGCCACCACTCATAGCTCGATGGCGTGCTCGGGGAGGGCAACGTGGCGCACACCGCCATGTCTGGTAACGGAACGACCGCCGGTGACGATCCACTCCAGACCGCGGTATGGCGGCTACGCTCCCGCGCCTGCTGGGTGGACGCCGCCGCCCTGCTCCAACCGGTGACCGCACCGGCCGCGCTCCAACGCGCCTCCCTCCTGGTGGAGCGGTGCCTGTACACCGAGCAGGGCTGGGAACAGGCCGAGGACGCGCTGCGCACGGCCGAGGCGCTGGCCCACGGCGACGAAGAGCGGGGCGCGGCCGCTTGTGAACGCGGGCACCTTGCCTACGCGGCCACGCTGCACGGCGTACGGGACCGCGCCGACGAGGCACGGGCGGCGCTCGGGCGGGCGGCGGCGCTGATCCCTCCGGGGACTCCGGGGCGGGCGCTGCTCGACTTCCGGCGAGGGCTGCTGGCGGAGAACCTCGCGGACTCCCCGCAGGCCGCGCGCGCGGCATACCGCCGCGCACACGCCGGTGCCACCGCGCATTCCGATCCCTTGCTGCTGTCCTTCACCTGGCGCCACCTCGCCGGACTCGCCCTCCGGGACGGCGAGTTGGCAGAGGCCCGACACGGCTTCAGCGAATCCCTCCGGATCCGCGAGGAGCTGGGCTACCTCGTCGGCACAGCCCCGGCGCTGGCCTCCCTGGCAGACGCGGAAGTGGAACCCGAGGCCTCACGCCTCCGCGAGGAAGCCCGCCGCCTGTTCCGACTGCTCGGCGGCGTACCGACATGGCTGGCCCGCCAACTGGCCCCGGTACCTCCCGCGGCGACGGCGTAGTCGGTCACCCGGCGCGGGCGCGGGCGCCGACTGGGGGCTCCGCCCCCAGACCCCCGGCCTATGCCCACCCACCACCCGACTCGGTGGGTCGAGAGGTGGGCCTCACCTCGGGGGCTGCGCCGGTCGGGAGGTGAACGTCGTCGCCGGGGCCACGCCGCCGGCGGGTGGGTGAGGGCTAGGGATGGTCTCCACCCACCACCCGACTCGGCCGGTCGACAGGCGGACCTCACCCCCGGGGCTGCGCCCCCAGGGGTGGGCGGGGGCTGGGGATGGTCTCCACCCACCACCCGACTC
>NZ_JBWLKM010000147.1:0-12383 GCF_059026085.1 Streptomyces sp. a15 | reverse complement strand
ACCCTCGATGGCTTCATAGCGGGCACCGGCCTGGCACTCGACGAACCAGCGTCACCCTGACGAGCCGAAGTCAGTAATCCCTTCTGCGGCACGACCGCCGCAGCCGCCGCGATCTGACGCACCTCACGGCGCCGCGAGACGAGCCGCGAGGCCCGCATGCCCGGGCGGGATCCCACAAGACCCCACGGGTCGAAGACATGTGACAGTGACGGTCTGCCGCTGCTGCTGCGGCAGTGACATGAAGCATCCGGGCGTCGACCACGAGGGCCATCTCACCGCTGACCCATGCACGTCGAGCAGCTGCGCCTTTGCCTGCGCGACTCACTGGCCGCCACGGCCCGCGAGGTGGCCGCAAGTGTGTTGGATCAGTGGTCGGCCCAGTGCCCGACGTGGCCGACGTGCCGATGACCGTCGCGCCCGCGGTCGACGTGGTCCCCATGAGGCACGTCGACATGGCCGCACCCGCGCCGTGCTGGTGCGCGTGTTCAGGTCAGGGGCGCGTGCAGAGGGGTTCGCCTCCGGCAGCCCTTCGACAGCAGACCGCGACCGATTCGTCGGCGCGCCCCTCCCCTGCCTCCATCGTCCCCTGCGGCGCACGGCCGTAGCCCCACGGCAGGCAGCCCGGCACCCGAGAGTGTCGACACTCCCCATTCATGATTCGCCATTCATATGGCGATGGATTTCATTTTCATCTACGGTGGAGGCCGTCAAGGAGCACACCAAGCGGTGAGCGTGCTGGGGGTGATCTGTGTGAGCAGCCGGACGACCCGGCAGCGAGCAGCGGTCCTGCGTGTCCTGACTACCTGCCAAGAATTTGTGTCGGCACAGGAGTTGTACGGCCTGCTGACCGCGGACGGGATCCGGATCGGGCTGACCACCGTCTACCGCGCGCTGCGCGACTTGGAGGCGGAGGGCGGCGTCGACGTCATACGCGACGAGGCGGGCGAGCGGCTCTACCGCCGGCGCCCCGACGACGGGCACCGCCACTACCTGGTCTGCCGCGGCTGCGGCCGCAGTCGCCCGGTGGACTCCGAGGCCGTCGAGCAGTGGGCCGGGCAGATCGCCTCCGACACCGGCTTCGCCGCGGTGGAGCACACCGTCGAACTCACCGGCATCTGCGCCGGCTGCCAACCCGCCCACGCCGAAGGAGAACCGCCGCCATGCCGCTGGGAGCCCGCCCGGGAAGACCGGGACCGAGCCCGCGCCTGCTCGAGCTGAAGGAGACCGTGCGCACGCTGCTCGGCCTTGATGAGGACACCGCGGTCATGGTGCGAGAACTTGCCTGCACTGAGCCGGGCTGCCCGCCGCTGGAGACGGTCGTCGCCGTCCTGCCGATGGACGGCGAGGCCCGCCGATGGACCCTGCACCGCCCCGCCGAACAGATCACCGAGGACGACCTGAGGGCCGCCCTGCTCGCCCCACCGCACGAAGGAGCCACCCGATGACCACGCTGGACCCCACCCCGGAAGTCCGCGACGAACGCGTTCCCGTCACCGTCCTGACCGGCTTCCTCGGCTCGGGCAAGACCACCCTCCTCAACCGCATCCTCACCGAGAACCACGGCCTGCGGATCGCCGTCATCGAGAACGAGTTCGGCGAGGTCGGCATCGACGACGCCCTCGTCCTCGACGCCGAAGAAGAGATCTTCGAGATGAACAACGGCTGCATCTGCTGCACCGTGCGCGGGGACCTCATCCGCATCCTGGGCGCGCTGATGCGCCGGCGCGAGAAGTTCGACCACATCCTCATCGAGACCACCGGGCTCGCCGATCCGGCGCCGGTCGCGCAGACCTTCTTCATGGACGACGAGATCGCCGGACACCTGCGCCTGGACGCCATCGTCACCCTCGTCGACTCCGCCCACGTCCTCCAGCACCTGGACGAGGTCAAGCCCGAGGGCGTGGAGAACGAGGCCGTCGAGCAGATCGCCTTCGCCGACCGGATCGTGCTCAACAAGACCGACCTGGCCGACAAGGCCACCATCACCGAGGTCACCACCCGCATCCACGCCATCAACAGCGGCGTACGGATCATCCCGGCCCAGCACGCGAAGCTGGACCTCCAGCAGGTGCTGGACGTCGGCGCGTTCGACCTGGAGCGGGTGCTCGCCGACGACCCGTCCTTCCTCACCGAGACCGAGCACCAGCACGACCTCACCGTCACCTCGGTCGGCATCGACCTGCCCGGCGAGCTCGACGAGGACCGCCTGAACGCCTGGCTGGGGCAGTTGCTGCGCACCAAGGGCGTCGACATCTTCCGCTCCAAGGGCATCCTCGCCATCGCCGGGGCACCGAAGCAGTACGTCTTCCAGGGCGTGCACATGCTGCTGGACGGCGAGTTCGGCCGGGACTGGCGCGAGGGCGAGGAGCGGCGCAACCGGCTCGTCTTCATCGGCCGCAACCTCGACCGGGACGCGCTGGAGCGCGGCTTCGCCGACTGCCTGGCCACGGCGGGAGCGGTCGCGTGAGCGTCACCATGGATGCGGGCCTCGCCACCGCCTGGGAGGTCACCGTCGACGACGCGCCGGTCGCACTCAGCGCGCGCGGCGACCTGGTGGCCGTCGCCGGGGCCGAGGGCACGGTGCGTGTCCTGGATGCGGCCATGGGTGCGGAGATGGGCGCGCTGGAGCTGCCGGGTGGCGCGTTGAGGGTCGACCTCGCCCCGGACGCCGGGCACTTGGTGGCCGTCGGGCCGATGGGGTACGCGCTGTGGCGGCGTGCGGAAGGGCGTACGACGGTCCGGGAGTCCGGGGCCTGGTCGGCCGCCGCCTCCTGGGCGGACAACGAGCGCGTCGCCGTCTCCTCCGGGCGTCGCGCGCTCGTCCTCGACACGGAGGGCGGGGAGTTGTGGCGTACGGACCCGGCCGCGTCGACGGTCACCGACGTCGCCTGGATGCGGCAGGGGCGGCGCCTGGCCGTGGCCGCCTACGGTGCCGTGCACGGGCACGAACGGCATACCGGGAAGCCCGTCGTCACCTACCCGTACATCGGCTCGCACCTGGCGCTCGCCGTCGCGCCCACCGGGAAGTGGATCTGCAGCGGCAACCAGGACGCCTCCATCCATATCTGGCGTACCCGCGACGGCAGCGAACTGACCATGTCCGGCTACCCGGAGAAGGTCTCCAGGCTCGCCTTCGACGAGACCGGCTTCTGGCTCGCCGCCGACGGCGCGCCGGACGTGACGGTCTGGGACTTCTCCGGCAAGGGGCCGGCGGGCACCGCACCCCGTTCCCTGCGCTGCCACGAGACCGTCACGGCGCTGGCCTGGCGGCCGGGTGCCGCCGGACAGCTGGCCAGCGGTGGTGACGACGGCGCGGTGGCGCTGTGGCATGCGACGGCCGGGCGGCCCGAGGCGCTGCTGCGCCCGGCGCGCACACTGGAGGACAGCGGTTCCCCGGTGGCCGCGCTGGCCTGGGCGGGACCCCATCTGCTGATCACC
This sequence comes from Streptomyces sp. a15, assembly GCF_059026085.1. NCBI lineage: Bacteria > Bacillati > Actinomycetota > Actinomycetes > Kitasatosporales > Streptomycetaceae > Streptomyces > Streptomyces sp. A15. The sequence goes on along the minus strand of NZ_JBWLKM010000147.1, from coordinate 8,945 downwards.
GCCGAGCGTGACGGTCACGTCCGGGCGTACGGCGTGCCCTCACGGACCGCGCTGTGAACCGTCGTACGCCTCCCGTGCCCCGTCGGGCCGTGATCGGTGCCGCCGGTTCGCGGCCCTGCACCCTGGTCGTCTGCCGGGGCTGCTGCTGCGGCAACCCGCGCAAGCACCCCGGCACCGACCACGCCTGGCAACTGGAGCGGCTCCGCGTCGGCGCCGCCGCGTCCGGCGGCCGCTTCACAGTCCGTACGACGGACTGCCTCGGCCCCTGCGACCAGGCCAACGTCATCGTCGTCCAGCCCTCCGCCGCGGGACGCCGGGCCGGCGGGCGGGCCACCTGGATCGGCTTCGCCATGGACGACGACTGCACGGAGGACCTGCTGCGCTGGGCAGCGGACGGCGGGCCCGGCGTCGCCGAACCTCCAGCCACACTGGAGTTGCAGTTCGTCCGGCCGCCACGGGAGGCCCGGGCCCGTGCACGCCGGTGAGGCACCCGACCACTCCCCTTACCAGGCCGACGGCGGCCGCGACGTCCTCGCGGCCGCCCTCCCCCGTAGCCCTTCGGGCACGGGCGGTACCCCCATCCGCTCCGCCTGCGCTGCACTCGACGAGGCCACCGCGGCCACCGTCGCCGCCACGCTCCAAGCCCTGGCAACCCCCTCCCGGCTGCTGATCCTGACCACCCTGCGCCAGGCCCCGCACCCGGTCACCGAACTCGCCGCCGCCATCGGCATGGAACAGTCCGCCGTCTCCCACCAGCTGCGCCTGCTGCGCACTCTCGGCCTGGTCGCCGGCCGCCGGGACGGCCGCCGCATCGTCTACAGCCTCTACGACGACCACGTCGCCCAACTCCTCGACCAGGCCGTCCACCACATCGAGCACCTACGCCTCGGCATCCGTGACGTGGGATGACCGCCGCAGGGCCGGCCACCGTCCGCCTACCGCGTGGGCCGTACGGCCTGGACGTACGGCAGCCATGGCCGTACGTCGCCGCTCCCGCGTACCTCGAAGCCCGCGTCAGCGACGAGCCCCGGTCAGCAGGTCGACCCGCTTGTCCGCCATGCCATGACCGCCCGCGGCATGCGGCAGCTGGCGGCCGAGCCTGCCCGTCGGCGGACGTGCTCGGCGCTGAGGGTGCCCCATGGCCTCGGCGAAGCCGCGGGCCACCGCGAGGCGGAGCCCCACACCGTTTTCGCCGGGGCGTCACCGTAACTGGGCCGGGTCGTCATCGAGTCGGTTCGCGAGGTTGTGGAGGGCTCCGTCGAAGGCGAAGGGGTGGGGCTGATCCGCGCAGCCCCCTCCACTTAGAGCCCGCGCAGATAGGCCGCGTGGAAAGCCTCGGCAACAGGATGGGCCGGGTCTCATTGATCACGCAGCCGCTGCACTCTGTGACCACTGGAGACCTGTGCCAGTCCTTTGTTTCAGGCCGCCTGCCTGGCCAGCCTGTGCAGGGTCCGCGCGGCAGGTGATCCGTGGTCAGCCGTGATCAGGACGACTTCCTGGTCGTCCTCGGGAACAAGCAGGACGTCGCAGTTCAACCGCAGCGGGCCGGTCTCCGGGTGGTCGAGAGTCTTGGTGCGGTGCCCGGGGGCGTGGACCGGACGCGTCGCCCAGATCTGCCGAAACTCCTCGCTGCTGGCGTGCAGTTCGGCTAGCAGGACGGTCAATAGCGGGTCGTGCGGGTAGCGGTCGGCGGCCCGGCGCAGCCGTGCCACCACTATGTGCCCGGACTCCTCAGCGTTGGAGCTCTCGTGCATCCGCCCTTGGCCCAGGAAGCGGCGCCGGGCCAGGTTCGTCGTACCGCCTCCAAGGTCGCCGCCGAGCAGTGCCTGGGCCAGAGGATTCCAGGCGACGACGCCGTACGCCGCGTCAGTGACGATGGCACCGGTCTCCGGCAACCGCTCCAGCATCCGGGCCACATGCGGGCGTACCCGCCGCATGGCGCTGATGCCGGGCGGCGCGCTCGATCCCGCCAGGCGGAACAGGTGGCTGCGCTCCGCCGGCGTGAGCCGCAGCGCCTGGGCCAGCGCGTCCAGGATCCGGGCCGATGGCCGCGGTCCCCGGGCCTGCTCCAGCCGCGTGTAGTAGTCGACCGACATATGGGCGAGCTCCGCCACCTCTTCGCGGCGCAGGCCCGGTGTGCGGCGAGCGGTGCCCGTCTCCGTCAGGCCGATCTCGTGCGGACGCAGGCTTGCCCGGCGGTCCCGCAGGTAGTGGGCCAGCTCCTGCCGTGCCATACCGCCTCCTGTCTCGTCCCACTGCCTGGTACAGGCTGTCCCTGGCAGGGCGCCCACAACCAGGGAACCGTGGTCGTCATGAATGAACGCACAGCTCTGGTCACTGGTGCCAACAAGGGCATCGGCAAGCATATTGCCCGGCTCCTCGCCGCCGAGGGCCTCACCGTGTACGTGGGCGCCCGCGACGCCGGTCGCGGGCAGCGGGCCGTCGAGGAGATCGGTGCCGGCGCCCGCCTGCTGATCCTCGACGTGAGTGACGGCATTGTGAAGGCCGCGGCTCAGGTGGACCGCCTGGACGTGCTGGTCAACAACGCCGGGGTCGCACTGTCACTCGCCCCTCCGGCCGAAACAGACGTCGAGGAGTTCCGGCGCACGTATGAGACCAACGTGTTCGGGGCGGTGGCGGTGACCAATGCCTTCCTGCCCGCCCTGCGCCGGTCGCCGTACCCGCGCATCGTCAACATCTCCAGCGGTACAGCATCGCTGACCTGGAGCACGAACCCGAACCCCCAGTTCACCCCGGGAAGCGGTGGCGGCGCCGCCTACCGGTCGTCCAAGGCCGCCCTCAACGCCCTCACCGTCTTTTACGCCCAGACGCTGGCTGAGGACGGCTTCAAGGTCAACGCGCTCGCCCCCGGCGCGCGGGCCACCGACCTCACCCCTCGGGCCACTGCTCTCGGCGGCGACCCGGTCGAGGCCGCTCAGGGTGCCCTCCGCCTGGCTCTGCTCTCGGACGACGGTCCCACCGGTGGCTTCTTCTCCTGGGACGGAACGCACGTGCCCTGGTGAGCACGCTGGCATCCGGAAGCGTGGGCGGGGCGCCTTACTCCGCGGCACAGCCACCGTCGACCAGGTGAAGGCCGCTGAAGACGCCGCGCGGACGGACGGCAGTGCTCACGGCCGCTCAGCAGCGGCGTGTCAACGAAGTCGTAGGCTACGGCGTTGACCCGCATGCCCCGGGAGGCGTACTCCGGGGCGGCCGTCCTCCTCAGGCCAATGACACCGTGCTGAGAGGTCGCGCAGGCAGGCGTGTTCATGGGCGGCGGTTCGGGCGTTCGTCCCAGCGGTGGGTTGTCCATGCCTGACGGATCAGGCTGCGCACGGTGATGATGGTGTCGGCGAGGTCGAAGAAGGCGTCGATGACGGTGACCCGGCGCTCGCAGCAGCGGGCGAGGCGGTAGAAGGCGTTCTGCCGGGCGTGCGTGCGCTCGACGTGCCACCGCCGGCTCACACGGCCGAACGCATGTAACCCACACAGCGCAATGCACCGTTTGCCGAGTGGCCGAACCCGGGAAGCCGCCAGTATGGAGAGGCGTGAAGGATTCGGTTACCGGATTCAGTTCTTCAGGCGGCCGTGGTTCCTGACGTGGTTGTCGATGACGGCGCTGGCCGTCCTGATGGCGACCATCATGCTGACCACCGACAACGAGGCTGTGATCCCGGCTGCGCTGTTCTATGGCGCCGCGGCGGCACCGTTGGCGTTCGCCATGGCCACCCACACCAGGACCGGCTTCGCCACGAGCGTCCCACCCGCCGTTTTGCTGGGCATGTTCCTGTTCGGTGGCGGAATCGCCCTGGCTGTCGGTGGATTCCTCGACGCGGAATTCATCCGCGACTTGTCCGGTCCCGAGATCTTGCGGGTCGGGTTCTTCGAGGAATTCGCGAAATTCCTGCCCGTGCTCGCGGTGGCACTCACCGGCAGATACCGGGACGTCCGCGCCGGTGTCGCCCTCGGCTTTGCCAGCGCCCTGGGCTTCGCCGTCATGGAGTCAATGTCCTACGGGCTGCAGGCGGAGCTGTCAGATGGCATCAGCGCCGCCGAGCGCACCCTCATCGGCCGAGGGCTCACCGAACCGTTCGGCCACCTGGCCTGGACCGGTCTGCTCTGCGCGCTTGCCTTCACCAGCTGGCAGAAGCGGGGAAAGGTCACCGTCACACCCGGCCTCCTCGGCGGCTACATCCTGGTCGCCCTCCTCCACTCCGCCAACGACGGCCTGCTGACCTACGAGTCCGAGAACCCGGTCCTGATCCTGGGATACGTCGCCGTCGCCGTCACCAGCTACATCCTGTTCCGACTCGGCACCCGCAGTCTCACCTTGCCGGAGGCCGGTGAGGGCACGAGGGGCTCCCGGGTCACCTTGCACCCCAATGTAGTTAGGTACTTGTAGTACCTAACCTCAATACCGGACTCTGCTGGTGATGTTGGGTAGGTCATGCGGTGGCTGAGTACAGACTGCGGAAGTGCGTGGCCCGGCGTCGCGTTCTGGGTGCGGTGTCGATCCAGTCGGCGACACGGGCGACGTTGCAGGCCATCGCGGTGAGGACGTGCTGGACGTGGGTGCGGGCCGCGGTAGCGGGAACGTCGCAGCCCGGGGGCCCGGACGTTCTGCGAGAGGGTGGCTGAGGTGATCCCCGTGATGTGGACACACCTGACAATGGATCTTGTTGATCCTGGAAGGTGTAGATCTCTGGGGCACGGCCCTCGAAGTACAGTGCGGAGTTCCGGTCCGACGCGATCGCGTTGTGGCGGGCTTCGGCGGGGAGGCGGACGTTCAAGGACGTCGCGGCCGATCTGAACGTCAACCCCGACACGCTGCGGACCTGGGTGCGCGACGCGGACGCACCGCCGGCCGTCGCTGGCGCGTCGGACGGCGCGGAGGGCGAGCTGGCCCGGCTGCGGGCGGAGAACGCCCGGCTGCTGAAGAGCAAGAAGGAATGGCAGCTGGAGCGGGAGATCCTGCGCCGGGCAGCGGCGTATTTTGCCCGGGAGATGAAGGGAAGACCGCCGCTTGGGACTTCGTCTCCGCCCATGCCGAGATGTCCGGCGTCAAGCGAATATGCCGGGTGCTGGATGTCTCCCGCTCGGACTACTACCGGTGGATCGCCGGCGCCGGAGCGCGGGCTGTGCGGCAGGCCGCCGAGGACACGCTGGTCGCCGAGATCCGCGAGATCCACGCCGAACACTGCGGGAGCTACGGCGCGTTGCGCGTCCACGCCGAACTGCGCGGCTTCGGCCACACGGTCAACCGCAAGCGGGTCGCGAGGCTGATGCGCAAGCATGACATCGTCGGCCGCCACCTGCGGAAGAAGAAGCGCACCACGGTTCCAGACCGCCTCGCGCCGCCGGTGCCGGACCTGGTCCGGCGGAACTTCACCGCCGACGCTCTGGACGAGAAGTGGTGCGGCGACATCTCATACGTGCAGGTTGGCGCGACCTGGCTCTACCTCGCCTGCGTCTTGGACATCCGGTCCCGCCGGTTGCTCGGCTGATCGATGGCCCCGCACATGCGGGCCGGACTCGTCATCGACGCGCTGCAGAACGCGGTCGCCGCCCGCGGCGGCAACGTGGCCGGAGTGATCTTCCACGCGGACCGCGGGTCGCAGTACACCTCAGCCGCGTTCGCCCAGGTCTGCAACCGGTACGGCATCCGCAGAAACATGGGCAGGGTCGGCTCGAGCTACGACAACGCCCTGGCCGAGAGTTTCTGGCAGGGACGAAGCGAGAAACGATGCACGGAAACTGTTCTTGACGATGCGACAGGCGCGTCATTGAGGCAGTGCCAGCAGTGCCGAGTGCGAGTCTCGTCGATCATGACGAGGGCCATGTGTCCTGAGCTGGGCTGTGTCAGGGCAGTGGGATGCCGACTGCTGGAGTTCCCACCGAAGCTGGCAGTTTTTGGGTCAGGCCTGGTGGTAACTGCCGGGAAATGATGCTGAAGCTCCACCCCGCCTCGGCGGGGTTGTCAGGGTGTACGGAGCGCCTGGGCGGTGCCGGACGCCTGGGCGGCGACGCCTGGGATGCTTGAGGTGATGAAGGAGCCGCCGCCGGTCAGGTCTCCGACCACATGCACGCGCGGGTCGGCGGGGACCAGGCCGCCGGACGGGTGGAGCGTGGCCAGTCCGCTGTCCACCAGGGACCGGACCAGGTGCCGGGCCGCGGCCGGGACCGCGTGCGGTGGCGGGTTCACGGCGTTGACGACGATCTCCGCGGTGCGTTCGCTGTCGTCATGCCGCACCCGGAACCGCCCGTTCACCGGCTCGATCGCGTGGACGCCGGCAGTGACGGCGAGCTGGCCGGAATCCAGGAGCCGCATCAGGATGGACGCGTTCACCGGAATCATGGGCGAGGCCACGCTGGTGGCCGTGCGGAGATGGCCCCGTAGCCACGCGCGGTCGGATTCGGGCAGCAGCCGCCACGCGTACGGGCCGACGCTGTGCGCCGTCTGCTGCAGCACGCGGCGGCCGATCCGGGGGTCGTCGATGGCGGCGATCTGCCGCCGGAGCCGCTGGACCGGGTCCTCGGCCTCAGTGCCCCGCAGCTCGGCCGCGAGCTCTTCGAAGTCCTCCCCCGCGTCCGCCAGCTCCGCGCGCAGAAGCCCGATGAGATCGTCGAGCGTGACGTTCCCCCGCGCCCTGTGCAGCCCCGCCACCCGTTCGGCGGTCACGTGCCGCGGGCGCCGGTCGTTCGGGCGCTGCCAGACGTGCGGCAGCACCCCGCTGCGCGACAGGAGCGTGATCCGCCCCCGATGCCCGCGCGCGGCGAGCGCCACGACGACGTCCACGGCGCTCAGGCCGCTGCCGATGATCGCCACATCGCCCCCGGCCGGAACGGGGTCGAGCATGTCGGCCACCGGATACGGGTCGGCCGTGAAGCCCGGGTTGCCGGCGAGGCCGTACAGGTCTGGGGGTGTTCCTCCGCCCACGCACATCGCCACATGGGTGGCCTCGTGCTCTTGTGCGTCGTATGTGCGCAGCACGAGACGGGCCCCGGAGCGGACGACCTCACTCACGCGGGCGGCCACGACGCGTACAAGCCAACCCTGCTCACCCAGCGCCGCTATGGCCTTCTCGGCGGTGTGCGCCAGATACTCGCCGTAGAGCGCACGCGGGACCAGCGGCTGACCCAGGAGCTCGTCGACGTGGTCGGCGCCTCGTTCTCCCAGCCAGGCCGCGTAGTGGCCGAAGTCGCCGCTGCGGATCGACATGAGAGCGGGGGGCGAGTTCACCAGCACCGAATCCAGGTCCGGGCCATACGGCCGCCCCCGCCACAACTGCGGCGACGGCTCGAAGACCGTGATCGTGCCGGTCTCGCCCCCGGCGGCGGCCTCGCCCTCCGCGGCGGCCAGCGCGTCCAGCAGGCCGACCGCTGCCGAGCCCCCTCCGACAATCGCGATATCCATGATCTCCCTCTCCGGTGGTCGTGTCTCATCGACCTTCGCCAACGCCGTCGGAGAACCCCATCCCCCGCGCAGGGGCGATCGGCCTGGAATGACCCCCTCACACGAGGGGTTGGCGCCGTGCAGAAGGCCGGGCAGGCTGATCCGCGGAGGGGATGCGCATGACCGATCCACGCCGGCCGATGCTGCAGGCCGCAGAACGGGCCGCCGACGCGGTCGAGTTGTTCAGCCGGGCCTCGGCCGGGCTGAGACGGCTGGTGCCGTTCCACTCGGCCGTGTGGACGGCCGCCGACCCGGAGACCGGCCTGATCACGGCGCCGATGCTGGTGGAGAACCTCGGCTCCGGTGAGGGCTGTGCCGCCTACTGGGAGAGCGAACTCCTGGAGGAGAACGTCCTGCCGTTCCGCGAGCTGGCCCGCGCGTGTGTACCGGCGGCCGGGTTGCGCGCGGCCACCGGCGATCTGCCCGCCCGCAGTGCCCGCTTCCGGCGCCTCCTGCTCGGCCAGGGCGTGCACGACGAACTGCGCGCCGTACTGCGGATCGGCGACCGGCCATGGGGCCTGGTGAGCCTGTTCCGCACCACCGACGCGTTCCGTCCGGACGAGATCGCGCTGCTCGCCGACCTGTCCCGCCCGCTGGCCGCGCGGCTGCGCAGGTTCGCCCGGCCGCCCGAGTCCGCACCCCGCACCGACTCGCCCGCGCCTGGCCTGATCCTCTTCAACGAGTCCGGCGAAGCCATGTCGATCAATGACGAAGCACGGCATCACCTCGCGCTGCTGCCGAAGGGGCCGTCCTTCCCCTCACCACTGGGGCTGAAGCTGCCCATCTGGCTGATCGGCACGGCCCTCCAGGCACGGGCCATCGCCGACGGACGCGACCACGGCAACGCCCGGGTGCGCATCCGCACCACCGAAGGCCGCTGGCTGAACTGCCACGCCTCCTCCCTCACCGGCCCCGGCCGCCGGCCCGGCCCGGTGGCCCTCGTCATCGAGCCCGCGACGCCCGCCGACCTGGCGGTCCTGGTCGCCGAGGCGTACGGCCTGACCTCGCGGGAGCTCCAGATCACCCAGCTCATCGCGCGCGGGATGACCACCGCCGAGATCGCCACAACGCTGTTCATCTCCCCGCACACGGTCCGCGACCACCTCAAGACCATCTTCACCAAGGCTTGCGTCTCCAGCCGAGGCGAGCTGGTCGCCCGCCTGTTCACCGAGCATTACTGGCCCGCCCTGCCAGAGCCGACCCAAGTCCAGCGCCCCGGCCAGCCCCCCGCCCAAGCCCGACACGGTCACAGTCCGACACGTCCGGCGGAGCCCCGCCCCGCAGCACCTGTACCCACCGACCAGACGATCTGATTCTGGCGTCGCCAACACCTGATGGACACCGGGCAGTTGCCCGACGCAACCAGCAAAGAGCGTTCCGAGCTGGCTGCGGCCCGTCGGCGTAACGCCGAACTGGAGGCCTAGGGGGTGTTTCGAAAGTCCCGCACAGCACCCACGGCGCCCGGCACGCACTCTCGCCGCACCGGCCGAAA
>NZ_JBWLKM010000146.1:0-12649 GCF_059026085.1 Streptomyces sp. a15 | reverse complement strand
CCGGACCACGGACACGATCCGTGCCGCCGGACCGCGGAGCGAACGCGGGCAACCAGAACGCCCAACACCGCTCGGGGTGTTCGGCTGAGCATGGGTTCTGGCAACAGGACTCACTTCCCGCTCAGTCTTTAGGGACGGTTGCGATGAAGACGCACCGGCCGATAGACCGCACGGTATTCGAAATGCTGCCCAGGTATCACTGTCTGTCGCAACGTTCACAACGGGCGCTCCGGAAGCCGGATGTCGGCAAGTATCCAGTCGCGAAGTGAGACGTCAAGAGTTCATGCACGCAACTCCCCGCCGCAGAGGCGTTTTCTCCTCGCGCTCTCCTCATCTGCCCATGGCAGCACGGCTGTTGGGCGCAGGTGTCTCCTCCAGTGGGAAGTGGCAGGCTGCTGTATGGGATGCCGTCGCGAGCGGAAACACAGCGCTGGGGGCGGTTTCGGCGCAGATGTCCTCCGCTCGCCAGCACCGGGTCCGGAACCGGCATCCGGACGGCGGGTCGGCCGGTGAGGGGATCTCGCCGGTGAGGACGATGCGCTCCCGCTTCGCCCTGCTGCCGCCGGCCGCCAAGGAGGGCGCGGCCGACAGAAGGGCGGCCGTGTACGGGTGGTACGGGCGCTCGAAGACCTCCTCCGCGGGGCCCGACTCGACGATCCTGCCCAGGTACATCACGGCGACGCGGTCGGCCACGTGCCGCACCACGGACAGGTCGTGCGAGATGAACAGGTACGACAGCCCCAACTCGTCCCGCAGGTCGCCGAGCAGGTTGAGAACCTGTGCCTGCACCGACAGATCCAGCGCGGAGACCGGCTCGTCGCAGACGATGACCTCGGGCTCCAGCGCGAGCGCGCGGGCGATGCCGATCCGCTGCCGCTGACCACCCGAGAACTCCTGCGGGTAACGGCGGGCGTCGGACGCGCGCAGCCCGACCATCTCCAGCAACTCGCCCACGCGCGCCGCCCGTCGGGAAGCGGGCACGAGGTCCCGGTGGGTGAGCCAGGGCTCGCCGATCAGATCCGCCGCACACAGCCGGGGGTTGAGCGAGCCGAACGGGTCCTGGAAGACCATCTGGACCTTGCGACGCCAGGCGAGCAGGCGGGCGCCCGACAAGGTGAAGGGATCGACCCCGTCGAAACGAACGGTTCCTTCGTCGGGGCGCTCCAGCATCAGCAGGATCCTGGCCAGCGTGGACTTCCCGCAGCCGGACTCGCCGACCAGGCCGAGAGTCTCGCCGCGGCCCAGGCTCAGATCCACCCCGTCGACCGCGCGCATCCTCCTACTGCCCTTCGCGGTGCGCGGTACCGCGAAGCTCTTGACCAGGCCGGCGGCCTCCAGCAGCGTCCCGGGCTCAGGCATCGGCGAGTTCCTTCCCGAAATGACAGGCGGCGGCACGATCGGCCCCGGTCGCGATCAGTGTCGGCCGGTGCGTGGCGCACACCTCGCGGGCGATCGGACAGCGCGTGCGGAAGGCACAACCGGTGGGCACGGAGCGGGGATCGGGCGGGCTCCCGGGAATCGAGCTCAGCCGGGTGCCCTTGTGCTGCTCGGCCGGCACCGACTCCAACAGCCCTCGGGTGTACGGGTGATTGGGCTTGCCGAACACCGTGGCCACGGGGCCCGTCTCCACGATCGTACCCGCGTACATCACGGCGACCCGGTCCGCATGGTCGGAGACGAGCCCCAGGTCGTGGGTGATGAGCACCAGCGCCATCCGCTGCTCGCCGCGCAGTTCGCCGAGGAGATCCATGATCTGGGCCTGCACGGTGACATCGAGTGCCGTCGTGGGCTCGTCGGCCAGCAGAACCTTCGGGCGCAGCGCGACCGCCATGGCGATCAGCAGCCGTTGCCGCATACCTCCGGAGAACTGGTGCGGGTAGGCGCCTGCCCGCGAGCGGGCCTCCGGGATGCCGACCCGCTCCATCAGTTCCACCGCTTTGGCCCGCGCGGCGCGACGGGACATCCTCTCGTGGATACGGAACGGTTCGGCGAGCTGCGCGCCCACCGTGTGGACGGGGTTGAGCGCGCTGAGGGCGTCCTGGAAGACGATGCCCAGGCCGGGGCCGGCGAGCCTGCGCCTGGACCTGCCCGAGAGGGCGAGCAGGTCGTCGCCGTCCAACCGGGCCTGTCCGCCCACGACTTCCGCGGCGGGTTCGAGCAGACCGGCGACGGCGTGCGCGGTCATGCTCTTGCCGCATCCGGACTCGCCCAGCAGGGCCAGCGTTTCGCCGGAGCGTACGGAGAAGCTCACGCCGCGCACCACGGCGGCCGGGCCGGCCGGGGTGTGGATGTCGACGGAGAGGTCTTCCACGACCAGGGCGTCGGGCTGCGGCGATGCGCTCGCGGGAACCGGCGCGGTGGTGCGGTGCCCGAGGGCCGGGCCGGGTCCGGCGGAGTCATGGCCGTCATGCCCGTCATGCCCGTCATGCCCGACGATGCGGCCGGGCGCAGCGGTGTCGTGCTCGACGGCGCGCGTCGAGGCGGCTGCCTCGCGCTCGTCCACCGGGACCGATGCTTTCGCGCCGCGGTCGGCCGCCGCACGGCGGCGCAGCATGCGCCGGCGGCCCGGCAGACCGTGCCGCCACCGCTGCCCCGGGTCCGTCGACAACCGGGCCCAGGCCGCTAGGACGGTCGCCGACACGGTGGTGACGACGATGGCGAGACCGGGAAAGACCGCGATCCACCAGGCGCTGCTCAACTCCTGCCGTCCTTGAGCCACCATCAGTCCCCAGCTCACGTCCGGCGGCTGGATGCCGATCCCCAGGAAGCTGAGCGACGACTCGGTCAGCATCACGAAGCAGAAGTCGAGGGCGGCGACGGTGAGCAGGGTGGGCAGGACCGTGGGAGCGACGTGGCGTCGGATGGACGCCCAGCTGCCGGTGCCGAAGGTGCGGGCCGCGTCCATGAACAGCCGGCTGCGCAGCTCGGCGGACTCCGCTCGCGCGGTGCGCAGATAGACGGGGATCCGGGCGACGGACAGGACCAGCACGATGGCGGCGGCGCTCGGCGAGAAGACGTAGAGCACCACGACGGCCAGCAGCAGGGACGGGAAGCTGAGGATGACGTCGGCGATCCGCAGGGACACGTTCTCGCGCCAACCCCCGTGAAAGCCCGCCCACATGCCCCAGATCGAACCGACGACCAGTGAGCACAGCACCGCGGGCACGGCCACCGACATCGTCGTGCCGGCCGCCGCTATCAGCCGTGCGGCGACGGGCCGCCCCAGGGAATCGCTGCCCAGTACGTAGGCCCAGCCGTGGTCGAGGCTGAAAGGCGGCCGGCCCGGATCACGCAGGTTCTGACGCGTCGCCAGATCCCCGACCAGGAAAGGTCCCAGTACGGCGCACACCGCGACCGCGACCAGCACCAGCGCCGCCGCGAAGGCGAACCGGTCCTGGAGGAGCAGAGCGGGCCACCTGGGACGTGACGCCTGCTTGTCCGCCTTCAGGTCCGACGCCTGCTTGTCCGCCTTCAGGCCGGGCTCGTTGTCCTGGCCGCTGTTCGGCTCCGTCCGGAGCATGTCCCCTCCTTGACTCACGCCGCCGCCCGCAGTCGCACACGTGGGTCGAGGAGCGCGTGGCAGATGTCCACCAGGATGTTGAGCGCGAAGATCACCAGAGCGGTCACCAGCACAGCCGCCTGCAGGACCGCGAAGTCCCGCTGCAGCACCGAGTCGATCATGAGCTTGCCGATGCCCGGCCAGCCGAAGATCGTCTCGACGACGACCGCGCCGTTGACGAGACCTACGGCGAGGTCACCGGCAACCGTGAGCACCGGTGCCGCGGCGTTGCGCAGGGCGTGTCCGAAGACCACTCGTCCCTCGCTGGCGCCCTTGCTGCGCGCCACCTTGACGTAAGGGGCCGACAGCGCGGACACCATGGCGCCACGGACCACCTGGACCAGCACCCCGAAGGGCCGGATGAGCAGCGTGGCCACTGGCAGGACCCAGGCCGTCGCGCCGTTCGTGCCGGAGGTGGGCAGCCAGCCCAGCGTCACCGCGAAGACGAGCACCCCCATGATGGCGAACCAGAAGTCGGGGACGCTGGCGGCCGTCGAGGACAGGAAGCTCGCGATCCGGTCGGTCGCCGAGTTGGGACGGTAGGCCGCCAGACTGCCGATCACCACGGCACCCACGAGGGCGAGCAGCATCGTCCACCCGGCCAGTTGGAGGGTGGCGGGGAAGGCCCGCAGCGCCGCCTCGCCGGCCGGCTGGGCGGTGCGCAGCGACTCACCGAAGTCGAGACGGGCGACCTGTGCCACGTAGTCGCCGAACTGGCTGACCAGCGGCTGGTCGAAGCCGTTGCGGGCGGCGAACTCGGCCCTCATCTCGGGTGTCGCACTGAGCGGGAGATACAGATTGGCGGGGTCTCCGGTGAGGCGGGCCAGGAAGAACACCCCGAGGACCACGACCAGCAGGGGGATGACGCTGGAGACCGCGCGGCGGCGCAGCATGATGAACATCGGTCCGCTCCTCCCTCAGTCCGCGCGGCGCATGTCGGCGAGCCGCATCTCGTCGTTGGTCGCCGAGTCCGGCCGGTAGCGGATGTCGGGGGAGAGGGCCAGGATGCCGGTCATGTTGGCCATCACGGCATCGCGTACGACCTCGTCGTTCTGCTGGGCGAAGGCCTCCGCGAACGCCTTCTGCCGCTGGACACCGGAGGCCAGTTGGGCCTTCTCGATCGCCGCGTCGAGCGCGGGGGTGCCGTAGCTGCTCTGCGCGCCCTCACTGCCGTAGATCTGTCCCATCGTGAAGGCGGCGTCTCCCGCCTGGTTGCCGTGCTGGGCCTGGAGGAGGGTGGGGCCCTTGCCGTTGGGGAAGGGGCGCAGCAGGTACTCCAGCCAGGCGTTGACGTCGAGCATCTTGATCTCGACCTTCAGTCCGGCCTTGAGCAGGCCGTCCTGCACCACCTCCATGGCCTCTGCGGCCTTCGGGTAGATGCCGTTGCGGCCGATCAGGGTGATGGTGGTGCCGGTCGGTACGCCGTCGGCGCGGGCCTGGGCCACCAGTTCCTTGGCGCGCTCCGGGTCGTACGGCCACGGCCTGATCCGCGGGTTGTACCCGGTGACGCCCTTCGACACCAGCTGCCCGCTGGGGCGGCCCGAGAAGACGGCCGTGACCAGCCCTTCCCTGTCGATGGCGTAGTTGATGGCCCGGCGGATCCGGATGTCGTCGAGAGGTGCCTCGGTGGCGTCGATCCTGAGGTACGAGACCTCGTTGGTGGTGAACTCCACCGCGCGGTCGCCCGCTCCGTCCTCGGGGGCGAGCCCGATGGCGACATCCGCCTCGCCGTTGGTGACCATGGCCGCGCGCACACTGCCCTCCGCCCGCCACACGTACTTGGCCGCGGCGAATTCGGGGGTCTCGCCCCAGTAGTCGGCGTAGCGCTTGAGCCGCAGAAAGCGGCCCTGGCTCCACTCGTCGACCCGGTACGGCCCGGTCCCGATCGGCTCACGCACCCGGGACACGGGGTCCGTACTCGTCGGCACCATCTCGACGAACGACAGGCGTAAGGGGAGGATCGGGTCGGGCTCGGCCGTCCTGACCTCGAGCGTCGCGTCGTCGACGGCGGTGGCGGTGACCTCGCTGTCGCTGAAGATGTATCCGTCGACGTTGCAGTCGATGGCCGAATCGGTGGCGCGTTTGATCGAGAACGCGGCCGCGGCGGCCGTGAAGGGCGAACCGTCATGGAAGGTGACGCCCTGGCGGATGGTGAAGGTCCATGAAGTGGCGGAGGCGCGTGCCCACTTGACGGCCAAGGCCGGCTCCAGTCGACCGGTGGACGGATCGCGCTCCGTGAGGGCCTCCGTGATGTTGGCGCGGGTCACTCGTCCGGTCGCGGTGAGCGAGGCGTCACAGGGCTCCAGGGTCGGCGGCTCCTCGGGCAGGACGATGCGCAGGGTGCCGGGACCTTCGCCGATGGGGTCGGCACCGGCGACGGAACAAGCGGAGACGCCCACGAGCGTGAGGACGGACAGCAACGCGCCCGCGGCGCGTTGTCGGGGGCGAGGGGCGCTCGCACGAGTGGTCACTGAGCCTGAACCGGTCACTGTGCCTCCATGGCCCGTGTGCGCTCGCTCGACCGAACCGAGTCGATCACGGACTGTCCATAAGAGAAAACCAGGTTTAGATATGTGGACGACTGATGGCTTGCCATTATGCGGTCGGTGACGGCGAGTGGGTCAAGGGGTGTGCAGCGGAACTCTGATCTTTGTTCCATGTCGGCGTGGGTGCCAGGTCTGCGAGCGGCCGCACGGCTGTCCATGCTCGTGAATGCGTCCGCCTCTTGCCTGGCGCGGCGCTTGGCCATGTCTCCCCGCGCCGCCCGCTGCGTAGCGGGTGAGGCGCGCGGCGGGGTGCGTGCTCCGGCGCGCCTGGCATCTTCGTACGACTCAATACATCGGATCTCTTCTGGATGTATTGACGACATGTTGCATCATCTCTCCCCCCTGCGCTCTGGGATAGATCCGATGAATCTCCGTGAGTCGTACGAGCCTCAAGGAGGGCGATGCCCAGCCCGTACAGCCGACCGTTCAGCCGTCCGTCCAGACGTACCGTGCTTGCCACCGGCTCCGTGCTCGGCGGGACGCTGCTCGCGGGAGGCCTGCCCGCCCCGGCCGGAGCGGCGAACGCGACGCCGGCCGGCTTCGATCCCTGGCGCACCGTCCTCGACGACGCCGACCTGGTCTGGCAGCGGATGCCGAAGACCTGGTACGAGGGCCCGTTCCTGGGCAACGGCTCCCTCGGTTCGGGGATCTACGCCGAACCGGCTGCCGAGGACGGCACCTTGCAAGCCGTCCGCTTCAACGTGCAGCACTCCGAAGTGCAGGACCACCGCCCGCAGTTCGGCTCACTGTTCGGGCTCGCACGGCTGCCGATCGGCCACTTCACGCTGGAGCCGGTGGGCACGATCACCGGCCTGGACTGGAGGCTCGGCCTGCGCGACGCCGAGCTGACCGGCACGCTCACCACGGACCGGGGCACCCTCACCATCCGCGCCCTGGTGACAACTCCCTCTCCACGCTGACCGTCGAGGTGACGCGCCGAACTCCTGCGGATCGACGACGAGTTGGCACCGCGCTGGCGTGAGGTCCTGGCCAGACGGGCCGACTACCCGACCGACGGCAACGGCTTCATGATCGGCGCGGACATACCCTTCGCCAAATCGCACCGCCACTACTCGCATCTCCTGGCCGTCTACCCGCTGTACGAACTGACCGGCCGCACGCCCGAGGAGAGGGCGCTGATCGAGAAGTCACTGGCCCACTGGGTGGGCTTCGAAGGCGCCCACCAGGACTACATGTTCACCGGCGCCGCCTCGATGTCGGCGCTGCTGGGCAAGGGGGGAGGACGCGCTCAGCTACCTGGGCCAGCTGATGACCCGCTTCATCCAGCCCAACACCATGTACCAGGAAACGGGCCCGGTCATCGAGACCCCCTTCTCGGCCGCCCAGTCCCTGCACGACATGGTCTGCCAGTCCTGGGGCGGCACCATCCGCGTCTTCCCCGCGCTGCCGGCTGTCTGGGCGGATCTGACAGTGCACAACTTCCGTACCCAGGGGGCATTCCTGCTCAGTGCCGTACGCAAGGACGGGGTGACCCGCTGGATCCGGCTGCACAGCGAGGCGGGCACCCCCTGCGTCGTACGGCACGGCATCACCGGCCCGGTCGAGGTACGGGACGGCAGGGGACGCCGTTGCGGTACGAGTCCGTGGGCGACGGTGCGATCCAAGTCGCCCTGCCGAAGGGGGATTCGGCGCTCATCACCGCCAGGGGCGACCGTCCCGACCTGAGGATCACGCCTGTCGAGCCGAACGAAGAGGCACCGCGCTGGGGCTGCCCGGCTGACCACCATGGCCGTCGGCCGGTTGTGCCGCGGCGGGCCCGCGCGTGCCGGAGCGGCTGCACGCGGGGCCAGCCCCGGTGGGGGACGCTGCTCAGTGGTCGTCCCGGATGGTGGCAGCTATGCCGTTGCTGACCTCGACCTTGGCGGGTCCTCGGCGACGAGGAACTGCTGTCGTCCTTGCCCGTGACCGCCACGATGTACTTGCCCGGAGCCAGACAGGTGACGGTGCCGGTCTTGAACGAGACGCTGACGCCTTTGGAGTCCTTGGAGTCCTTGGAGTCCTTGGAGTCCTTGGGGTCCGCCGCGTTCTCCGCGTTCTCCGCGACAGCGGCCGAGTCCTTCGCGGCTTCGTCGGAGAACTGGCACCAACGGACGTCGTCACCCAGGCTACGGAACGGCCAATGCCAACGCCGCATGGAACTGCACCGGCTCCGAGGACCGGCAGCTGACGGACAAGTACCCGATCTGTCCCGAGGGCAGCGGCGTGGTCCGGACATCCATCCATACGACATGCACCAGCATGCTTGCGGGCTGAGGAGGCGGTGGCACAGTGGTCTGTATGTGCGGTCGCTACGCCTCCACTCGCAGCCCCGAGGACCTGGTCCAGCTCTTCCAGGTCACCGACTGGCGTGCCGAGGAGGCACTGGCCCCGAACTGGAACGTGGCCCCGACCGACAACGTGTGGGCTGTCCTCGAGCGCGTCCCACGCGAGAAGGACGATGCCGAAGCGGCGGAGCGTGAGCTGCGGCCGCTGCGCTGGGGCCTGGTGCCCTCCTGGGCGAAAGACCTGAAGATCGGCGCGCGGATGATCAACGCACGGGTCGAGACCGTGCACGAGAAACCCGCCTTCCGCCGCGCATTCGCCCGCCGTCGCTGCCTGCTGCCGGCCGACGGCTTCTACGAGTGGGAGCAGGCCAAGGACCCCGCCACCGGCAAGGCACGCAAACAGCCGTACTTCATCCATCCAGAGGACGAGCAGGTCATGGCGCTCGCCGGCCTGTACGAGTACTGGCGCAATCCGGAAATCCGGCGGGACGACGACCCTGCCGCCTGGCTGGTGACCTGCACCATCCTCACCACCGAGGCCACCGACGCGGCCGGCCGAGTCCATCCCCGCATGCCGCTCGCCCTCCCACCGGACCACTACGACGCGTGGCTCGACCCCCGCCACCAGGACCCGGACGACCTGCGCGCCCTGCTCACCCAGCCCGCCGACGGTCACCTGGACGCCCGGCCGGTCTCCCCATCCGTCAACAACGTCCGCAACAACGGCCCTCACCTCCTGGACGAGATCGCCGTGTAGGTGTGCAGCGGTCCGGCGCCACCTCTGTGTCGCCGGGCAACGGGCCGGTCTCAGCCTCGCCCGGGTGGCGTGAGGCCGGGTCCGGGTTCCGACTGCCCTTCCTCGGTACGGCTCCGCCGCGGGCGTCCGTCTTTGACTCCGCCCGTGTCCAGGAATAGCCGCAGGCCCGCCCCGCGTTGCCGCGAGCATGACGACGAACGCGCCGCGACCCGAGGTACTGCGCTACACCGCCTTCTCCAGTGCCCCCGACGGCGGAAACCCCGCCGGTGTCGTTCTGGACGCCACCGCCCTGGACGACAGCGACATGCTGGCCATCGCCGCCGAGCTCGGATACTCGGAGTCCGCGTTCCTGACCGCGCCCCCGGAAGGCCTCGGCGGCCAGGAGGGGCGCGCGTACAGCATCCGTTACTTCAGCCCCAAGGCCGAGGTGCCGTTCTGCGGGCACGCCACCGTCGCGACCGCCGTCGCGCTCGCCGAGCGGATGGGCCCGGGGCAGCTGGTGTTCGCGACGCGGGCCGGCACCGTGCCGGTGGAGGTGACCGAGGAAGGCGGGACCGTCAGGGCCACGCTCACCAGTGTGGAGGCGCACATCGAGGAGATCGCCGACGCCGACCTCGCGGAGGCGCTCGCCGCGCTCGGCTGGCCCGCCACCGATCTCGACCCGGCCTTCCCGCCCCGTATCGCGTTCGCCGGCGCCCGACATCTCGTTCTCGCGGCGGCGACACGTGCCCGCCTCGCGGATCTCGCGTACGACTTCGCGCGCCTCGAAGTCCTGATGCACCGCTTGGACCTGACCACGGTCCAGCTGGTGTGGCGGGAGTCGGCCACCGTCTTCCATGTCCGTGACCCGTTCCCCGTCGGCGGCGTCGTCGAGGACCCGGCGACCGGGGCCGCGGCCGCCGCGTTCGGTGCGTACGCCCGTGAGTTCGGCCTGGTCCCCGAGGATGCCGTCCTCACCCTGCACCAGGGCGAGGACCTGGGCCGCCCTGGGGAACTCACGGTGACGCTCCGCGCGGGTGATCCGCGCGTCCGTGTCGGCGGCGCAGGAGCCCGCATCGGCTAAGGCGCCGGCCGTGCCGGTCACTTCGCGGCCCTCCCTACTTCGCTCCGCCATCTCCGACGGAGCGAAGTAGGCAGGGCCGTGCATCACGCTGCGCGCCCAGTCCCCCAGCCGCTCAATCCACCCGGCACGGCGCAACTCGGCCGAAGTCCTCGAGGGCGTGCGTCAGTTCAACACGTTCTCGAAATCGATGAACTCGGCCATCTCGAACTGGACAGGCTCACCTTCAACGCCACCCTCATCGAGACCGGCACCGAGTCCGATCGCCTGGCTCGCTCCATGTCGGCAGCGCGGAAGACGATGCCGTCTCGACACGCACACGAGGGTCCGAACCGCCTCCCGCTATTGCCGTGCGATGGCTTTGAGCCAGTCCTCGACGGCGAGGACATCTGCCCACTGCGGGAAGAGCTTTTCGATGAGCATCGTGTGCACCTCGGGGTCGGTGTCGAGGCAGGCATCCGCCAGGACGGTGAGGCCGAACTCCAGGTCGATGGCGTGCCACAGGGTGGCCAGCACTACAGCGCTGGTGGCAATGCCGGTGAGAACAAGGCTGTCGATGTCGCGAGCCCTGAGTACCAGGTCGAGGTCGCTGCCCGAGAACGCGCTCCCCCGCCTCTTGGTAACCACGACGTCGCCCTGCTGGGGCGCGACGTCGTCATGGATCTCGGTGCCAGGGGCACCCTCGGTGAACAGGCCGGCCCGCACGGCGTTTGTGATCACCTTGTTGCGAGGGCTGACTTCTGGATCACCCGGCCGTAACCCGATCACCACGTAGATCACGGGGATGCCGGCAGCCCGGGCACCGTCGATCGCCCTGCGCAAGCGCGGCAGATATCCGGAACCGTCGTCGGCGATGGCCACGATGTCCCGTTGGACGTCCATCACCAGAAGTGCGCTCTTCGCCATGCTTGCCGTCCCTTCTCCGTCGGGAAACAACGGGAAGTCTGGTGGATCAACCGAACTGCGGTGGAGGTTTCAGAGATCCTCATCGCCAAGTGGTCCCGACTCAAGCCACTCCCTGGGGCCGCTGAACGGCGTCACAGTCATCTCCGTCGGTGTCCTCACGCGTTCGCCGCGCCTCCGTGTCCTTTCAGCCATTGAGGCGTCGCAACTGCCGCAACACAGGTGGCGAGCCCGCCACGCGCACCGGAAAACCAGGTGCGTACGACGGGCAGTCCACCTAGCGTGCAGGGCATGCGCGTTGTTTTCACCAAGGGGCCCGGTACGAGTTACGACATCGCCGTGCACCGCGAGACCGGTGCCGCGCTCGCTCCGCGCAACGGGCCCGGTGGGCATCCGTATCTTCCCCACGACTTGGTGCACTTCCTCGTCGAGGCGGAGGCGGGCATCAAGCTCGGGGTCTACGGGCGGCTGGCCGCCGGTGACAACGGCCTGTTCTGGCCGGCCGACCCCGCGGAGCGCGCCAAGGCAGCCCGGCGTCGCAAGTCGAAGCGAGTGCAGTCATCCCCTCAGGCGAAGGCCGACATGGCCAGATCGGAGGAGCTGGCGGGCATCGCCGTACCCGTATGGGAGGTGCGGCACGGCCACGCGCGGGAGCTGCCGGCGTATGTGACGGCGGGGGAGATCCCCTCGGTGGTCGACCGGATCGTGTCCCGGTTCGACGAGTACGCCGACCGCTGGCACACCCTGCCGGTCGGAGGTTCGCTGACCCTGACGTGGTGACGCCGGCTCAGTCCACGGTCGGTGCGCTGCGCTGCGCGTAGCTTTCCAGCGGCTCCGCTGATGCCCACCAGGACCTGTAATCGAACGGCGGCCACGTACGCGCTGGCTTGCGCGTCAGACGGACTCCTCGTGGCCCGAACCATGGCTTGGCCGGCGCCTACCCGAACGACCAGTGCTCAGCCCGCGGTCTTGGTTCTGATGAGCGGTGCGTCCCGCGTGTCAGGAGCTCGACGTTCGCCATAGTGCGCCACTGTGCCAGGACTCCGCGAAGCCGTCGAACCGTTACCGGGGTCGCCGATCGCGGCAGTCAGCAGCACAACACGCGAAGCGCATCGTCGTGACGGCGGAGCCGATGGCAGACCGGGCGGCCATGTCCCGCGAGCCCCGGCTGGCTGGGAGTTGGGGGGCGTCGGCTGGGTTTCGTCAGTCGCTGGGAGCGTCTTGGCTGTCGGGTCCCGAGAACCCGAACTGTGTGACAACGGGCCCGCCCGTAGTCGACTTTGCCCCGTTCGACCTCGAACAGGGCCGCGACCCCGATCGCGGCTTCCCCACCCCCTGGGAGCCGTCCGGTCCGGCCCGGCTCGGCTCGGCTCGGGTTGATACCGCTGGGCTGGGCCGGACCGGAGGTCGGGCTGAGGGGTGGGATGGGTGTAGAGGACGTGGGCGGGGTGGTCGGGGTCGACCTAGGGGGTGTTTCGAAAGTCCTGTGCGGTGCCCGCGGTGTCCGGTGCGTGCTCTCGGCGTGCCGGACGAAAGGCC
>NZ_JBWLKM010000145.1:0-13137 GCF_059026085.1 Streptomyces sp. a15 | reverse complement strand
CCGACCCTCACCGATGGGCGGCGGTTCCGGATCACGAAGAGAGGGCGGCACCCTGTGCGGGGGTGCCGCCCCTCTTGTATGTGAATTGAATCACAGCGTATGCATGATCTTTTTGTGAGCTTTGTTCCCTGTGGGCCTTTGTGAGTCTCTGGTGAGAACGTTGTGAGTGCCTTTAAGTTGCAGCCTTAATGCCTGATCGACCACATCCGGTCATGGCTCAACTTTGCTTTGTGGGGGAGCAGTTCACATGCCTACGTATGGGGGGAGACGTCGGCTGCGTACGGTCGGCGTCGTGCTTTCCGCGGCCGTCGTGCTCGCGGTGAGCGCATCCGAGGGTGCCGTTGCGGTGACCGGTGAGAGAGCCTCCGGCGCCTCGGCCGCCCGGACCGGCGCGCTCGGCGGGAGTGGCGGGGCGGCCGATGCCGCCGGAGGCGAGGGGGCGGGCGAGGACACCAGGGCGTTGGCCGAGGCCGAGCGTACGGGCAAGCTCGTCGAGATCACCTCGATGCGCGGGGAGAGCAGCGAGGTGTTCGCCACCCCGGAGGGGAACCTGGAGGCCCGGGAGCATCTGCGTCCGGTGCGGACCCGGGTGGGCGGCGAGTGGCGCGACATCGACACCACTCTGATCCGGAGCGCGGACGGGACGGTGGTGCCCGGGGCCACGAGCGTCGGCCTGGCGTTCTCGGGCGGAGGGGCCGCCCCGCTGGTGCGGATGACGAAGAGCGGCCGTGAACTCGCGCTGTCCTGGCCCGGGAAGCTGCCGTCCCCGGAGCTGAACGGGAACACCGTCACCTATCCGGACGTACTGCCTCAGGTTGACCTGCGCATGACGGCGCAGCAGGACGGCTTCACCCAGCTCCTGGTCGTCAAGTCGGCCGAGGCCGCGGCCAGTACGGAACTGAGCGAACTGCGTCTGAAGCTGGACGCCGGTGGCATGCGGGTGAAGGAGACCGCCGACGGGGGCCTGGCGGCGATCGACCAGGGCGCCGGAAGCGCCGTCTTCGAAGCCCCCCGCCCCGTGATGTGGGACTCCAGCACCGAGGCGCCCACCGCCGGCACCGAGGCGCCCGCCGACACCGCGGCCGCAAGAACACAGTCCGCCGCCCCCGCGAAGACCACGGTCACCGCAGAGACCGCCGCCCCCGGCTTCGCTGAGGCCGGCGCCGCCGAGTCCGCGAACGTGGCGCCGGTCGCCGTGGACGTCCCCGCCGCGCAGGACGCGCTCGTGCTGACGCCGGACAAGGACGTGCTGCGGGGCAAGGACACGGTCTACCCCGTGTTCATCGACCCCCAGTGGTACTCCCCGAAGGCCACGGCCTGGACGATGGCCTCCAAGTACTGGGCCTCGTCGCCGCAGTGGAAGTTCAACGGCGACTCGGACGCGGGCATGGGCTACTGCGGCTGGTCCTACTGCGCGCCGTACGACACCAAGCGGCTCTTCTACCGCATTCCCACCTCGAAGTTCGCCGGCCGGAGCGTGCTCCAGGCGGAGTTCGTGGTCCGCAACACCTGGTCGGCGTCTTGCTCGGCCCGGAGCGTGGAGCTGTGGCGCACCAAGGACATCTCCTCGTCGACGACGTGGAACTCGCAGAACGCGAGCGGCTTCTGGATCGACCACCTCAGGACGGCGTCCTTCGCCTACGGATACACCGGCTGCGCCGCGAAGGACGCGGAGTTCGACGTGAAGTCCGCGGTGCAGCAGGCGGCGGACAAGAAGTGGTCGACGATGACCTTCGGCCTGAAGGCGTCGAGCGAGAGCGACGAGTACGGCTGGAAGCGGTTCTCGGACGACGCCTATCTGCGCGTGCAGTACAACCGGCCCCCGCCGCAGATCAAGATGTCGCAGCTGACCATGGAGTACGGCGGCACCTGCAAGCAGCCCTCCAGCGCCGCGCGGGTGCGCACCCTGGGCAAGATCTCCGCCAACGACGTCACCGACCCCGACGGCGACTCCGTCTCCGTGGAGTTCCGGGCGAGCTGGGACACCGGTGACGGCAAGGGCGTGGTCACCCGCTGGAAGTCCGGGCTGACGACGGCGAAGAAGTCCGGCTCGGACTTCACGATCACCCTGCCGTCCTCCATTCCCCCCAACAAGTCGATCAACTGGTACGTCCACTCCTACGACGGCGCCCAGTACTCGCCGTGGTCCTACACCGGAGACCCGACCGCCTGCTACTTCGTGTACGACACGAGCGTGCCCAAGGCACCGAGCATCTCCTCCGCCATCTACCCGGCCATCAACCCCGAGGATCCCGACGACCCCTGGTACGACGGAGTCGGCCAGTACGGCGACTTCGTGATCACCGGCGCCGTCTCCGACGTGACCAAGTACTGGTACGGCGTCAACGGCGACCCGGTCTCCACCAACACCGTCACCACCTCGGGTGGAGCGGCCAAGACCATCCCGGTACTGCCGCTCAAGCCGGGCCTCAACACCTTCACCGCGCGGTCCTTCGACTCCGCCGGCAACGGCTCCGAGATCCGCACCTACCAGTTCCGGGTCAAGGCGGGGCAGCGCGAGCGGGCCGACTGGTCCATGGACGAGGCGGCCGGTGCCACCCAGGTGGCGGGCAGCGCACCCGAACTGCCCGCGGCTCTGAACGGCGGCCCGACGCCGGACGTCGAGGGCAAGCTCGGCAAGGCGGTGCAGTTCGACGGCGTCGACGACTACGCGGCCACCGACGTCGCCACCGTCAACACCGACATCAGCTTCTCGGTGTCCGCCTGGGCGAAGCTGTCCGCGATGCCGTCCGGAGCGGCTGTCGTGGCCTCCCAACCGGGGAACAACGCACCTGGGTTCGAGCTGTACTACTCCAAGGCGTACGACCGCTGGGTGTTCAACCAGTACAGCTCCGACAGCCCCGACGCCACCCCCGTCCGAGCCATGCAGGCCGCCGCCGGCGGGGTCAAGGCCGGGGAGTGGACGCATCTTGTCGGCGTCTACTCCGCCACTGACAAGCAGCTGAGGCTGTACGTCAACGGCACACTGGCCGGCACCATCGCACACACCACGGCCTGGAACGCCCGGCGCGGCATGTTCATCGGTGCCGGTGCGGGCGACGGCACGCCGCAGGCGTTCTTCCCCGGCGCCATCGACGAGGTGAAGACCTTCGAGAAGTCGCTGACGGCCAACGAGATCGCGAACCTCTACAGCTCGAACTCGCTCACCGGCGGCCGCCCTGCCCGCATGGTCTTCCACATGGACGACGCCGCCGACGCGACCGCGCTGAGCGGCCGGGCCGACGTGAACCCCGCGGTCCTCAAGGGCGGCGCCACCACCGGATCGGCAGGCATCGACGGCAACGCGCTGACCCTGGACGGGACCGACGACTACGCCGCCACCGGCGGCCCGCACATCAACACCTCGTACAGCTTCGCCGTCTCGGCCTGGGTGAAGCTGCCGAAGACCAAACCAACACACGCCGCGAGCGTCGCCTCCCAGACCGGCAGCGCCGTGACGGGGCCGGAGCTGTACTACTCCAGCGCCTACGACCGCTGGGTGTTCAACCAGCACAGCGCCGACACCGCCGACTCCACGGTGGTGCGGGCCATGCAGCCCACGGGCACCACCGCGTACGGCGGGGAGTGGACGCACCTGGTCGGTGTGCAGGACACCGAGGCCGACAAGCTCTCGCTGTACGTCAACGGGAGCCTGGCCGGGACCGTCGCCCTGCCCTCGACCTGGTACGCCGGGGGACCGGTGCAGATCGGTGCCAGCGCGTTCCAGGGTGCGGCCACCTCGTTCTTCCCCGGGCAGATCGACGACGTGCGGCTCTTCGACCGGCCGGTGTCCGCCGGTGAGGTGCAGCAGCTGTTCAAGCAGCGCGCGGTCGTCAAGGGCCGCTGGAAGTTCGAGACGGCCGGCGGGACTCCGGTGACCTCGCCGGACGCCTCCACGGTCGGCAACGCCATGACCCTGTACAACGGCGCCGCCACGGCCGCGCCGGGCTACGGCTGGGTCGACGGCGCCGTCGTCCTGGACGGCACGGACGACTACGCCGCGGCCTCCGTCGTCCCGGTCGACACCAGCGCCAGCTTCACCGTCAGCGCCTACGTCCAGACGGCGGCCGTCCCGACCGGCCCGGTGACCGTGATGAGCGCACCCGGGGCCGCCAAGAGCGCGTTCTCGGTGCGCTACGAACCCAGCGCCACTCCGGACACCGATCCGGGCCGCTGGCGGATCGCCACGGCGAGCGCGGACAGCACCTCCGCCGCCGTCTCCGACATCGGCAACGGCATGTTCTACAGCCCGACCGACTGGAACCACGTGGCGCTCGTCTACGACGGCTTCTCGAAGGAGGTCCGCCTCTACGTCAACGGCGAGCTCCAGGAGACCGCCTGCGCCGACGCCGACGAGGACGGGGTGCAGGACGACGCGAGCTGCACTGACACCGTCTCGTGGACCGACGACGCGCTGACGTACAAGGCGGCCAAGACGCTGCAACTCGGCCGGGACACCGTCGGCACCACCTCCGGCCAGTACTTCCCCGGTGCGCTCTCCGACGTCTGGGTGTTCCAGGGCGCGTTGACCGAGACGCAGATCGACCACCTCGCCGTCGGCATGCCGGGCGTCGAGACGGCTGTACCCAGCGGCGACTGACCGGCATCGCCACAGGGGAGGGGCCGACGGGCCCCTCCCCGACCACGCATGTCGCTCCACCGCGCGCGGTCGCCCGCCGCCCGTGGAGCACTCAACGGGAGGAAGACAGACGCGCATGAAGATCCGACCCCGCCCGAGAACGGGCAGGCCGTGGCACCGGGTGGCGCTGGCCACGGCCGCCGTCCTGACCGCGACCCTGCTCCAGGCCTCCGCGGCACCCGCCGTCGCCGAGGGCTGGCGCAAGCCCGCGCCGCCGAAGGCCGAGTCGCCGGTCGACGTCGTCCGGGCGGGCAAGGCGGTGCCCCGCAAGGTGACGAAGGGCCCCCGGACGCCCGCCGAGGCACCGGCCACGGCCTGGCCGAAGACGACCGAGACCGAGGTGACGGTCCATCAGAAAGCCGCCCGGGTCAAGGGATCCCCCCTCACCCTGGCCGCCGAGCGGGACACCGCCCCCTACACCGTGCGCACGCTGTCCCGCACGGCCTCGCGCAAGGCGGGCGTCGACGGACCGGTCTTCACCCTGACACCCCGTCAGAAGACTGCACGGGACGAGAAGGTGCGCGCCGGGCTGGACTACTCCTCCTTCGCCGGCCTGTACGGCGGCGGTTACGCCTCCCGGCTCACCCTGGTCAGCCTCCCGGCCTGCGCGCTGACCACCCCGCAGAAGAGGCAGTGCCGCACGGCCACCCCGGTGCAGACCGTCAACGACACCGAGCGGCAGACGCTGACCGCGAAATCGGTCTCCCTGAGCGCGAGTTCGGCGACCGTGCTGGCCGCGACCGCCGCGGCGAGCAGCGACAAGGGCGACTACAAGGCCACCTCGCTGTCCGCCTCCTCGACCTGGAACACGGACCTGAGCAGCGGTTCGTTCTCGTGGGCGTACGACATGCCGGTGCCGCAGGTGCCCGGCGGGCTGACCCCGCAGGTCGGGCTCTCGTACTCCTCGGGCGGTGTCGACGGCCGGACCGGCGACACCAACAACCAGTCCTCGTGGGTCGGTGACGGCTTCGACCTGGCGCCCGGTTTCATCGAGCGCAAGTACAAGAGCTGCGCGGACGACGGGGTCACCAACGCCGACGGCAACAAGCCGGGCGACCTGTGCTGGGCGTACGACAACGCCACGCTGTCGCTGAACGGTTCGGGCGGGGAGCTGGTGCCGAACGGCACCAACTCCTTCAAGCTGCAGAACGACGACGGCACGAAGATCGACCGGATCTACGGCTCCACCTCCGACGTCCGCTCCAACGGCGCCCGCAACGACGAGTACTGGCGGGTGACCACCCCCGACGGCACCCAGTACTACTTCGGCTACAACCGCCTGCCGGGCTGGGCGAGCGGCAACGAGACCACCGACTCTGCCTGGACGGTGCCGGTCTTCGGCGACGACTCCGGCGAGCAGTGCAACGCCTCGACGTTCGCGGCGTCCTGGTGCCAGCAGGGTTGGCGCTGGAACCTCGACTACGTCGTGGACCCGCACGGCAACGCGGTCGCGTACTACTACGACAAGGAGACCAACTCCTACGGCCGCAACCTGACCGCCGCCGACGACACCCCGTACGTGCGCGGCGGCACCCTGGACCGCGTCGAGTACGGGCTGAAGTCCGACGCCGTGTACTCCGCCAAGGCCCTGGCCAAGGTCGACTTCACCAACAGCGAGCGGTGCATCCCGGACTCCTCGACCACCTGCTCGTCCATCTCCACGGACGCCCAGTACTGGTACGACACCCCGTGGGACATGAACTGCACCGCGGGCACCGACTGCGACAACGGGCGCTTCTCCCCGGTGTTCTTCACGCGCAACCGGCTGACCTCCGTCACCACCCAGGTCCTGGTCTCCGGCTCCTACAGCAACGTCGACGGCTGGAAACTCGCCCACCGGTGGGGCATGGCCGACACCGACTACCAGCTGCTGCTGGACTCCGTCCAGCGCACCGGCTACGGCACCGGCGACACCTCGATCACCCTGCCGAAGGTCACCTTCGCCTACACCCAGCTCGCCAACCGGCTCGACAAGACCGGTGACGGCTACGCCCCGTTCATCAAGTCCCGGCTCTCCTCGGTCGCCGACGAGTCGGGCGGCCAGATCGACGTCGGCTACTCGGCGTCCGAGTGCTCCTTCGACGCCCTGCCCACCCCGGCGACCAACACCACCCGCTGCTTCCCGCAGTACATCGGCGGCAGCACCAGTGCCGACCCGGACCTCCAGTGGTTCAACAAGTACGTCGTCTCGACGGTCACCCAGACCGACCGCACCGGCGGCGCGCCCGACCAGGTCACGATGTACGACTACCTGGACGGTGCCGCCTGGCACTACGACGATGACGACGGCATGACCAAGGAGAAGTCCAAGACCTGGTCGCAGTGGCGGGGTTACGGCCACGTGCGCGTGCGCTCCGGCGGCCAGGGCGGCGCCTCGGCGATGAAGTCGCAGGAGGACTCCTACTTCCTGCGCGGCATGGACGGCGACCGCAAGGACGCCTCCGGCGGCACCAAGAGCGTGTCCGTCACCC
Organism: Streptomyces sp. a15; assembly: GCF_059026085.1. Lineage (NCBI taxonomy): Bacteria > Bacillati > Actinomycetota > Actinomycetes > Kitasatosporales > Streptomycetaceae > Streptomyces > Streptomyces sp. A15. Next base: position 6,027 of record NZ_JBWLKM010000145.1, on the reverse strand, counting down.
TGGATTCGGGTGAGGGCGACGCGATCACCGACCACGAGTCGCAGGCCGGCTTCGCCTACAAGACGGTCACCTACTCCGGTCCGGGCGGCAAGGTGCTGGCCAAGACCGTGAACCGGCCCTGGTACCAGCAGACCGCCAAGAAGGTCCGCTCCTGGGGCACCGTCACCGCCAACCTCACCGGAAACGCCTCCAGCAAGACCTGGACCTCGCTGGACGACGGCGCGGGCGTCAAGTGGCGGACCACCTCGTCGGCCGACACCCACGACACCACCACCGGCCTGGTCACCCAGACCAACGACCTCGGCGACACCACGACCGCGGCCGACGACCAGTGCACCCGTACCACCTACGTCTCCGGCAGCGTCCCGCTGGGAGCCCCCGCCCGCGTCGAGACGGTCGCCAAGGCGTGCGACGCCACCACCAACCGCCCGGCCGACGTCATGTCCGACGTCCGCACGGCCTACGACGGCGGGGCCTACGGCGCCGCGTCGACGAAGGGCGACGTCACCCGGACCGCGAAGCTCAAGACGTACAGCGGCACCAGCGCCGTCTACCTGGAGTCCAGCTCCACCTACGACGGCTACGGCCGCGCCCTGACCACCACCGACCTGACCGCCGACGTCACGGTCACCTCGGCGGGCACCCTCACCCGGGCCGCCCGCACCGACGGCCGGACCACCACCACCGCGTACACGCCGACCACGGGTTTCCCGACCAGCAGCACGGTGACCACACCTCCCGCCAACCCCGGGACGGCCGGCACCGCGCAGACGTCGAGCACCGCCTACGAGACCCTGCGCGGCCTGCCGCTCACGGAGACCGACACCAACGGCAAGGTCACCACGTACGCGTACGACGCGCTGGGCCGCACCAGCAAGGTCTGGCGGGCGGACCGGACCACCGGCCAGACGCCCAGCTACGAGTTCGGCTACTCCATCGCCGAGGGCCAGCCGACCGTCGTCAGCATGAAGACCATCGGCAACTCCGGTGCGCAGGACACCTCGTACACCCTCTACGACGGCTTCCTGCGCACCCGCCAGTCCCAGACCCCCGGCCCGAACGGCGGAGCGCTTCTCGCCGACACCTTCTACGACGAACGAGGCCTGGTCGCCAAGGAGTTCGCCACCTACTACATCACCGACGCGCCCTCGGCCACGCTCCTCAAGCCCGAGAAGGCGCTGAGCGTGGAGACCCAGAACCGGCACGCCTACGACGGCCTGGGCCGCGAGACCGAGGTCCGGGAGATCGCCGGCAACGGCGACGGCGGCACCGTCCTCGGCATCACGAAGACGATCTACGGCGGCGACCGCACCACGGTCATCCCGCCCGTGGGCGGTACCGCGCAGACCACGGTCACCGACGCCCGCGGCAACACCAGCGAACTGCGCCTGCTGCACGCCCGGGCCGCCGAGGCCGCGTACGACGCCACGACCTACCAGTACAGCCCGCGCGGTGAGATGACCAAGGCCACCGACCCCGCGGGCAACGCCTGGACCTGGACGTACGACCTCATGGGGAGGCTCACCGACACCACGGACCCGGACAAGGGCGCCGTCCACACCGAGTACGACGACCGCTCGCTGGTCACCAGCACCAAGGACGCCCGCGGCACCGTCCTCGCATACGTCTACGACGGCCTGGGCCGCAAGACCGAGACGCGGGACACCTCCGCCACCGGCACGCTGCGCGCCAAGTGGGTCTACGACACGATCAGCGGTGCCAAGGGGCAACTCGCCTCCAGCTCACGCTTCAGCGGAGGCCAGGAGTACAAGTCGAGCGTCGTCGCCTACGACCGGCTGTACCGGCCGTTGCGCACACAGGTGACGATCCCGTCGACCGAGGGGGACCTCCAGGGCACCTATCTCTCCACGACCACCTACAACGCCTCGGGCACGGTGGCGGGCGTCGGCTACCCGCAGGCCGGTGACCTCGCCGCCAACACGGTCACCTACACCTACGAGGACGGCACCCTGCGGCCGACCAAGACCAGCGGCCCGCTGAACCTGACCGCGATCACCGACTACAGCCTCACCGGCAAGCCGCTGATGTACTCGCTCTCCGCGAACGGCGGCAAGCTCACGATGGAGCGCAACACTTACGAGTGGGGCACCCAGCGACTCGCCACCTCGACGGTGAGCCGCCAGGACATCGCGGGCGTCGACCAGTACAACACCTACTCCTACGACGAGGCGGGCAACGTCCTGTCCGTCTCGGACACCTCCCGCTCGGGAACCGACAACCAGTGCTTCGGCTACGACTGGGCCGGCCGGCTGACCGAGGCCTGGGCCCAGTCGACCACCGGCTGCGCCGCCGCCCCGAGCACCGGGGTGCTGGGCGGCCCGGCCCCGTACTGGACCTCCTACTCCTACGACAAGCTCGGCAACCGGCTCTCCGAGACCCAGCACGCCACCGCGGCAGGCGCCTCGGACACCAACCGCACCTACCACTACCCCGGCCCGGGCGCGGCCCGGCCGCACACCCTGACCTCGGTGGACACCACCGTCGGCACGGTGAAGTCCACCGACAGCTTCGGCTACGACACCGCGGGCTACACCCACACCCGGCAGCTCGGCAACGGCACCTCCCAGACCCTGGACTGGGACGCCGAGGGCCATCTCTCCAAGGTCACCGAACCCGTGGAGGGCGGCAGCGACAAGGTCACCGAGTACCTGTACGACGCCGATGGCGAGCGCCTGATCGGCCGCACCCCGACGGAGACCACGCTCTACCTGGGCGCCACCGAGGTCACCCTCGCCAAGGGCGCCACGGACGCCAAGGGCACCCGCTACTTCGAACTCGGCGGCGGCCACCAGGCGGTCCAGTCCAACGACGGATCCATCTCCTTCACCCTTGCCGACCACCACGGCACCGCCCAGCTGTCCGTCAACGCCGCCACCCAGGCACTGACCCAGCGCCGCACCCTGCCCTTCGGCGGACTGCGCGGCACCGTGCCCAACTCCTGGACCGGCACGCGGGGTTTCGTCGGCGGCACCACCGACACCGCGACGGGGCTCACCCACCTCGGGGCGCGTGAATACGACCCGGCGACGGGCCGGTTCCTGTCGGTGGACCCGGTGTTCACCGCCTACGACCCGCAGCAGATGCACGGCTACAGCTACGCCAACAACAACCCGCTGACCTACTCGGACCCGGCGGGCACGGAGATCGGGTCCAAGCCCAACTCCTGCCAGTACTCCCTGGCGAACTGCAGCAAGCACACCCAGAAGGAAGTCGGCTACGACGCGAAGTCCGGCACGACCGACTACCGGCGTGGCAACATCTACAAGCGCTCCCAGGCCGCGAAGAAACAGTGGGTGGCCGCGAACACCCCGGTCACGAACGACATCGACAAACTGGCGGACTGGTACTGGTCCCCCAGAATGAACGGCGAGTTCACCGACGACTTCTGGTACAACCCGGTCTACGAGTCCTCCCAGGAAGGCAGCGCCTGCTACGGCCGCGAGGGCTGCCGCCAGGCCTACCTCTATGTCCTGCACGGCGGAAAGGACGTCGAGAAGGCCAAGGAACTCGCGGCCACCTACTGCGTGTACAACGCGGAGGAGTGCAGCGAGAAGGCCGAAGAGGTCGCCCGTGGCGGCAGGATCCGGGACGCCTTCAACTCGGCACTCCTGGCGTATCTGGGCGGAGGCGCCGGAAAGCCCTGCAACAGCTTCGCGTCCGGCACCCAGGTCCTCATGGCGGACGGCACGACCAAAGCCATCGAGGACGTGAGAACCGGGGACAAGGTTCTCGCGACGGACCCGAAGACCGGCCGGACCACCGTCAAGACGGTCACGGCCGAGATCACCGGCAAGGGACAGAAGGACCTGGTCCGGATCTCCCTGTCCATCGAGTCCGGCGGCGAGAAGCGCATCGCGTCGGTCACGGCCACGGCCGGACACCCTTTCTGGGTACCGGAGTTGGGCGCCTGGGTCGACGCCACCGACCTGAGCACCGGCGCGGAACTCAAGGCCCGGCACGGGGTCGTGGTGCGCGTCGTCGGCATCCAGCGCTGGACCCAGGCGCTCACTGTGCACAACCTCACCGTGGTCGACACCCACACGTACTACGTGGTGGCCGGGACCGCGCCCGTCCTGGTGCACAACTGCGACGGGGACATCCACTGGGTCAACGAGAACGCCAACATGAGCCAGGCCGCCCGGAAGTACGACTCCGGCGCACTCGGCTCGCGGGTCGGCCAGGCGCCGGCACTCCAGTACTACAAGGCCGGCGGGAAGAGGCTCAGCACGGTCAAGTTCGACGGCATGGACGCGACGAACGGCGTCATGATCGACCGCAAACTCAATGTCACGGGATACAACAAGACGTACCGGCAGGCCCAGAACCAGTCGCTCGCACTGGAACAGAACGGGCTCACGGGAGTCTGGGAAGTCCCCAACATGTCCGTCGCCGCCCAAGCGCGAAAGGTTCTCGGACGGCAAATGATCACGAACATCAAGGTTAGGATCGTGCCGTGACCAGCGTAGAGCGCGTACTCGCCAAAGCCGTCATGGAGCTCATCATCTCGATCGAGCTGACCGAGGACGAAGAGATCGATCCGGACGTCGCCACCACGATCGTGGAGCCGGTCGGCTTCCTGCTCAACGACGTTCCCGAGGACGCTCGGGAGGAACTCGTCCGTCTGTTCCGCGAGGTGGCGGAGGACGAGGAGAATCCGGAGCGAAGGGCCATGGCGGACGAATTCCCCGAGGCCATCGGCCTGGTCTCGGAGGAATAAGAGGGAGAACGACGCAAGACGGCGGCTCCGCACGGCATCGTGCGGAGCCGTCGGCGTCTTCTCTCAGGTGTCCGAGCTGTCCCCGGCCGGTCGCAGTGCGGCCAGTTCGGTGTCGGACGGGCGATGGACCGCCTCGGCCGCCTCGCGCAGGACCGTGCGGTCTACCTTCTCCTTGTCGGCGATGAGCCGTACCACCACACCGTCGCGGGGCACCGCGTACTCGTGGACCCCGCCCGCCGTGCGGTACCAGGCGTCGCCGTCCTGCTCGCAGGCGACCGGCTTGAGCGCGTCGGCGCCCAGCGGCTGCGCGGCGCAGTTCTCGGCCGTCAGCGTGCTGTGGTCCGCGAAGAGGCCGATCCGCGTGGAACCCTTGTCGGACCGGTACGCGGCGACGAACTCACCGTCCCCGTACGCGCCGATCGACGCCTGGAACACGGTGAAGCCGGAGACCTCGGTGACATAGACGAGTTCCGGCTCGACACCCCAGTCCTCGGCGGCGGCCGCAAGCTCGGCGCTGTCGGCGCCCGCCCCTCCCGTCCCGCTCTCCTTGTCCGCGCCGCATCCCGTCAGAAGGACCGGCAGCAGTGACAGAGTGAGTAGAGCGCGCGCGCTTCGTGTCATGTGCACATTCTGTCGTACGGGCCCTCCGCGGGTGGTACCGGTTTCCGGATTCCCCTCCACCGGGGCCCACCGTCACGCGCCCGGCGCCGCCGTGCTCGCCCGTTCCACACCAGCCGCGTCGACAGCTCCCTCCGCGTGCTCTCCGGTCGGTCGCCGTCCATCATCCGTATCAGCAGGCGCATGCCGTCGCCGCCATCTCCGACGGCGGCATGTTCGACACCTACGCGAGAGCTTCGACGCCGTGTGGACGACGGCAACCCCCGTACGAGAGGAAGGCTTACCGTGGCCCGCACTGAGTACTACGACGACCCCAGAGACCGGCCTCGACATCGAGATCACCGGCCTGGTCGGCACCTACACCGACCCGAAACACATCATCGCCTACACCAACGGCGAGGTGCGCCGCCAATTCAACGTCTGCTTCACCGCCCGCATCACCGGCGGCCGGCTGGAGATCTCCGACGAGTCCACCGAACTCCGGTTTGTACCACCCCAAGAGGTCGAGCAGTTGCCGATGCACCACACCCAACGGCTCAGGCTCCAGCACTACCGAGGCCTGCAAGGTCTACCTCGACAGCGGCGAGGAGCCGACGGCACTGCGTGACGAGGTGAGTGCGCACCTCGACGCGCTGGAGCAGCGCATGGGCAAGAAGCTCGGCCAGCCCGAC
>NZ_JBWLKM010000144.1:0-13390 GCF_059026085.1 Streptomyces sp. a15 | reverse complement strand
GCGCCGTGGGTGCTGTGCGGGACTTTCGAAACACCCCCTAGGGCCTGTCCGGCGGATCATGCCGCAGACGCGGGGCAGCAGTGACATCCGCCTTGCAGCTCGACGCACCATGCCCCGCTCACCTGCGTCGATGAGGCACCGCCGATGTCCTGCGACCTGATCCGCCGGACAGGCCCTAGCCCTCGCCCTCCCGCTCGGCCAGGAACCGCTCGAACTCCAGGCCGATCTCGTCCGCCGACGGGATCTCGACCGGCTCGGCGAGCATGTTGCCTCGGGTCTCGGCGCCCGCGGCGGCGTCGAACTGGTGCTCAAGGCCCTGCACGAGGGCGACGAGGTCCTCGTCGCCCTCCTGGATCTGGCGGTCGATCTCGGTCTGCGTACGGTGCGCGTCCGTGCGCAGCGCGTGGGCGATGCCCGGCAGGACCAGCCCGGTGGCCGCCGTGATGGCCTCCAGGACGGTCAGCGCCGCGTCCGGATACGGGGAGCGGGCGATGTAGTGCGGGACGTGCGCCGCGACGCCCAGGACGTCGTGTCCGGCCTCCATGAGGCGGTACTCGACCAGCGCCTCCGCGCTGCCGGGCACCTGGGCCTCCTCGAACGGGCTGCGGTGGCCCGGGACGAGGTCGTTGCGATTGCCGTGCGGGGTGAGGCCCACCGGGCGGGTGTGCGGGACGCCCATGGGGATGCCGTGGAAGTTCACCGACAGGCGGACCCCGAGGCGCTCCACGATCTGCTGGACGGCCGCGGCGAAGCGCTCCCACTCCACGTCCGGCTCGGGGCCGGACAGCAGCAGGAAGGGCGCTCCGGTGGCGTCCTGGACGAGGCGCACCTCGATGGTGGGCTCCTCGTACTCGACCCAGCGGTCGCGCTTGAACGTCAGCAACGGGCGGCGCGCACGGTAGTCCACCAACCGGTCGTGGTCGAAGCGGGCGACGACCTGGTGGGGCAGCGAGTCGAGGATCCGGTCGGCGATCTGGTCGCCGGTCTCGCCCGCGTCGATGTATCCGTCGAAGTGGTAGAGCATGACAAGGCCGGCCGACTCCTGGGCGAGCGCCATGTCCACCACGGCGAGGCCCTTCGGCTCCCATGCGTACAAACCCTGCGGATCAAGCACTGTGACCGCTCCTCCTCGTGTTCGTACTGCACAACGCGGTGCAGGGCGTGGGCATTCCCGCCCACGCTCCTGATCAGGCACCTCTTACAGCCTTTTCATGCACCGTCCTTTTCGTGCCCTGCTGCGCGGTGTCACCGGCTTTACGACGACAGCACGCGCGCGTGGAGGGCCGTCACCGCCTTCTGTGCGGAGCTGAACGCCCCGTGCTGCCAGGCGTCGGTGTAGCTGAGCCAGTCGCCGGCGAAGTAGACGCGTCCCGTGGGCTCGTTGAGCGGCTTGTAGCGGATGTCGTCGGGGCCGCCGGGCGTGTCGTGCCAGGCGGCTTCGAGGTGGGGTGTCTGGCGCCAGTGGTGGGAGAAGGAGGAGGCGAGTTGGGTGCGGTACTTCTCGCCGTAGATCTTCACGCCGGCGGCCACCGCCCGTTCCTCGCGCCCCTTGGGGCTGAGCTTGGCGTACGTGTCGGCGGCGTCGTCGTAGTTGTAGTAGCCGATGAGGAGGCCGCGTTCGTCGTGGAAGCCGTGCGACGGATGCCAGATGTGGGTGACGTCCTGGTCGGTCTCGGTGATGCCGCCGTAGATGCGGTGGTCCAGCTCCCACCAGCGGGACGTGTATTCGAGGCCGATCTTGGCCGCGGACGACGGGGTGATGGCCTCCAGGGCGGACTGCACTCCGGAGCCGAGGTTGTGCGGCACCCTGGCGAGGATGTTGGGCGGCAGGGCGGCGACGCAGTAGTCGGCCTGAACGACCTTCGTACGACCGCCCTGGGTGTAGGCGACGGAGACACCGCTTCCGGTGTCGGTGACCTTCGAGACCACCGCCCCTGTACGTACCCGGTGGGCGCCGACCGCACGCGTGAGCGCCTTGGGTATCTGGTCCATGCCGCCGACGGGCTGGAACATCAGCATGGCCTGGTCGAAGCCGAACTCGAAGGGGAAGTAGCGTCCGACACCGCTGGCGAAGACCTCGGAGGCGCTGGGGACGTCCCCGAGGAGTACTCCCGGGGTGCCTGCGGCGGCCGGGACGGTCGTGTACCCGCGCCGCTCCCCGCCCTCGTAGGTCAGCTTGTCGCCGAGTTCGCCCCAGTCCTCCAGGAAGTCGACGAGGCGCTCCTTGTCATCGGCCGTCAGCTCCCCGTCCAGGGCGCCCTTGTTCGTGGCCTTGGCGAGCAACTCCGAGACATAGCCGTAGACATCGGCCTTGGCGGTGCGGTATCGCTCGGGCCTCGTCATCCCGGCCGATTCGTTGTAGAGGTACGCGTCCGCGTTGACGTTGGTGAACACCTCGATGGGGACGCCGAGTTCACGGCAGTAGTCGAGGGTGACCATCCACTGCGGGATGCGGGCGGGGCCCGCGTTCATGAACTGGCCGTCGCTGAAGCGGGCGGTCTGCCGGTTGCCGTAGAGGTCGGTCGTGGTGTCGCCGCCGCGCACGGTGAAGTTGCGGCCGCCGGTGCGGTCCCTGGCTTCGAGGACCGTGCAGTCGTAGCCGGCCTTGCCGAGTTCGTACGCGGTGGTCAGCCCGGCGATGCCGCCGCCGATGACGACCACCTTGGCGGCGGCGCGCCCGGTGAGGGTGAAGTCGCTCGCGTTCAGGGCGCGGAAGGGCTGTTCGCGCCGGGCGGCCTGTGCGGTGGGAGCGAGGCCGAGGGCTCCCATGGTGGCGAACATGGCGCCGGCCCCACCCGTGAGACCGACGTTCCGCAGGAACGAACGCCGACTGGTGCCGGGCCCGCTGTGAGTCTGTGCCATGCGTTCGGCTCCCTTTCCGATCATGAGTGACCGGGGAAGCCTCCCAATGGCCGGTTACGGCCCATCAGTTATTCGTGTATCCCGCACGTTTCTGCAAGGGCGACGGCGCCGGACACGCCGAGGGCCCGTACCCCACCGGGATACGGGCCCTCAGTTCACGAGCTACTGCTCAAGAGCTACTGCTCAAGATCAGCTCTGGCCGCCGGCCAGCTTCTCACGCAGGGCGGCAAGCGCCTCGTCCGAGGCCAGCGCGCCGGAGTTGTCCGGGCCCTCGGAGGAGTACGAACCGCCACCGCCACCGCCACCACCGGACGGAGCCGGAGCGGCGGTCTCGCCACCCTCGGCCTCGGCGGCAGCGTCGGCCTCGCGGGACTTGATGACCTGAGCCTGGTGCTGCTCGAAGCGCTGCTGCGCCTCGGCGTACTGGTGCTCCCAAGCCTCGCGCTGGGTCTCGTAGCCCTCGAGCCAGTCGTTGGTCTCGGGGTCGAAGCCCTCGGGGTAGATGTAGTTGCCCTGGTCGTCGTACGACGCGGCCATGCCGTACAGCGTCGGGTCGAACTCGACCGAGGCCGGGTCGGCACCGAAGGACTCGTTGGCCTGCTTCAGCGAGAGGCTGATGCGACGACGCTCGAGGTCGATGTCGATGACCTTGACGAAGATCTCGTCGTTGACCTGGACGACCTGCTCCGGGATCTCCACGTGGCGCTCGGCCAGCTCGGAGATGTGGACCAGACCCTCGATGCCCTCGTCCACGCGGACGAACGCACCGAACGGAACCAGCTTCGTGACCTTGCCGGGCACGACCTGGCCGATCTGGTGCGTGCGGGCGAACTGCTGCCACGGGTCTTCCTGGGTCGCCTTCAGCGACAGGGAGACGCGCTCGCGGTCCATGTCGACGTCGAGGACCTCGACGGTGACTTCCTGGCCGACCTCGACAACCTCGGAGGGGTGGTCGATGTGCTTCCAGGAGAGCTCCGAGACGTGCACCAGACCGTCGACGCCACCCAGGTCCACGAAGGCACCGAAGTTGACGATCGAGGAGACGACGCCGGAACGGACCTGACCCTTCTGCAGGGTGGTGAGGAACGTCTGGCGGACCTCGGACTGGGTCTGCTCCAGCCAGGCACGGCGGGACAGGACCACGTTGTTGCGGTTCTTGTCCAGCTCGATGATCTTGGCTTCGAGCTCCTTGCCCACGTAGGGCTGGAGGTCGCGGACACGGCGCATCTCGACGAGGGAAGCCGGCAGGAAGCCACGGAGGCCGATGTCGAGGATGAGACCACCCTTGACGACCTCGATGACGGTACCGGTGACGATGCCGTCCTCTTCCTTGATCTTCTCGATGGTGCCCCAGGCGCGCTCGTACTGGGCGCGCTTCTTCGAGAGGATCAGGCGGCCTTCCTTGTCCTCCTTCTGGAGAACAAGGGCTTCGATCTCGTCACCGACGGCGACGACCTCGTTGGGGTCGACGTCGTGCTTGATCGAGAGCTCGCGGCTCGGGATGACACCTTCGGTCTTGTAACCGATGTCGAGCAGGACCTCGTCCCGGTCGACCTTCACGATGACGCCGTCGACGATGTCGCCGTCGTTGAAGTACTTGATCGTCTCGTCGATCGCGGCGAGGAAAGCTTCCTCGTTACCGATGTCGTTGACCGCTACCTGCGGAGTGGTAGAGGTGGTCTCGGTGCTGCTCGTCATGTGGGAAAGGGCTCCGGTACGGACAGTGAGTCGTAGGTACTGCTTACGCCGGGAGCCCGTTTCGCTCTGAAGAAGCCGGACAGCCAAGGAAGCGCCCCACCAAAAACTGGTGATGGCGCCTCGACAACCGAGGGGACATACAACAGATGCGAGCGCAGCCTGCTACGTCTGAGGAGCGCAGGCCCGCAGCGCAACTTGTAGCATACGGGGGCAGCCGGACAGGGTCAATGCGCGAAGCCGCACACCCGGGGCGGATCGCCGCATACCCGGCACAAAACCTGTCTCACGAGGCCACGCGGGCCCGATGAGGTCCCCTGCGTGACGCCTGTCGCGACAGGTCGGACGGAAGTGGCCGCAGACTAATACGAGGGAGCCGATCATCCAAGAGCCCGAAACGTCCGAGCCGGAAGCCACCCGGCGCACGGCCGGTGTCACCGAGAGTTCCCGGGCCAACCGGGGCTGGTGGGACCGCAACGCGGACGAGTACCAGATCGAGCACGGCACGTTCCTGGGCGACGACCGCTTCGTGTGGTGCCCCGAGGGCCTGGACGAGGTGGAGGCCGAGCTGCTCGGCCCGCCGGAGGAGCTGAAGGGCAAGGACGTCCTGGAGATCGGCGCCGGCGCGGCCCAGTGCGCGCGCTGGCTGGCCGCGCAGGGCGCCCGCCCGGTCGCCCTGGACCTCTCCCACCGCCAGCTCCAGCACGCGCTGCGCATCGGCGCGCCTTTCCCTCTGGTGTGCGCCGACGCCGGCGCGCTCCCCTTCGCGGACGGCTCCTTCGACGTGGCCTGCTCTGCGTACGGCGCGCTGCCCTTCGTCGCCGACCCGGTGCTGGTCCTGAAGGAGGTACGCCGGGTGCTGCGCCCGGGCGGCCGCTTCGTGTTCTCGGTGACGCACCCGATCCGCTGGGCGTTCCCTGACGAGCCGGGCCCCGAGGGGCTGTCCGTCGCCGCCTCGTACTTCGACCGCACGCCCTACGTCGAGCAGGGCGACGACGGCCGCGCGGTGTACGTCGAGCACCACCGGACGATCGGCAACCGGGTGCGCGACGTGGTGGCCGGGGGCTTCCGCCTGGTGGACCTGGTCGAGCCGGAGTGGCCGGCCTGGAACACCACCGAGTGGGGCGGCTGGTCCCCGCTGCGCGGGAACCTGATCCCGGGTACGGCGATCTTCGTGTGCGAACGGGACTGAACAACTGCGAACGGGTCCGAGAATGCGAACGGGTCCGAGAAGTAAGAACGCACGCGCGCGGGGGGCCTTCCCGCGGGCGTACGACACTGGGGGCGTGATCCGTTACGACGCTCTGGGCGCCCTTCCCGTACGCGCTGCCCTGCCCGGTCTGAACGACGCCCTGGAGGGCCACGGCACCGCCGTGCTCGTCGCGCCGCCCGGCACTGGCAAGACGACCCTGGTGCCGCTGGCCCTGGCCGGTCTGCTGGGCGAGGGGGCCGCGCGGCGGGTGGTCGTGGCCGAGCCGCGGCGGATCGCGGCGCGGGCGGCGGCCCGGCGGATGGCGTGGCTGCTCGGCGAGAAGGTCGGCGAGAGCGTCGGCTACACGGTGCGCGGCGAGCGGGTCGTCGGGCGCCACGCGCGCGTGGAGGTCGTCACGACCGGTGTGCTGTTGCAGCGGTTGCAGCGCGACCAGGAGCTGTCCGGGGTCGACGTGGTGGTGCTCGACGAGTGCCACGAGCGGCATCTGGACGCCGACACGGTGGCGGCGTTCCTGTGGGACGTACGCGAGACGCTGCGGCCGGAGCTGCGGCTGGTGGCCGCGTCCGCGACGACCGACGCCGAGGGGTGGGCGCGGCTGCTGGGCGGGGCGCCGGTCGTCGAGGCGACGGGGGTCTCGTATCCGGTGGAGGTGGTGTGGGCGCCGCCGGTGCGTCCTGTACGGCCGCCGCACGGCATGCGGGTCGATCCCGCGCTGCTGGCGCACGTGGCGTCGGTGGTGCGGCGGGCGCTGGCCGAGCGGGCGGGGGACGTGCTGTGTTTCCTGCCGGGCGTGGGCGAGATCGCGCGGGTCGCCGGGCAGCTGGGTGATCTCGGTGGTGTGGACGTGCTCCAGGTGCACGGCCGGGCGCCCGCGGCCGTGCAGGACGCGGTGCTGGCTCCTGCGGGGCGGCGCCGGGTGGTGCTGGCGACCTCGGTGGCCGAGTCCTCGCTGACGGTTCCCGGGGTGCGGGTGGTCGTCGACTCCGGGCTGGCCCGGGAGCCGCGGGTCGACCACGCGCGCGGGCTGAGCGCGCTGGCGACGGTACGGGCCTCGCTGGCGGCGGGGCGGCAGCGGGCGGGGCGGGCCGGGCGTGAGGCGCCAGGTGCGGTGTACCGGTGCTGGAAGGAGGCCGAGGACGCGCGTCTGCCGCGTTTCCCGGCCCCCGAGATCAAAGTGGCCGACCTGACGGCGTTCGCCCTGCAGACGGCGTGCTGGGGCGATCCTGGGGCTACTGGGCTGGCGTTGCTGGATCCGCCGCCGAGTGGGGCGATGGCGGCCGCGCGGTCGGTACTGGCGGCCGTCGGGGCGGTCGACTCCGCCGGGCGGGCCACGGAGCGGGGTGTGCGTCTGACGCGGCTGGGGCTGCATCCCCGGCTGGGGAGGGCGCTGCTGGACTCCGCCGCGGTGGTGGGCGGGGAGCGGGCCGCCGAGGTGGTCGCGTTGCTGAGCGAGGAGCCGCCTCGGGAGTACGGGGACGACCTGGCGGCTGCCTTGCGGGCCGCGCGGCGTGGAAGTGACGCTTATGGGGCGCTGTGGCGTGCGGAGGTTCGGCGGCTGCGAGGCGTCGCCACCGAGATCTCCCGGCCGCCCGCAGGTGTCGAGGGTCGGCCGGCACCCGCCGGTGAGGACGGTCTCGTCGGGCTCGTCGCCGCTCTCGCCTTCCCCGAGCGGGTCGCCAAGGCCGACGGCGGTTCCTACCTCATGGTCTCCGGAACCCGCGCCGAGATCGGTGAGGGCAGCGGCCTGCGGGGCGCTCCCTGGATCGCCGTCGCCGTCGCCGACCGTCCCCTCGGGAAGGGGCACGCGCGCGTGCGGCTCGGGGCGGCTGTGGACGAGGGCGTTGCCCGGCTGGCGGCAGGCACGCTGGCCCAGACCCGGGACGAGGTCCACTGGGCCGACGGGGACGTCGTCGCGCGGCGGGTCGAGCGGCTGGGGGCCGTCGAGTTGGCGGTGCGCCCGCTCAAGAACGCCGACGCCCAACTCGTACGGGAAGCGCTCCTCGAAGGGCTGCGGCAAGACGGGCTCGGGTTGCTGCGGTGGTCGGCCGAGGCCCTCGTGCTGCGGCAGCGGCTCGCCTTTCTGCGTCTGCATCTCGGGGAGCCGTGGCCCGACGTCTCGGACGACGCTCTGCACGCGCGCGTGGACGAGTGGTTGGAGCCCGAGCTGGGGCGGGCGCGGCGGCGTGCCGACCTCGGGCGGATCGATGCCGGACAGGGGCTCACCCGGCTGCTTCCGTGGGCCTCGGGGGACGCCGGGCGGCTCGACGAGCTGGCGCCCGAGCGGATCGCCGTACCCAGCGGGTCCAGGATCAAGGTCGACTACGGCAATCCCGAACAGCCGGTTCTCGCCGTGAAGTTGCAGGAGATGTTCGGGCTGCAGGAGTCGCCCGCCGTGGCCGGGGTTCCCCTCCTCGTCCACCTCCTCTCCCCCGCCGGGCGGCCCGCCGCCGTCACCGCCGACCTCGCCTCCTTCTGGAAGGACGGCTACAAGGGCGTGCGGGCGGAGCTGCGCGGTCGGTATCCGAAGCATCCGTGGCCCGAGGATCCGGCCGGTGCGGAGCCGACGCGGTACACCAACGCGCGGCTCAGGCGGTGACCGGTTCCGGTTCCGTGGCGTCCGTCGGAGCGGGGTCGGCCGGGCGGCGGGCGCGGGCCTCCAGATACAAGGACAGGGACAGGAGCAGGACGCCCAGGACCAGGAAGCCCCAGGGCAGGTACGAGGTCATCAGCAGGACCAGCGTGCGGTTGGACTTGACCAGGTCGACGGTGTGCTCGATGTAGTCCTCGCGCATCTTCACGTGGCCGGCGAACGCCGTCACCTTCTCGCGGCCGCCGAGCAGGGTGCCGCCGCGCAGTTCCTCCTTGTGGATCTCCTCGCCGTAGACGGGGGCGCCGGTCAGCGGTTCGACCCAGAACTTGCGGACCGTGGTGTACCAGCGGGTGGTGCCGGTCTCGGCGACCGACTCGGGGGTGATGCCCGCGACGGGCATGGCCTTGGGGAAGGGCACCTTGGTCCAGGGGATGGTCTGCTCGAAGTAGTAGACCTCGACGCCTCGGAAGTCCTGGGTGCCCTTGTAGTGGATCGGGGCCGTGATGCGGGCCTGCGCGTCGAAGTACTCGTAGTCCCGTTTCTCCGTCAGGAACGGCCACTTGAACTCGATGCCCTCGCGCCTGACCGGGTCGCCGTCGACCATCTCGCCGGTGGCGTGGACGGGTTCCTGGGTGTGGGCGTCGAAGATGTAGCGCTCGGGGATCCTGGAGACCATCTTGCCGTCGGGGCCCTGGACGTAGGACAGGCCGTCCCAGACGACGACGTCCTTTCCGGCCGTCTTCTCGATCTTCTCGGAGGCCTCCACGTTACCCTTGAGGGTCTGCACGATGGTGACCTTGGGGACCTTCTTCGCCTGCATCGTGCCGTAGTCGAGGAGGGTGGCGTCCTTCGCCTCCAGGACCATGTCCTGGTACTGGTTCGCCGGGATCTTGGCCAGGCGCGGGAAGGCGTACCAGCGCACCAGCGGGGACAGCGCCGCGAAGAGCACGGCGAGGGCGAGCAGGACGAGACTGGACTTTCGGCGCATCTCGGTCTCCCTCGCGAGTCGTTACGGGTGTGCGGGCACCGTCGTCAACAGCGGCTTCGGGGACGTGTCGCCCGACGGTGCGCCCACGGCGGTGATGGTCAGGACCAGGGCGAGCGCGACGGCGAGACCGGTCGCGGCGGCGATCAGGGCACGCATGCCTGCCTCCGGGCGAGCTGGAACTGATACATCGTCAGGTCCGGCACCGTAGCAACGGGCGGGTGAGATGAGAACACGTTGCACACACAACGGCGGCGCCCCCCTTTCGGGAGGGCGCCGCCGTGACCAAGTACCGCTGTGACGAAGTACCGCTATGCGGAAGGACTGGCCGACGGGCTCGGGGACGAGGTCTCCGCCGCCGCCACGGTCAGCGTGACGTTCAGCGCCGCGCCGCCCGCGGTGGTGATGCGGAGCATGAACGTGCCGGTGGTGTCGTCCGCGTACAGCTTCGGCAGCTTCAGTACGCCGTTCGCGTCCGTCTCCAGGCCGGTCAGGGTGCGTACCGTCTTGCCGTCCGCGTCCTTGAAGTAGGGGCCCTTGTCGTTCTCGCTCGGGTCGAGCGCCGACTTGATCAGCGTGGCGGTGGCGGCCACCTTGTCGGCGACCTTGCCGTCGTACGTCGCCTTCACCTCGACCTGGTCGGCGAACTCGCCGCCCGGCACGCAGGTCAGCGCGGTGTCGCTGGTGCGGGTGAGGGTGTCGGCGGCGCGTTCGGCGACGGTGGCCGTGTAGTCGAGGCCGCTGATGGAACGGCCCACGACGGTCGCGCGGACGGTGAAGGTTCCCGTCTTCTCGCCCGCCTGCAGCGCGGGCGCGACAGCCACGCCGGTGCTGTTGGTGACGATCGTGGCGACGCTCTCGCCTCCGGTGAAGGTGGTGTCGGTGGCACCGACGATCGTGAACCGGATGCGGACCTTGGCGACGGCCGCGCCGGCCTTGGTCTCGGCCCGGGTGCTCACCCTCTCCGTGAACGCGTCGCCCGCCTGCGCGGTGAGCTTCGCGGTGCCCGCGTCCTCCAGGTGGTCCACCGTGTCGGTGGGAGTGGCGGGCGCGGACGGAGGCGTGGTGCTCGGCGGGCTCGTCGTGGGCGGCTTCGGGCTCGGAGTGCCGGTTTCGGGCTTCTCCGGCTTGGGGCTGGGCTTGACCGAGGCCGGCGGCGTTGGCGACGGCGACGGCGTGACGGTCGCACTGTCGTTGTCGTCGCTGCGGTCGCCGGGCAGGCTGCCGGTGCCGTCCGGGATCTCGTGGGTGCCCTTGCGGTAGTACTCCAGCCACGACAGGACCGTGTTCAGGTAGTCCTGCGAGTGGTTGTAGCTGAGGATCGCGCTGTTGAGATCGGCCTGGGTGGACAGGTCCCAGCCGAAGCGGCACAGGTAGTGGCCCGCCGCGAGCGCGGCGTCGTAGATGTTGTTGGGGTTCTTCTTGCCGTCACCGTTGCCGTCGCGGCCCGCCCACGCCCAGGTGGAGGGGATGAACTGCATGGGGCCGACGGCCTGGTCGTACGTGCTGTTGCCGTCGTACGCGCCGTTGTCGGTGTCCTTGATGAGCGCGAAGCCGTTGCCGTCGAGCTGCGGACCGAGGATCGCGGAGGTCGTGTCGCCGTTCGCGTCGACCTGGCCGCCGCGGGCCTGGCCCGACTCGACCTTGCCGATGGCGGCGAGGAGTTCCCAGGGCAGATTGCAGCCGGGCTTGGCCGACCGCAGCTCGGACGCGGCCTTCTTGTAGGCGTCGAGGACGGTCGCGGGGATGCCGGCCTCGGTCGCGGTGTCGCCCCGGGAGGCGGGCGTGCCGATGGTCGGCGAGGGGCTCGGGCTGTTCAGGGGCGGCAGGTCCGTGTAGTACGGCGAGTTGCCGGTCGCGCCACCGGTGTCGGCGGCCGCGTCGGGCGAGGTCTCGGCGCCGGTGGTGGCCGGTCTGCCGCCCTGGTCGTCGGCCGTCGCGCCCGGTCCCTGCGAGGCGGACAGGGCCGCGACCGCGAGCGCGGCCACGGCGGTGGTTGCCGCACCCTTGCGCAGCCTCCTACCGAATTGCGCCGCCATAAAGTGAACCCCTCCCGTGGACGCCCGAGCGCCCGTCTCTGTCTGTCGTGTCCGTCTGTCCTGCGTGTCCGTCTGTCCTGCTCGACCTGGTGTGACTGTCGACCCGCCGTGAGGGTTGCGCCCCCCCGTGGCAAGGTTCATGTCCGGTCCGGCCGTGTCCCCAGCAGGGTGACCCAGGTGACCCTACGACAACTTCCTTTCCTCGGGCACCCGTTCGTGCCCGATTTTCACCGGTTGGCCATGTGGGATCGTGGCGTGATCGGTCGGTTCGAATCCACGTCCAAGGAGCCTCGTTGCCGTTCACTCTGAGCCATGCGGCAGCCGTACTTCCCGCCGTTCGCACCGACGGAACCGGCCGGGGCCCACTCGTGCCGACCGTGCTCGTGGCGGGTTCCTTCGCGCCCGACATGACCTACTACACGACGAGTGTCCTGTCCGGGGCGATGGAGTTCGGCGAGTTCACGCACTCCTTCCCTGGCGTTTTCACATTCGACGTACTGGTCGCCTGGTCGCTGGTCGGGCTGTGGCTGCTGGTACGCGAGCCGCTGGTGGCGCTGCTGCCGCCGGCCCGGCAGGGGCGAGTGGCGACGCTGTCGCGCTGCGGGGCGCCACGCGCGCGCGTACGGCCCGCTTCGGTGGCCTGGTGGTACGTGTCCGCCGCACTCGGTGCGCTGACCCACGTCGTGTGGGACGCGTTCACGCACCTCGACCGGTGGGGGATGCGGGTGTTCCCCGTCCTCGGCGAGAAGGTGGCGGGTTCCCCTTTGTACTGGTACCTGCAGTACGGCGGTTCCGCCGTGGCCGCGGTCGTGATCGCCGTGTTCGTCGCGTACGCGCTACGGCGGACGCCCGCGGCCGAGCCGGTGGGGGTTCCGGCACTGTCGGTACGGGACCGGTGGTGGGCCGGCGTCGTGATCGGCGGCTGCGCGCTCGTCGGGGCGGTGGAGCGGACGACGCAGTGGTGGGAGTACCGGGGGTCCACCGCGAAGCCCTGGGAGCTGATTCCGACGCTGTGCTTCGGAGCGGGCGCGGGGCTCGTCCTGGGGGTCGTGCTGTACGCCGCCGGGGTCAGGGTGTGGCGTCCGGCCCCGGTGTCCGACGGTTCGGGCGTCGGCGAGACGGAGCGTCGATCGGCCACTCGTTGACAGCGGTGAACACCGTGAACGTGGGCATCGGACGCGACCGGGGCAGCAGTGTGAGGCCCAGCGCCAGATAGCCGCGGCCCAGATCCACCCACAGCCGCCAGACGGATGCCTCGCGCTTCTGCCGCCGTACGGCGTCCCGCTCGCGGCGATCGAGCCGGCGCCGGGTGCTTGCGGCGGCGTGGCGTAGGGCTGCGTGACGCAGCGCTGCGTGGTGGAGGGCTGCTTGGCGGAGGGCTGCTTGGCGGAGGGCTGCTTGGCGGAGGGCTGCTTGGCGGAGGGCTGCCGCGAGGCCGGTGGGGATGCGGGCGGTGCCGGCGGTGGTCGCGCGGCGCAGGGTTGCGGCCAGGTCGGTGGGGACGGCGGCGGTCGCGCGGCGCAGGACCGTGGCCGGGTCGGTGGGGATGCGGGCGGTACTTGCGGTGGCGGAGTAGGCCGGGACCGGCGGGGGCGGTGCAGGCGGGGCCGTCTTGGCGTGCGCCTTTGCCTGCGCCTTTGCCTGCGCCCGTGCGTGGGCCGTCCGGCGGTGGAGCATGCGTATACCAATGCCCGCATCCTTACGGGCGGGGGCGCCGGGGGGCGTCTTCGCGGGGGCCACGTGAGTGACGGGTCCCTCCGGGGGTGGGGCGGGGGCTGTGCGGGTGGGGTGAGCTGAGGATGGGGCGTGCGGCGGGGGACGTGCAGGTGGGTGGCGGGCCTGTGGCAAGGGTCGTCGCCCCTCGATGCAGCGCGGAGGGCACGCTCTCGCAGCGTCTGCCGGGAGCGGGCCCTCCGCACGACCGCCGGAGGCTAGGGGGTGTTTCGAAAGTCCCGCACAGCACCCACGGCGCCCGGCACGCACTCTCGCCGCACCGGCCGAAACCC
>NZ_JBWLKM010000143.1:0-13625 GCF_059026085.1 Streptomyces sp. a15 | reverse complement strand
AGTTCGTCGGGGTACTTACGGGGAGCAGCCATGATCGGCATCCTTCCGGGTCTTCGATGTCTCCATCAAACCCGGGGCGATTCATCCACCGCAGTAGCGGCGGCGGAGGTCCTTCCTGTTGATCCGGTGGTGTTTGCGGCGCAGCCATTTCATGACCTGGCTCCATGTGTACGAGCTGAGGTACTGGAAGGTCGCGCTGGACACCCCGGGGCGGAAGTACATGCACCAGCCGAACAGCATCTTGTTGATCTGGATGAGCAGTTCGTCCAGTGGCAGGCCGGTGGCTGTTCCGCGGCGGATCGTCTTGACCTTGTCCATCGCGGCCTTGAGGGTCTTGCGCGAGGGATAGGTGTAGACGTAGCTGCGGCTGGAGCCCCGTTTGCGGTGGCGCTGGATGTGCCACCCGAGGAAGTCCAGCCCCTCGTCGATATGGGTGATCAAAGTCTTCTCCACGGACAGGCGCAAACCCATCGTGGACAACACCTCCGCGATCTCCTCGCGCAGAGCTTCGGCGTCGTCCTTGGTGCCGGAGACCATCAGGCACCAGTCGTCCGCGTACCTGGAAAGCCGGTAGTTGGGGAGACTTTGACGACGTCGCTTGGCCCTCGCCCAGGGCGTGGACCCCGGCCCTCCCGGTGACTGGGCGATGTACTCGTCCAGGACCGACAGCGCCACGTTGCTCATCAACGGCGAGAGAATCGAACCCTGTGGGGCACCGGCGGTGGTCTCCCGAAGCAGGCGATCCTCCCCGAGGATGCCCGACTTCAAGAACGCCTTCACCATGGCCAGGACGCGGTTGTCTCCGACGCGCTTGCGCACCCGATCCATCAGAGCGGAGTGTGAAATCTCGTCGAAGCAGGCTTTGATGTCACCCTCCACGATCCACTCATATGACTTGGACGTGAAGAAGCGCACCTCGGCCACCGCGTCATGAGCCCGGCGGTTCGGACGGAACCCGTAGGAGCAAGGGAGGAAATCCGTCTCGAAGATCGGCTCCAGCACCAGCTTCAGGGATGCCTGCACCACCCGGTCCGCGATCGTGGCGATCCCCAGCCGGCGCAACTTGCCCCCCGGCTTGGGGATCATCCGCTCCCGCACCGGCAGCGGACGGAAGCCACGGTCCTTGATGCTGTCCCGCAGCCCGCCGAGGAACTCCTCGACGCCCGTCCGCTCCACGATGGAGGCCGCAGTACGGCCATCCACCCCGGCGGTCTTCGCACCCCTGTTGCCCCGCACCCGATCCCACGCGACCAGCAGAAACGCGGGATCGGCGACAAGGTTGAACAGATCATCGAACCTGCGATGAGGATCATCACGGGCCCAACGGTGCAGCTTCGTCTGGATCTCCAGTGCCCGTCGCTCCGCCACATACGTGACGGCCTCAAGTTCGTCGGTATTCACCGGCGAAAACCTCCTGGTCTTCCAGTACTTCGGCCACTGACTTGCTGGCCCCCTTCGCCATGTGCGCACCTCTCGTGCGCTCGGACTACTACGGGGCCTCCGCCACGTCCTGGAGCCGTCGGCCGACGACGGGCCTGCCCACCGGCTGACTGGAGGTCAGCCGGGAAGGGTGCCTCCAGCACGCTTCCCACGTTCACCACTCTCCGGTCGACGAGTGAGCCGCCCAGCTCTACCCCGACAGCATCGCCACACTTACGCCGCAGGCATTCAGCGTGGCCTCCTCACCAGCATCGAAAGACCGGCTTCGAAGTCGCCGCCCACGAGAAGGCGGCGTGCGCTGCACCCGGCCCATATCCTCCAGATTGGAGCCGGTGGAACACTTACGGGACGTCAGGCACTGGTTCCTCTCGTACGGCGTCTCGTCTTGCTTGCCGGACACGCGCCGTCTGGAAGTACCGACGCGCTCCGTCGTTGTCAGGGCTGCTCCCACCTCTCCGTGCGTCTCCACGGATCGGCTGCCCTCAGCTTCACCGGGCTGCTGCGACAGCCCGGCGGCAGGGTTCTTTCACCCCTGCCCGGTAACAGTGGCGCCTCGTGGCGCACCTCGATCTTGTTCCACTTCGAAGTACCCGGCGGAAAGTGACACACTGTAATCTCCAGTCCGCTCTCGCGGGCGAAGGTGTGCAACTGCTTCTTCCAGGTCCAGTAGCGGGGGTTGTTCGAGCCGCCAGCGTCCGCGGTGATCAGTAACCGGTCCGCGTTCGGATGGTCCACTCGCCCATGGCGGCGCCACCAGCGGCGGATGGATTCGGTGGCGAACTCGGCGGTGTCATGGTCGGTCCCGACGTTGACCCAGCCGGTATTGGTGGCCAGGTCGTAGACGCCATAGGGAATGGCCGCCGGTTGGTCGTCATCGAAGAGGTGGGAGTGACAGTCCACCTTGATCGGGTCCTTGCCGGGGCGCCAGACACGGCCGGGCCGGTCGCGGTTGCCGATCCACTCCTTGGCCTTGGTGTCGACGCTGATCACTGGCTGGCCGTCGTCAAGGAAGGCGGTGGCGTTGATGTGGGCGAACTGGGCGTCGCGGTCCGGATGGCGTGCGCCTTCAGTGGTTTTGGCCGTCCCTTGCAAGCTATATCCCATCGCGTGCAGCAGACGTCCGACGGTCGTGGCGCTGACCAGGTGCCCCTGCGCGGACAGGGCCCGGGCCAAGCTCCGCAGCGACAGTGTGGTCCAGCGGAGCGGGGAGACGGGATCGCCGCGGGTATGCGGCTCGATCAGCATCTCCAGAGCCGGCAGCAGACCGGTGTCGGTGGCCGTCAGCGGCTTGCGCCCGCCTCCCGGAGCCCGGATACGGTGCGTCGGCGCCGCGTGCGTCTCCAGTTCGGTGATGCCGCGCGCGATGGTGGCGGTGCTGGTTCGGGAGGCGGCAGCTACCAGGGCGATTCCGCCATGACCGAGCGAGACGGCCTCGCTGGCGAGGTAAAGCCGGCGACGGCGCTCGTCGAGATGCGGCAGAACCTGCTCGAACTTGCAGTGCAACTCGGCAGCGGAAACGCAGACTTGCGAAGGCACAGTCACGTTCCAGCGTCCCACTGACGACCGTCCCGCAGGTCAACTCTGACAGTTATTTATGGACAAGCCCCCGGGAAGATCGACAACTGCCAGCTGGGGGTGTTCCTGGCCTACGCCTTCGCGAAGGAGCGGGCGTCGATCGACCGGGAGTTGTACCTGAGCCCGCCCTGGCCCGCGCGATGCCGGAGCGAGCGGTTGCCGCGAAGCTGCGTTTCGCTGGGTGACCGGCGACGAGGTCTACGGCCAGGACCGGGTGCTGCGCGGCTGGCTGGCCGAGCAGCGCCTGAGCTACGTGCTGGTGATCTCCTGCAAGCATCGATGCGGGCCGCGCGGGCACAACGCCCGCACCGTCTCGGCGATCCTGCCGGAACATGCCTGGGAGATCCGATCCGCCGACGACGGCACCCACGGCCTGCGCGAATACACCTGGGCCGTGGTCCCGCTGCCCGGCGCGCGCGACGACGGCTTCGAACACGCACTGCTGATCCGGCAATCCTTCGCCGACGGCGAACGCGCCTACTACCTGGTGCATGCGCCCGCGAACACTCCACGGGAGCGCCGCCGCCATCAACACCGCGGCCCGCCTCAGCGACTACCGCCGACGAGGTCAACGACCCCCGTAACTGCGGCCGCAGTATTAACCGGCGGAGCCTGCGGTGGTTTGAACTGAGCGTCCCGGTCAGGATGCCGGGCCCCCTCGGTGGTACGCGAGGTGCCCTGCAGCAAGAAGCCCTCGGTCTTCAACAGGGCTGCCACTGTGTCGTGCCCGATCCGGTGGCCCTGCCTCGACAGCTCCGTGGCCAGAGCCCGGGTGGACTTCACCGTCCACCGAAGCGGCGATTGCGGATCTCCCCGCTGGTCCGGCTCCACCAGCGCCGGATCGACATCCCGTAGTCGCTTGCGGCCCCCGCCCACCGCCCGGACCCGGCCACCGGGCTCCTCGCCCTGCTTCAGTTCACGCAGTCCACGCGACACCGTGGACGTCGCCACTTCCGCAGCCTCAGCCACCAAGCGAACTCCACCGTGCCCCCGTACCCGGGCGGCAGCCCCCAGCACCAACCGCCGTTGCCGCTCATCCAGATGCGGCAGCAGCAGCTCGAACACCCCTGCCAGATTCGCCTCGGTCCCCTCCGTCACACCCGCATCCTACGGCCGACAGCCCGCCCGAACGGGGGAGTTATTTTCCGTCAACTCCCTGCCCCATCCAGGGAGCATGTGCGCACTTTCCATGATGGCGCCTCATACGGCGTGCGTACTCAATGTGTTCCTGAATTAAGCGACGCGTATCGCCTCTGATCGTCCATAAGGGTGGATATATGACGCGCAGGAAAACCGGGTGGGGCGAGCAGAAGTTGAACGTAGGTCGACTCTCTCTCGCCCCCCGAACGGAGAAGTCCAATGACCCGCTCCTTTCCATCCATCCCGGCGGCCAGACCCGTGATCGGTGAGGCCGAGATCGCTGCGGCCGTACGCGTTCTGCGTAGTGGCCGTGTCGTCCAGGGCCCAGAAGTGGCCGCGTTTGAAAACGAGTTCTCCGAGTTGGTCGCCGGACGCGCCTGCGTAGCGGTCAACTCCGGAACCTCCGCCCTGCAGCTGAGCCTCATGGCCCTGGGCATCGGACCGGGAGACGAGGTCGTGGTGCCCTCGTTCTCGTTCGCGGCGACCGCCAACGCAGTACGCCTGGTGGGCGCCGATCCCGTCTTCGCCGACATCACGCCCGGCACCTACTGCCTCGACCCGCTCGCCGCGTCAGCGATGATCGGTCCGCGCACCGCGGCCCTCATGCCGGTGCATCTGTACGGGCACCCCGCGCCCATGGGCCAGCTGATGGAGCTTGCCGCACGCCATGGGCTCGCCGTACTGGAGGACGCCTGCCAGGCGCACGGAGCCACGCTGCACGGACGCCCCGTCGGCAGCTTCGGTGAGGCGGGATGCTTCAGCTTCTATCCGACGAAGAACATGCACGCTCTCGAGGGCGGCATCATTTCGACCGGCGATCCGCACCTCGCCCGCACCCTTCGGCTTTTGCGGAACCAAGGCATGGAGCAGCGGTACGAGAACGAGATCGTCGGGGCCAACATGCGGATGACCGACGTCGCGGCGGCCGTCGGCCGTGAGCAGCTGAAGCAGCTACCGGCCTGGACGGAGCAGCGGAGAGCCAACGCCAAGGTGCTCGACTCCCACATCGAGGGACTGTCTGTTCCGCATGAGGCGGACGGCGCGCGGCACGTCTACCACCAGTACACGGTCCGCATCCCGGGCGGTCTGCGGGATTCCATGCAGCAGGACCTGGCGCGACAGGGCATCGGCAGCACGGTGTACTACCCGACCCCGATCCACCGACTCAGGCCTTATCGGGGCCAAGGCAGGCCGTCCCTCCCCGAGACCGATCGGGCAGCTGCCGAGGTTCTGTCCCTCCCGGTTCACCCGACCCTGGGGCAGGCCGAGCTGGAGCGGATCGCACAGGCCGTGAGCGATGCCGGAGGAGTACGGTGAGCCGGCGCACCCTGCGGGCCGGGCTCATCGGTCTTGGAGCCATGGGACACAACCACGCCCGGGTGCTGTCGTCGCTTGACGGTGTCGAGCTGGTGGGCGTCATGGACCCGGCAGGCGATTCTACGGGGGCCAGCCGGAACACCCCCGTCGTCGCCACCCTGCCCGAGCTGCTCGCGCTTGGACTCGACTACGCGGTGGTCGCCTGTCCCACGGCGTTGCACGAGGAGGTCGGCCTGGCCTTGGCCGAGAACGGCGTGCCCGCGCTGATCGAGAAGCCGCTCGCCCACTCGGCGACGGCCGCACAACGGCTGGTCGACGCCTTCGACAGAGCCGGATTGGTCGCCGGTGTCGGACACATCGAGCGGTTCAACCCGGCACTGCAGAACCTGCGTTCCCGCCTCGAGGCGGGAGAACTCGGGGAGGTCTTCCAAGTGGTCACGCGCCGCCAGGGGCCCTTCCCGCACCGCATCGCCGACGTCGGGGTCGTCAAGGACCTGGCAACCCACGACATCGACCTCACCAATTGGGTCACCGGCCACCATTACGTCTCGGTCTCGGCGCGCACGGTGTCCAAGAGCGACCGCCCCCATGAGGACATGGTCTGCGTGGTCGGCGACCTCAGCGACGGCACCCTGGTCAGCCACCTCGTCAACTGGCTCAGCCCTCACAAGGAGCGCTACACGGCGGTGACCGGCGAGCGTGGCTGCCTCGTCGCCGACACTCTCACGGCAGACCTGACCTTCCACGCCAACGGAGCGGTGACCACCGAGTGGGAGGCCCTGCGCGCCTTCCGCGGCGTAGCCGAGGGCGACATGGTCCGCTACGCCATCCCCAAGCGCGAGCCGCTCCTCGTCGAGCACGAGCGGTTCCGTGATGCCGTGGAGGGCGAAGCGACGGACATCGTCACTCTCGATCAAGGGCTGAGGACGGTCGAGGTGGCGGAGGCGGTCCTCGACTCGGCACGGAGGAAGGCGTCCGTGAGCCTGCGACGCCCGCACACGCCGGCCCTGGCAATGGTCACCCAGCGGTCGTGACGAGCACCCCTGCCGAGCGCCAGGAACCAGCCCGTTCGGCGAGCCGGTCACCAGGTGCAGGAAGTCCAGCGGACAGGCGTAACGGTGACGGCCCATTCGCGGCGCGCCAGAAAGTTGGCGGTCGCCCTATTGATCAGAAACTCACATGGTTCTCTTCGAGGATGTAGCGGACGTGGGGGCCGTCGAAGTAGCCGCGAACGATGTGCGGCTGCCGCTGGCGGCGGTGGAAGAACCTGCTGGTCCCGGCTGCGAGTTGGGTGGCTGCGGGTCCTGCTACTCATGGGCAGGCTGCGTTTCAGGTCGGTGTTGACGAGTTCCGTTGGGGTTCAGTCCGGGCGAGTACGAGGGCAGGAAGTGCAGCTCGATCCTGTCAGCGTGGTCGGCCAGCCATGTGCGGACCGCGCGGGAGCGGTGCACGGAGTGCCCGTCCACCACGTGGTGGATCTTGCGCTCGAAGTGGCCGACGAGCCGGTCGAGGAAGCGGCACATGACTTTCGCGTCGAAGGTCTCGGTGAACACCAAGTTGCCCTTCTCGCCCCAGGTGCGGCCGGTGACCTGGTCAGAACGGATGCCGACCTGGTCGGCGAACAGCATCTCACCGTTCTCGGCCTTCGCCGTCGCCCGGATCGCCGGCCACGTCTCCTCCAACCAGGTCCGCACCGCCTCTCGGCTGGGCCGCCCGCAGCTATCACCTGCAAGCCTTGGCGTTCGCCGAGGAGTGCCTCGCCCACGGGCGGTAGTCAGCGCCCACGTCGACGCCGGACGGGAAGACAAGCACGCGAAGCCTCCGGTGGAGACGGTTCGCTTGGTCGAAAATCTATGGGTGCAGTTCTCTTGAAGGGAAAGGCCCGTGCTGGGGTGCGCCTGGCTACGAAGTGTCGGCGTAGGCGAGGTGGGTGCCGCAGACGGTGCAGCGGAAGAGCATCGCGCTTGCGCCCTGGCCGAGGTGGGTCAGAAAGCTCTCGAGGCGGGCTGCGTCATGCCAGCCGCCGATCCGTAGGTCGGTCCGAAGCTGGTCAAGCGCCTCGGGGTGGGCGGCGAGTTCGGTGTATCCGACCTCGCCGATGAAGGCGGCCGCGTCGTTGCAGTGGACGAGCCAGTGTGGGTCCTGCCAGGCGTGGAAGCCCGGGGTGCGGCGGGTGACCAGCTCCAGGGTCTCCGCGCTGACGCCGTCGAGTCCGTACGAGTCGGTGAAGTCACCTTCGAATCGTTCGGCGGCGCTGCCGTCGGCGATGCACCAGGGGCAGAACTGCCCGCTGACGTTCTGAGCTGTGTAGAAGGTCGCGGTGTAGATCCAGCCCGTGGCGCGCTCGCAGCAGGCGCAGGTCTCGGCGCTCTCGCGGATGGATCCGCTGGCGACGGGATCCGGGTGGTAACGGAAGGAGGGCAGGCCGGCGCTCATCGGTGAGCCTGTCGGTGCAAGGAGACAGCCTTGGTGACGCGGGTGGTCCGCCCGTCGGTGGGCGGGCCTGTGAAACTCATGGGTCGCAGTCTGCCCGCAAGGGTTCCCGTGATCAAGCGGCGAGATCCACCCGCCGCTGGTTGGGCGTGGGGTAGAGGCGTTCGTGCTCACGGGCGACGTGGAAGCGCCAATAGGAGTCGAGATGGCCGTTGGAAACGACGGCGCGTAGTCGCAGGACGGATTCTGCTCCGGGCAGGCCCCAGCGGGCGCCGGTGATGTCGAGGCGGTCGGCGATCAGGTGGCGGCAGGCGCCTTCGACCGCGCCGGTGGCGATCGGCCACCCGTTGTTGAGCGCGGTGTCGTAGTGGAGCTGGTCAAGGTGACCCGCTAGGTAGCGGTGGCAGGCGTCGACGGCCTCACGCCGGGCAGCCGGCAGGTGTTTGCGCTTGGCCTCGGTGGTCATCTCGGCGGCTGCGCGGGCCGCGTCGCCCGACAGGATCGCGGTCAGACGGTCGGCCGCCCAGGCCTCGGCCTCGGTAGTGCCCGGTTTGTAGAAGGCGTGAGCGGCGGCCCAGACGTACTCGGCCACGTGCACGAAATCCAGCAGCACGTGGACCGTGACGCCGCGTCGGCCGGTCTCCGCTGCGATCAGGTCGAGCTGGTGGCGGGCCCCGTCGACCAGGACCACCCACGGCCGCAGATGTTTCGGGTCGCGCGCCCGGGCCTGGTCGAAGGCGTCGGCGATGACCTGCTCGGGCGAACGGACCAGCGAGGCGGTGCACCACTTGTTCTCCGCCTGAGGCCCGGGGCGGGCGGGACGCTCGCCGCTTCGGCCGCCGGGCGGGTGGATCACATCGTGCGGGCGCCTGGGTGCCGGACGGGTGTCGAAGACGCAGGCCACGGTCGCCATCCGCTTCCGGTTCGGCTTCTCGCCCGGCGCGAGCCGGCCGCGGTGGCCGGTCGCGACCTTCTCGGCGGCCCGCCGGGTGGCCTCCCGCAGGGCCTCCGGGCGCATGACCACACCCTTGCCGTCCACCTGGACCACCAGCGGCATCTCGCGACTGCACGGGACCGGGATCACGGTCCGGTAGAAGTCGTCGACGTCGACCGCGGCCGCGACCACGAGCTCTTCCAATCTGCGCTTGCCGGGCACGTTCCCGCAGTGGCGCTGGACCGCATCGTGGGCCTGGTCGAACGAACCGCGCACGGCCTCGGTGACCGCGAGCCGCCGTAACCCCGTCGAGTGCCGGCCCGCAGGCAGGGACAGTGCCTGGTCAGCGGGGTGGACGTTGCCCATACCCGGCCCCCGGTGGGCGACCCGAGTGACTCGGACCGTTCCGAACACGGTGGCCAGCCACCGCGAGTGCCCAGCTTCCCGCCAGGGCCGCACCCGCCCCTCCGGCCCGGTCACCGCCGGACCGGCACCGGCGCGCACCTGGTGCTCTTCCTGCCTGGCCCGCAAGTCCAGGTGGTCCTGCAGCAGCAGGCGAAGCAGTTCTCGCCCGGCCGCATCGAGGTGTTCCTCCAGTTCGGCGTGGGTCCAGGTGGTAGCCGGACTGCCTGACAGAGTGTGCATCAGCGTCTCGAAGGCGCTGAGGGAGCGCGCAAAGGGGTCAGCGGCGCATGCGGTGTCGTACGGTGTCATCTCCAGGGCTCTTCCCGTCCAGCATCGATTGGGTCGCACCTTCGAATGTAGGCGCGGAAGAGCCCTGCTGTTAACGGGAGTTGGGCGAAACGCCACCCCGGCGGCGAGCCAGGGTGAACATCCCCGGCGTGTCTTCGTCCAGCCAGCCCCGCTCCACCAGCCGCTTCAGCTTCGACCGCGTGCCCTCGATCTTCCCGGTCTCGGCCGGCAGCCCGATCCTGGGCACGATCTGCTTGGCGCGGATCGGCCCCGGGGCATCCGACACCACCTCCAGAATGTCCCGATATACCTGCGGCAGGACCTCCGCCCCCATCCCAGGCTGCCAGTTCGGAACGGTCAGCACCCCGATGACCCGCCGCTCGGCCCCCGCATACGCAGACACCACCGGCTCACCCCTGGTCGGCCGGTCAGTATCGACACCCACCGCAGACTTCTCCGGGGTCATCTCCGCGAGCACCTCAGCGACGGTCTCCCGCGCGATCCGCAACCGCTCCAAGCTCTCCCGTGCCAGCTCCAGCTGTCCCGACAGCTCGGCGAGCTCAGCTTCAAGCTCCTCGACGCGCACCCGGGCAGCCACCTCGCGCGCTTCCAACTCCTCGAACAGCGAGCCCATCCGCCTCCCCTCCTCCAGCACCACGGTAGAGAGGAGAGGCCGCGAACACAGCCCCAGTCAGCGTTCTCGGAGTTCAGCCGTTCCCTTCAGAGGAACCGCACCCAAAATCTATCTACCAGGGGTTTCGTCTGTTCGTCAGACCAACTGGCCGCTCAGTCAGCCGAGTTGGAAAGGGCTCAGAGAGCCGTACCCGGAGCAGTCTGTGCTCGTTGCTCAGCACATGAACCAGAGCGGGAAGGTGGCGTCTCCGCAGGTGCGGATCGCGCCCGGTGCGCAGGTCGACGAGTCAGCCGTGCTGAGCCCTGGTACCACCGTGTGGGAACTCGCGCAGATTCGCGAGGAAGCCGTGCTCGGCTGTGACTGCGTCGTGGGCCGGGGTGTCTACGTGGGACCTGGGGTGAAGATCGGCCACAGGGTCAAAATTCAGAACCATGCGCTGGTGTATGAGCCTGCCGAGCTGGCCGACGGCGTCTTCGTCGGGCCTGCGGTCGTCCTCACGAACGACCGCAATCCTCGCGCCGTCGACCCGGATGGACGTCTGAAACGCGCCGGTGACTGGGAGGCGGTCGGCGTCCGGGTCGCTGAGGGCGCGTCACTCGGCGCGCGCTCAGTGTGTGTGGCTCCGGTCAGCATCGGCCGCTGGGCGATGGTCGCCGCGGGGGCCGTCGTCACCAAGGATGTGCCGGATTTCGCCCTCGTTGCAGGTGTCCCTGCCTATCAGATCGGGTGGGTGGGACGAGCTGGCGAGCGTCTGCGCGCAGTGCCGGATCGGGTCGGATTCTGGGAGTGCCCGAGTAATGGGATTCTCTGCGCAGAAAGGGACGGAATTTTGACGGAGTTTTCAGCTCAATACCGAGAAAAGTCGAGCCCGTGAAGGTCATGAGCGTAGTGGGGGCGCGCCCTCAGTTCGTCAAGCTTGCCGCAGTCGCCGCAGCGTTCGGCAACACGGAGCACGATCATACGATCGTCCACACCGGCCAGCACTACGACGCCGATCTGTCCGACGTCTT
The DNA here is from genome assembly GCF_059026085.1 of Streptomyces sp. a15. Lineage (NCBI taxonomy): Bacteria > Bacillati > Actinomycetota > Actinomycetes > Kitasatosporales > Streptomycetaceae > Streptomyces > Streptomyces sp. A15. The sequence continues at coordinate 2,449 of NZ_JBWLKM010000143.1, read as the reverse complement.
CTTCACCGGCCTCTCCATCCCTGAGCCCCATGTGCACCTGGGCGTGGGCTCAGGCACCCACGGCGTGCAGACCGGTACCATCCTGGCGGCCCTCGATCCCGTCATCGCCGCCGCACACCCCGAATGGGTGCTGGTTTACGGAGACACCAACTCAACTCTTGCCGGCGCCCTTTCCGCGGCCAAACAGCACATCCCCGTTGCCCACCTGGAAGCGGGCCTGCGCTCTTTCAACCGGCGGATGCCCGAGGAGCACAACCGCGTCCTCACCGACCACGCTGCCGATCTGCTGCTCGCACCCACCCAGGAGGCGGTGCACCACCTGACAGCCGAGGGCCTGGCCGACCGTGCGGTCCTGACCGGGGACGTCATGGTCGATGTCTGCCTGCGCATCAGGGACAAGGTGCTGAGGGACAAAACCACCGCCGCACTTCCGGCCTTCCTCATCCCCCAGGAGCCCTACCTCTTCGCCACCTTGCATCGGGCCGAGAACACGGATCACCCCGATCGCCTGGCCGCTCTCGTGGACGCCCTGGCCAGTCTGCCGGTTCCCGTCGCCTTGGCCGCCCATCCCCGGCTGCTCGCACGTGCCGAGGACTTCGGCATCAAGCTCGACCACGGCTCTCTCCATATCAGCCGCCCTCTTCCCTACGCCGAGCTGATCCCCACGGTGCTCGGCTCGCACGGCGTGATCACCGACTCGGGAGGACTCCAGAAAGAGGCGTTCCTGCTGGAGCGCGTCTGCACGACACTCCGTACGGAGACGGAATGGCCTGAAACGCTCCGGGGTGGCTGGAACACACTCGTGCCGGATCCTCGTGAACTGGGCTCCCAGGCATGGCCCGACATCGTCCTGCGCCCTGCGCCCAAGAGCTCACGCGGCATGCCGTATGGCGACGGCAAAGCAGCACCCCGCGTGGTGCGGGCGCTGGAAGATCACATGAGCGGATCTCAGGCCCGCTGAGCTGTCGGCGACGGCGCACCAAGCACGATCACCTCGGCCCCGGCCCATCGATCGGGGTCGGTGATCCGCCGCCCGTCGACCACGACGCGCACCTCCGGGAACTGGTCGGAGCCGAGCTCCCGGTACTCGCCGTGGTCGGCTTGGATGACGGCGGCTGTGACTGTCTGGCCGCTGTACGGCGGCAGGCCGAGTGCGCTCAGCTCATCGGCCCTGTACAGCGGGTCGGACACGTACGGCTCGGCGCCCCGCGACCGCAGCGCCTCGACGACGGGGAACACCCCGGAGAACGCGGTCTCCTTGACGCCGCCCCGATAGGCCGCGCCCAATACCAGCACACCTGCGCCGGTTAGGTCGCCGTACACCTCCGCAAGCCGCCGTACCGCGTACTCGGGCATCGAGGCATTGGTCGCACGGGCCTCTCGTACGACCGTCGCGTCCGAGTCGTTCCACAGGTACATCCGCGGATAGACGGGAATGCAGTGACCGCCTACGGCGATGCCGGGCCGGTGGATGTGGCTGTAGGGCTGCGAGTTGCAGGCGTCGATCACCAGGTCCACGTCGATGCCGCTGCGGTCCGCGAACTGTGCGAACTGGTTCGCCAGCCCGATGTTCACGTCACGGTAGGTTGTCTCGGCCAGCTTCGCGAACTCCGCGGCCTCTGCCGAGCCGAGGTCCCAGACACCGTTGGGGCGAGGCAACTCGTCGCGTACGTCGAAGTCGAGGAGGGACTCGTAGAACTCGACACCTCGGCGCGCGGAGGCCGCGTCGATGCCGCCGAGCAGCTTGGGGTAGCGGCACAGGTCGGCGAATACGCGCCCGGTCAGCACCCGTTCGGGGCTGAAGACGAGAGCGAAGTCCCGGCCCGCGGTCAGCCCGCCGCCCTGTTCGAGCATGGGCGCCCAGCGCCCTCGCGTGGTACCGACGGGCAGTGTCGTCTCGTACGACACGAGTGTGCCGGGCCGCAGCCCGCGTGCCACAGCCTGCGTCGCTGTATCCATCCAGCCGAAGTCGGGGGTGCCCCGGGCGTCGACGTATACCGGAACGACCAGGACTACCGCCTCGGCCTGCGTGACCGCCGCGGTCGTGTCGGTGGTGGCCAGCAGCCGCCCCTTCGCGACGACGCTCTTCAGCCTCTCAGCGAGTCCGGCCTCGCCGGGGAACGGCTCAACACCCTCATTGACCAGGTGCACGACGTGTTCGTCCACGTCGGCACCGATGACGTGGTGGCCTTTTGCAGCGAACTGGACAGCCAGCGGCAGGCCGATCTTTCCGAGCGCCACTACACAGATCTGCACGGCTACTTTCCTCCGAGAGGCCACAAACTGCGCAGGCGACCGAAGAGAGTCGACACGCGTTAACAGAGAGTTCGCACTGCGCACCCTATCTCTGCAGTTTCATTTCAGTGAGCCGACACAAAGGGTCGCACCATCGTCCGAGAGAAGCTATGCCGGCAGGACGCGTGAAGGCACGGCCCTCAGTGATCATGGA
>NZ_JBWLKM010000142.1:0-13733 GCF_059026085.1 Streptomyces sp. a15 | reverse complement strand
TCGGAACGGCGCGGAATCGGTCGGCTGTGGGGTACTGGCGTTGACGCGCCAACCGCTGCGGGCGGACACCCCCCGACACGTCCCCTTGCCGCCGTACGCGACTGCGGGCGCGTGCACCTTGCGACGACCGTCACCTCTCGGCCCATCGAGCCACCCGCCTGGGGCAGTCCAGTCCCCAGGCCGACGCTCACCTCTCGGCCGACCGAGTCGGGTGGTGGGTGGAGGCCGTCCCGGACCCCCGCCCGCTGGGGGTGGAGTTCCTGGGGCGACGGTGGCTTCTTGGCTGACCGAGTCGGGTGGTGGGTGGAGGCCGTCCCAGCCCTCCACCCACCCCTGGGGGCGCAGCCCCGGGGCGAGGCCCGCCTCTCGACCGACCGAGACGGGTGGTGGGTGGGCATAGGCCCGGGGGTCTGGGGGCGGAGCCCCCAGCAGGGGCGTGCACGCATGCCGGGTGGGTTGACAAGAGGGTGTGTGTCACAGGGGTCGGCGGTTCCGCCCGCACGCCCGCAGCCCTATCGTCAAGGTCATGTTCGCTGTCTACGCCGCCCGAATCGACCGCGACCAGCCGCTCTCCGGTCTGGAGTTGGGGGAGCGCCCGGCTCCTGAACCCCGCCCCGGCTGGAGCGTCGTCGACGTCAGGGCCGCCTCCCTCAATCACCATGACCTCTGGTCCCTGCGAGGCGTGGGCCTCGCGGAGGACAAGCTGCCGATGATCCTCGGCTGTGACGCCGCCGGCGTCGACCAGGACGGCAACGAGGTCGTCCTGCACTCCGTCATCGGCCAGACCGGACACGGCGTCGGCCCGAAGGAGCCCCGCTCCATCCTCACCGAGCGCTACCAGGGCACGTTCGCCGAGCAGGTCGCCGTACCGACGTGGAACCTGCTGCCCAAGCCCAAGGAGCTCTCCTTCGAGGAGGCGGCCTGTCTGCCCACGGCGTGGCTGACGGCGTACCGGATGCTGTTCACGAACGCGGGGGTCCGGCCCGGTGACTCCGTGCTCGTGCAGGGCGCCGGCGGCGGTGTCGCCACGGCCGCCATCGTGCTCGGCAAGGCGGCGGGGCTGCGGGTCTTCGCGACCAGCCGGGACGAGGCGAAGCGGAAGCGGGCCGTCGAGCTGGGGGCCGTGGAGGCGGTGGAGCCGGGTGCGCGACTGCCGCAGCGGGTCGACGCCGTGATCGAGACCGTCGGCGCGGCGACCTGGTCGCACTCGGTGAAGTCGCTGCGGCCCGGCGGCACGCTCGTCATCTCCGGCGCGACGAGCGGTGACCGTCCCTCGCATGCCGAGCTGACCCGGATCTTCTTCCTGGAACTCAAGGTCGTCGGCTCCACGATGGGCACCAAGGACGAACTGGAGGACCTCCTCTCCTTCTGCGCCGCCACCGGCGTACGTCCCGTCATCGACGAGGCGTTCCCGCTCGACCGGGCCCGCGCGGGCTTCGAACGGCTGGAGTCGGGGGAGCAGTTCGGGAAGATCGTCCTCACGAACGGCTAGCAGACCTTGTGTTTCTGACGGTCGGTCCGGTTTTCCGGGCCGGCCGTTTGGCTTGTCAACTTCGGTTGACGGGTGGAGTGTGTCAATGTAAGTTGACGCTATGACCGAAGCAACGGATCTCGCCGAGCGCGCGGGCGACCGGGACCCCCGGGTCGGCCTGCGGGCCGTCGCGGCGCTGCGCAGGCTGCTGGAGCAGTTGGAAGCGGTGCAGGTGCGCAGTGCGCGCAATCAGGGCTGGTCGTGGCAGGAGATCGCCGCGGAACTCGGTGTGAGCAGGCAGGCCGTGCACAAGAAGTACGGGAGGCATTGATGTTCGAACGGTTCACGAAGGACGCCCGGGACGTGGTGCGCGGGGCGGTCGAGTACGCCGAGGGGGCGGGCGCACAGGCCGTCGAGGCGGAGCACGTGCTGCTCGCCCTGCTGGACCGGGAGGCCTCCCGCGCCTCCTTCGGTCTGGCCGCACTCGGTCTCACCGACCGCAAGGAGTCCGTACGGTCCTCCCTGAGCGAGGCGCGGCGACGCGCGGGCCTCTCCCAGGCCGACGCCGACGCTCTTGCGGGACTGGGCATCGACGTTTTCGAGATCGTCGCCCGGGTGGAGGAGGTGCACGGCGTCGGAGCGATGTCCGGCGACCGCAAGGGCGAGGGCTGGTGGTCGGGGCGCCGCACCTTCGGCCGGGACGCCAAGGAGGTCCTGGAGAAGTCGCTGCGCATTGCCCTCGCCCGCCGCGACCGCCATGTCGGCGACGAGCACATCCTGCTGGCCCTGACGGCCCGCCCCGGCGTGCCCGCGGAGGTCCTCGCCGACCACGGCGTGACGTACGAGACGGTGACGCGGGTGCTGTACGGGGGCGGGGAGGCGAAGGCCGGCTGAGCGGGGCCTGGTGGTGGCTCCGGCAGTGCGGCTGAGGCACCGGCTCTGCCGCACTGCCATCGGTGTGTCGCTCACGCCTTCGGCGTGCGCAGCAGCGCCCCGATGTGTGCCGCCGCTGTCGACAGGTGACGGCGGGCGTCGCGGAGTTGGTCGGGTGTGACTCCGTGGTCCCGGGCGGTGTCGCGGATGTCGTCCCGGAAGCGGTCGAGCAGACGGTCCAGGTCGCGGGCCGGGTCGCCGGTGGGGTCCTCATGGGCCCACGTCGGCTCGTACTCGGCCGGGAAGTCCTCCGGGGTGTGTGAGTACTCGGGCGCGGGCGTCGTCTTCTCCGCGTCGCCGTTGCCCCGTCCGAAGCCGAGGCCGAAGTCCTTCCCGAACTCCTTGCCATAGTCCTTTCCGAGCTCGCCGAACTCCTTGGCCAGTTCGGTCAGGCCCTCGCGTACGCCCGTCGGCCAGTCGCCGCGTGCGAAGTGGTCCTGCACCTGCTCCTGGACCCGGCGGGCGATGCGCTGCACTTCCTCCTGTGCCTGCTCCCGGGCCCGCTCCTGCGCCTCCTTGGCCTGGTGGCGGGCCCGCTGGGCCTCCTCCCGCGCCCGCCGGCTCTCGTCCTTGGCACGCCGGGCCTGCTCCTTCCACTCCTGCTTGACGCGGCGCATCTCCTCCTTGGCGGCGCGCCACGCCTCCTTGTCGGTGTACTCGCCGAAGTCACCGAAGGGGCCGCCCTGTTCGCCGTCGCCGGCCTTGGTGCCGGTGCCGCCGGGCCCGGTGCTCCGCCGGGCCTCGGAGGCCGCCGCCCGCATCTCGCGCCGCAGATCACCCGCCGCGCCGCGCACGTCGGCCCGGATCTCGGCGGCGAGTTCCGCGACCGACTCGCGGATCTCCAGTTCCAGGTCGGCCAGTTCACCGCTGCGGTCGGCCAGCTCGGCACGGCCCGCGTCCGTGATGGCGTACACCTTGCGGCCGCCCTCGGTGGTGTGGGTGACCAGGCCCTCGGCCTCCAGCTTGGACAGGCGCGGGTAGACGGTGCCCGCCGAGGGGGCGTACAGGCCCTGGAAGCGCTCCTCCAGGAGGCGGATCACCTCGTAGCCGTGGCGCGGGGCTTCGTCCAGCAGCTTCAGCAGGTAGAGGCGGAGGCGGCCGTGCGCGAAGACGGGGGACATGTCAGAGCACCTTCTTGTCGGTCGTACCGTCGGCCGGGGCGCTGGTCGAGCCGTCGCCCGGGCCGGAAACGGAATTGTCCCCCGAGCCGCTCCGCGGGCTGTCCGCCGGGTCGCCGGCGCCGGAGTCCATGGCGTCGTCCCACGGCTCGTCCTCCCGGGGTGGCCTGCGCAGGAGGGCGATCGAGCCGGAGATGGTGGTGGCCCGCAGCTTGCCGTTGCCCGGTCCGAGGCGGCCGGTGATCTTGTGGGCGCCCCACTGGCCGTGCACCCGGAGGCCGTCGAAGGCGTTGGAGATGGTCCCGCTCGCCGTGTTGGCCTCGACCTCGGTGTCGGCCGGCTGGGGGAGCCGGATGGCGATCTCGCCCGAGATGCTGGTCAGCCGGACGTCGGTGGGGCCGCCGGGGTCGAGGTCGACGATCATGGAGCCGCTGACCGAGTCGGCCCGCACGGCGCTGCCCGAGCCGTCGACGACGGTCAGGTCGCCGGAGACGGAGTTGAACCGGAGGTCGCCGGTGACGGCCTGGGCCTCCAGGTTCCCGGCGACCGTGTCGGCGCGGACCGGACCGGAGAGCCCGACAAGTGTCGTGTCGCCGGAGACCCCCTTCACCACGGACGGCCCGCGCAGCCCGGAGACGACGGCTCCCGCGCTGATCACACCCACCTCGACCTGCGTGTCGGCCGGCACGGCGAGGGAGACGACGGCACTGCGCCGCCATCCCTTCCGGTCGAGCCACTTGAGGAAGCCCTTCCAGGGGAGGTCGTCGTACGCCACGGTGAGCGTGCCGCCCTCCTGGGTCACGACCAGGGGTGGGCCGTCGATCTCGGAGACTTCCAGGCGGGCGGAACCTTCGTCGGTGCCCACCACGTTCACTGTTCCGTCGACGATACGGACGCGGAGGGTGGTGACGGGATCGTCGAAGGTGAGCTTCGTGGGCTCGGTGACGGACCACTCGGACATCGGTTCAGGCCTCCCCGTAACAACGCGCCATATCGCGTCTCCTGCTATTTACGATATATCGCGGTTCGGGAAAGTCAAGGCACCCGTTCCGGGGATCTTTGGGTCATGGTGAGCGATCAAATGATGCTCAAATAGGGTGAATCGCCCTAGCGTGTGAGCATGTCGACGGAAGCATCCCGAACCGGTCCGGCCGGTCCCGCCGGTCGCGCCCCCGGCGCCCTGCTGCTCTGCCGGGCGCAGCCAGATTCCGTCGCCCCCGCGGCCCAGCTGCTGCGCGAACGCATGCTCCTCACCCACGCGGGCGAGGACTGGAGCGTCCTCGTCCCCGAGGGCAGGCCCTGGCTGCACGGCGGCGAGCCCGTCGACCGCGTCCTGACCGGCTGGGCCACCGCCCTGGCCGTCGGCGCCTCCTGGCCCGTACTCGCCCTGTGGTGGGACGCGGACCGCGCCGGCTTCGTCCTCGCCGTCGGCTTCCGCCGCCCCGTCGGGTACGTCTGGCTGGCCAACGGGACCCCCGCGGGCGAGGACGAGGCCATGCGCACCTTCGCCGCCCGCCTCGGCCTGGACCCGGTCCTCGACATGCAGTCCCTCGACCAGCTCACGAAACCGGCCGCCAGGACCGACGCCCGCGCCCGGCTGGGTGCCCTGCTCGCCGTCCTCACGCGCGCGGGAGTCACCCTCCCCACCGGCCTCGCCCCCGGCGAACCCGTCGACCGCCTCCACGAGGCCGCCCGCGCCCAGCCGGACGCCCGCCCGGTCGAGTGGCCCGGCCTGCACGCCGCGGTCCGCACGGAGATCGACGCCGTGACCCACCCCCGCCTCAGCCCCTGGCTGCCCTGGTCGGGCGACCCCCGAGCCCGCCTCCTGGCCCTCGCCCAGCTCACGGCAGCCCTCCCGGTCACCGCCTGGGGCGTACGGCGCCGCAGCGCCGGCTGGATCACAGCAGGGGCACTCCTGCTGGCGCACGGCGCGCTGGGACTGACGTACGACCTGGCACGCCCGCGCGACTGAGAGCACGAAAAAGGGGCGCCGCACGGGCGCCCCTGCGAAACCGGTCCTGCTCGTCCTGCCTGTCGTCCTACTCGTCGTCGTCCTCGTCGTCCAGCCGCGCCAGCCACGTCGCCAGCCGCTCCACCGGCACCTCGAAGTCCGGGTTCAGATCGACGAAGGTCCGCAGCTGCTCGGCGAGCCACTCGAAGGTGACCTCCTCCTCGCCCCGCCGTTTCTCCAGCTCTTCGATGCCACGGTCCGTGAAGTACATGGCTCAAGGATAAGTGTGCGGAAACGGCCGGGCCGCACCCCCCAGGAGGGGGTGCGGCCCGGTCACGTACGGCCTGCGAGAGCGGTTACGCCTCGAACACCTCACGCACCAACTGCTCCTGCTCGGCCTGGTGCCGCTTCGCGGACCCGACCGCCGGCGAGGAGCCGTGCGGTCGGGAGATGCGACGCAGGCGCTCCCCGTGGGGGACCTCCGCGCCGACCGCCAGGTCGAGGTGGTCGATGAGGTTGAGGGCGATGAACGGCCAGGCGCCCTGGTTGGCCGGCTCCTCCTGGGCCCAGAGGTACTTCTCGGCGTTCGGGTACTTGGCGATCTCGGCCTGGACCTCGGCACCCGGGAGGGGGTACAGACGCTCGAGGCGGATGATCGCCGTGTCCTTGACACCGCGCTTCTGACGCTCGGCCTCGAGGTCGTAGTAGACCTTGCCGGCGCAGAAGACGACCTTCTTGACCGCGGTCGGGTCGACCGACGCGTCGCCGATGACCGGGCGGAACTGGCCCGTCGTGAACTCCTCCGCCTTCGAGGCCGCGGCCTTCAGGCGCAGCATCGACTTCGGGGTGAAGACGACCAGCGGCTTGTGGTGCGGGTTGTGCGACTGCCACCGCAGGAGGTGGAAGTAGTTCGACGGGAGCGTGGGCATCGCGACCGTCATGTTGTTCTGCGCGCACATCTGGAGGAAGCGCTCGGGGCGGGCGGACGAGTGGTCCGGGCCCTGGCCCTCGTAGCCGTGCGGGAGCAGCAGGGTGACGCCGGACGTCTGGCCCCACTTCTGCTCCGCCGACGAGATGAACTCGTCCACCACCGTCTGCGCGCCGTTGACGAAGTCGCCGAACTGCGCCTCCCACAGCACGAGCGCGTCGGGGCGGGCCAGCGAGTAGCCGTACTCGAAGCCCATCGCCGCGTACTCGCTGAGCAGCGAGTTGTAGACGTTGTAGCGAGCCTGGTCCTCGGCGAGGTACATCAGCGGCGTGAACTCGTCGCCCGTCGCACGGTCGATCAGCACCGCGTGGCGCTGGCCGAAGGTGCCGCGCTGCGAGTCCTGGCCGGCCAGGCGGACCGGGACGCCCTCGAGGAGGAGCGAGCCGACCGCCAGGGTCTCGCCCATGCCCCAGTCGATGGTGCCGTCCTCGACCATCGTCGCCCGGCGCTGCAGCTGCGGCAGCAGGCGCGGGTGGACGGTGATGTGGTCGGGGACGTTGAGCTGGGACTCGGCGATCCGCTTGACGACCTCCGTGGAGATCGCGGTGTTCACGGCGACCGGGAACTCCGGCTGCGGGTCCGCGGACTCGGACGACAGCGGCTGCGCGGTGGCCTCGCGGACCTCGGTGAAGACCTTCTCCAGCTGCCCCTGGTAGTCCTGCAGGGCCTGCTCGGCCTCTTCCAGGGTGATGTCGCCGCGACCGATGAGGGACTCGGTGTACAGCTTGCGCACCGAGCGCTTCTTGTCGATCAGGTCGTACATCAGCGGCTGGGTGAAGGCCGGGTTGTCCGACTCGTTGTGACCGCGGCGGCGGTAGCAGATGAGGTCGATCACGACGTCCTTGTTGAACGCCTGGCGGAACTCGAAGGCCAGGCGGGCCACGCGGACCACGGCCTCCGGGTCGTCGCCGTTCACGTGGAAGATCGGCGCCTCGATCATGCGGGCCACGTCGGTGGCGTACATGGAGGAGCGGGCCGACTCCGGCGCGGCGGTGAAGCCGACCTGGTTGTTGATGACGATGTGAACCGTGCCGCCGGTGCGGTAACCGCGCAGCTGCGACATGTTCAGGGTCTCCGCGACCACGCCCTGGCCCGCGAAGGCCGCGTCGCCGTGCAGGGCCACCGGCAGGACCGTGAAGTCCGTGCCGCCCTTGTTGATGATGTCCTGCTTGGCGCGGGCGATGCCCTCCAGGACCGGGTCGACCGCCTCCAGGTGGGAGGGGTTGGCGGCCAGCGAGACCTTGATCTGCTCGCCGTCGAGACCGGTGAAGGTGCCCTCGGCGCCCAGGTGGTACTTCACGTCACCGGAGCCGTGCATCGACTTCGGGTCGAGGTTGCCCTCGAACTCGCGGAAGATCTGCGCGTACGACTTGCCGACGATGTTGGCGAGCACGTTCAGGCGGCCGCGGTGGGCCATGCCGATGACGACCTCGTCCAGGCGGGACTCGGCGGCCGAGTCCAGCACCGCGTCCAGCAGCGGGATGACGGACTCGCCGCCCTCAAGGGAGAAGCGCTTCTGGCCGACGTACTTCGTCTGCAGGAAGGTCTCGAAGGCCTCCGCCGCGTTCAGGCGCCGCAGGATGCGCAGCTGCTCCTCGCGCTCCGGCTTGCTGTGCGGGCGCTCGATGCGGTCCTGGATCCACTTGCGCTGCTTGGGGTCCTGGATGTGCATGAACTCGACGCCGGTGGTGCGGCAGTACGAGTCGCGCAGCACACCGAGGATGTCGCGCAACTTCATCATCGACTTGCCGGAGAAGCCGCCGACCGCGAACTCGCGCTCCAGGTCCCACAGGGTGAGGCCGTGCTCGGTGATGTCCAGGTCGGGGTGCTTGCGCTGGCGGTACTCCAGCGGGTCGGTGTCGGCCATGACGTGGCCGCGGACCCGGTAGGAGTGGATCAGCTCGAAGACGCGGGCGGCCTTGGTGACGTCGTCGTCGTGCGAGGCGTCGATGTCCTTGAGCCAGCGGACCGGCTCGTAGGGGATGCGCAGCGCCTCGAAGATCTCGTCGTAGAAGCCGTTCTCGCCGAGCAGGTAGTTCGCGACGACGCGCAGGAACTCGCCCGAGGCCGCGCCCTGGATCACTCGGTGGTCGTAGGTCGACGTGAGCGTCATGACCTTTGCGATGCCGAGCTTGTTCAGGGTGTCCTGGGAGGTGCCCTGGAACTCCGCCGGGTAGTCCATCGAGCCGACGCCCATGATGACCGACTGGCCGGGCATCAGGCGCGGGACGGAGTGGACGGTGCCGAGGCCACCGGGGTTGGTCAGCGAGACGGTGACACCGGTGAAGTCGTCCATCGTCAGCTTGCCGTCGCGGGCGCGGCGGACGATGTCCTCGTAGGCCTGCCAGAACTCGAAGAAGTTCAGCGTCTCGGCCTTCTTGATGCCGGCGACGACGAGCTGGCGGTCGCCGTTGGGCTTCACCAGGTCGATGGCCAGGCCGAAGTTGACGTGCGGCGGCTTGACGAGGGTGGGCTTCCCGTCCTTCTCCGCGAAGTGCCAGTTCATCGACGGCATGGCCTTGATGGCCTGCACCATCGCGAAGCCGATCAGGTGCGTGAAGGAGATCTTCCCGCCCCGGGCGCGCTTGAGGTGGTTGTTGATGACGATGCGGTTGTCGAACAGCAGCTTCACCGGGACCGCGCGCACGGACGTGGCCGTGGGCAGCTCCAGGGAGGCGTTCATGTTCTTGGCGACCGCGGCGGCCGGGCCGCGCAGCGTCACGAACTCCGGGCCCTCGGCGGAGGCGGCGGCGGGCGCTGCCTTCGGGGCCGCGGCGGCCGGCTTCGCGGCCGGAGCCGGAGCCTTGGCCGGCGCGGCGGCCTGTGCGGGCGCAGGAGCGGCTGCCGCGGGCTTGGGGGCCGCGGGAGCCGGGGCGGCCGCGGCCGGAGCCTGGGCGGGCGCCTGGGCCTGCGCCGGCGGGGCGGCAGGCGCGGGGCGGGCCGTGGTGGTGGTCTCTGCGGCCCCCGCGGCCGCAGTACCCGCCGGAGCCGAGGCGGCAGCCGCCCCCGGCTTGTAGTCGGCGAAGAAGTCCCACCAGGCTCGGTCTACCGAATTGGGGTCCTGGAGGTACTGCTGATAGATCTCATCGACGAGCCACTCGTTCGGACCGAAGGCCGCTGCGGGGTTCTTACCCGCTTGGTCTGCGTCGGTGGAGATGCTCGAGTTACTGGGGGACTGTGGCGACACGGCGGCAACCGCCCTCTTCCGCTTCACAAGGTGATGGACAGCGGGAATAAAGGCTACGCCTCCAAGACCGAGAAGGTCAGGCCGGGTCCGTCCATCGTCGTGTAAGTCACATCAAACAGCGAGTTTCAGGGGTGGAAATGGCGGGAAACAAGCGGGGTTCCGCTTCGTCCGGGATGCGCTGAGCGGGCCTCAGCGCGACGACGGCGCGGGCCTGTGCCTGATCACACGTGTCCGTCAGCACGGAACGACCGTGGATCTTGTGGCTCCGCTTCGAACTTTACGTCAACTTGGCAAAGAAGGAAGTCCCGGAAGGGTGACAAGAATCCGGCAGCCCCGCTCGGATTCGGCCACCCCGATCCGGCCGCCGTGCAGATCCACCGCCCAGCGGGCGATCGCCAGCCCCAGACCCGTGCCGCCGTCGCTGCCGGGACCGTGCGGCCGGTTGACGCTGCCGCGGTTGAACCGCTCGAAGACCCGGTGCCACTCCGACCGCGGAATGCCGGGGCCCTCGTCGAGAACCTCCAGCTCGAGCGACTCGGAACCGCCCCCGCGCCGCGCCTTGACCGTGACCCGGCCGTGCGGCGGACTGTGCTTGACCGCGTTGTCGATGAGATTCGCCACGACCTGGTGGATCCGCTCCGGGTCCGCGTGCGCGGTCAGCTCCGGCGGGGACACGTCGAGGTGCAGATGGACGTCCGTCCGCGTGTGGCTGCCGGATCCGGAGGCGATGCCCGCGCGCGCGGAGGCGACCATGTTGGCCTCCTTCAGCACCCCCGACAGGTACGGCCACACCTCGAACCGCCGCTTGCGCAGCGGTACGACCCCGTTGTCCAGCCTGGACAGGTCGAGGAGCGTCTCCACGAGACGTCCCAGCCGCTCCGTCTGCTTCAGGGCCGTCCGCATCGTCTCCGGGTCGGCCTGGGTGACGCCGTCGACGATGTTCTCCAGGACGGCACGCAGGCCCGCGATGGGCGTACGCAGCTCGTGGGAGACGTTCGCCACGAGCTCCTTGCGCGCCTGCTCCTGCGCCTCCAGGTCGTCCGCCATGCGGTTGATCGTCTGGGCCAGGTCGCCCAGCTCGTCCCGGCGGTTCTCCCGCACCCGACGGCTGTAGTCGCCGTGCGAGATCGAACGGGCCACCGCGTTCATCTCGTCCAGCGGCGAGGTGAGCGAGTGCGCCACGAACTGCGTAATCAACAGTGTGGCGATCATCGAGAAGACCGTGATGAAGCGCAGCTCCGTCTTGGTCTGCACCGCGATCATCAGCAGACCCGTGGTGATCAGCACCGAGATGACGACCAGAGCGCCCAGCTTGGTCTTGATCGAGAACGGGCGTACGCCGCCCCAGGGCTCCCCGGGGCGTCTTGGTGCGGCCGGCCCGTCGCTCATGGCGTCGGCGTCTCCAGGGCGTAGCCCACGCCGTGCACCGTGCGGATCCGCTCGGCGCCGATCTTCCGCCGCAGCGCCTTGATGTGGCTGTCGACCGTGCGGGTGCCGGAGGCGTCCGCCCAGTCCCACACCTCGGCCAGCAACTGCTCACGGGAGAGCACCGCGCGCGGGGTGTTCGCCAGGCACACCAGGAGGTCGAACTCCGTGGGCGTCAGGTGGACGTCCTCGGAGCGCACCCGCACCCGGCGCTGCGCGTGGTCGATCTCCAGCTCGCCGAGCCGCAGGATGCCGCTGCGCGGGGTGGACGCCGCGATCGCGGCCCGCTCCACCCGGCGCAGCAGGACGTGCACGCGCGCGGCCAGCTCCCGCATGGAGAAGGGCTTGGTCATGTAGTCGTCGGCGCCGACGCCGAGCCCGACCAGCATGTCGGTCTCGTCGTCCCGCGCGGTGAGCATCATCACCGGCACCGGCCGGGATGCCTGCACGCGACGGCAGACCTCCAGACCGTCGAAGCCGGGCAGCATGATGTCGAGGATCAGCAGATCGGGCTGCCAGGCCTCGGCGGTGTCCACCGCGGACGGACCGTCGCCCGCCGTTTGCACGAGGAATCCCTCGGCGCGCAGGCGGGTCGCGATGGCGTCCACGATCGTCGGATCGTCTTCGACGACAAGCACCCGTCGCTGTGCGCCCGGGGTCGTCGCCGTGCCGTTGTGGGAGGTGTGTGTCTGCTCCATCGCCCGCCCCTGAGGTGTGCAATTCCGGAACCAGTGGGGTGATCCCTTGTCTGCGCATGACTGCGCTTGACGCTTGAATGATCGGCGTCAGGGAAGCAGAGTACGGGGAGTCACCGTAGCTTTGCTATCCAGGTCGGACGGCAAGGTGCACGACGTCCGGAACGCCCCGGGCAACCGGGATCTCTTCGGTACGCACCCGTTGGAACCCGGCATTCCGTAGGGATCCTTCAAATTCCGGAGAGGGCTGGGCGGACCACACGGCCAGCACCCCTCCTGGCCTCAACACCCTTGCGCAGCTTGCCAGTCCGGCCTCGGAGTACAGTCCGCCGTTGCCCTCGGTGACCGTCCAGCCGGGGCCGTTGTCGATGTCCAGGCACAACGCGTCGAACGTGTCGCATGTCTCATTGACGAAAGCGACAAGATCGGTTTCCACAATGTCGGTGCGCGGATCGGCGAGGGCCCGCGCCGACAGCCCGGACAGCGGTCCGGCGCGGTGCCAGTCGATGATGGCGCGCTCCCGCTCGACCACGGTGATCCGGCCCCAACGGGGATCGGCCGCGGCGTGTGCGAGCGAGAACCCGACACCGAGACCGCCGATGAGCACGCTCGGCTGACCGCGACCCCCGAGCGCGTCCAGCGCCGCGTCCACGAGCCGCCGCTCCGAGCGGCCGTCGGAGGTGTCCATCAGAAAGCAGCCGTTGGCGATGATCTGCAGCAACTCGCCGTGCCGTCGCAGCACGACCTCGCCGTGCGGGCCCTCGCGCCGGTCCAGGATCCGGGGAGTGTCGTACGAGGTTGACATCGGCCCATTCTTGCAGGTGGGAGAAGGCCGGGCCGATGGAGTCACCTCGGGCGGCGACCGTGGTCCTCGACCACGGGGGCTTCGCCATGGTCGGGCGCGAAGTGGCCGTACGTCTTTGAGAAGTGACTGTGAATCGGCACCCGGGTGGCGCCCGTCACAGACAGCGGCTGTACGGGGCACGGAGGCTGGGGTGAAACGGAAGGAGCGCCTCACCGTGGAACGGACTGAGACGGACGGTACGGCGGGTTCGCCGGCGCCCGCGCCGAGCGATTCGCCCGTCCCTCGGGACGTGCCCCCTCCGCGCTACGACGCCTGCCTGCAGGACGTCTCCGGGCTGCTGGACGGGATGCCCCGCCAACGAGGAGCGCCGACGACCGTACCGGGTGTGCCCGTTGCGCCCCTCGCCGTCGAGCCTTTGGAAGCCCGCCCTCGTCTCCCTCACCGTCTCCGCCCCTGGCGCCTGCTCCCCACCCCCACCGGGACACCGTTCACCTTCGGCTACGGCGTCGTCCTCGCCGTCACCTCACTCGTCACCGAGTACGCCGACCCGGCCGTCGTGCACGACCTCCACCAGGCCTCCAGCACCGATGTGGCGCACCTGGTGCAGACGCCCGTACTGGTGCTGCTGACCAGCGCGTTGTGGATCGCGGGCGGGATCCTCTCGCCGTTCGCGATCGGTTTCCTGCTCGTCCTCACCGCACTGGAGCGCCGGATCGGCGGGCTGCCCACGGCCGGGGTCTTCCTGCTCGGGCATGTCCTCGCCACCCTCGCGACCGAAGTGCCCGTAGGGCTCGCGGTCCTGGTCGGCCACCTGCCCGACAGTTCGCTGCACCGCCTCGACTACGGCGTCAGCTTCGGCGTCGCCGCCGGGGTGGGCGCCCTGGCCGGACTCCTCACCCCGTGGCTGCGCTGGCCGCTGCTGGCGGTGTTCGGCGCGATGCTGGTGCGGAGTCTGCTGGCGTTCACGGACCCGATGACCGACTGGGGGCACCTGACGGCGTTCGCGATCGGCATCGGGACCTGGCCGATGGTGCGGCGCTGGTACCGGGCACGGCTCGCTTCGGGCCCCTTGCCCGGGGTCGCCTAGGGGGTGTTTCGAAAGTCCTGTGCGGTGCCCGCGGTGTCCGGTGCGTGCTCTCGGTGTGCCGGACGGAAGGCCC
>NZ_JBWLKM010000141.1:0-13939 GCF_059026085.1 Streptomyces sp. a15 | reverse complement strand
CGCTTCAAGTCCCGCAAGGACAAGCGGCAGTCGATCCGGTTCACCGCCAACGCCCGCTGGAACATCACCGACAAAGGCCGCCTGAACCTGCCGAAGATCGGCGCGGTGAAAGTGAAGGAGACTGGCTACGGACAGGCGAAAAATGAGCCAATCTCCCCGTCCTCCCACATCGGCGAGCCTCACCCAAAGCCCTCTACTCCTCCGATGTATTTGGCAGAGCGGGCAGAGTGAATCGAGAACCGCGGCCGGCTGGCTGGATGTGTGTGGGGGGGGGGAGACGGCCGTACGCCTGTCCGTCGCCCAGTCGCCAGGCCCTGAGCCCAGGCCGATTCAACTCACCTGTCGAGCAGGGCTGTTGACAGTTTCGGGGATCGGCGTCACGGTGTGGGTTCTCGCGTGCACCGGGCCTGGAGGTCATCCCTTGGCTGGTTCTTCCGCACCTCACTCGGACAGCGACCTGGTCGAACTCGTACGAGAACTTCAGCCCCTGATCCGCGCACACGCCCTGCGCACGGAGCAGGAACGGCGGGTGACGCGCGAGGTCGTGGCGGCTCTCACGGACGCCGGGCTCCACCGTATGAACGTCCCCCGCCACTACGGCGGTTACCAGACCCCCTTGCGCACCCAGGTCGACGTGCTGAGCGAGGTCTCGGCCGCCTGTGGGTCGACCGGGTTCATGGCGCTGATCCAGGCCGGGTGTGCGTTCATCGCGGCGCTCTTCCCGGACGAGGCGCAGAACGAGATCTTCGCCAGGCCCGACGTACGAGTCAGCGGCACCCTCATCCCGAACGCGAAAGCCCTCCCGACGGAGGGCGGTTACCTGGTCGACGGAACCTCCCCCTTCGCCACCGGCTGCCAGGACGCCGACTGGCACCTCCTGACGGCCCTGGCCGACACCGAGGAGGGCCGACCGCCCGACATGCTGTGGACGGCCATCCCCATGACCGACCTCGAAGTCCTCGACGACTGGAACGTCACCGGTCTGGCCGGGAGCGGCAGCAACAGCGTCGTCGCCCACGAGGTGCACGTGCCCGCCCACCGTGTCCTGCCCCTGGGGCCGTTGCTGGCCGGCAGCTTTCCCTCGCGACGCAACAGCGCCGACCCCTTCTACGGGATGCCGGTTCTGCTGCTGTTCTGCGCCTGGACGGCCGCGGGCGCCCTCGGTCTGGCCCGGGCCGCCCTTGCGGAGTTCAGCGAGCGCATCCACCAGCGTGGCATCACGTACACCTTCTACGAACGCCAGCACGAAGCCCCGGTGACCCATCTGCAGATCGCCGAGGCCGCGATGAAGGTCTCCAGTGCCGAACTGCTCACCGCCGACTTCGTGACGCTGATCGAGTCGAGGGTCGCCGACGGCGAGCCGTACTCGACACAGGAACGGGCTCGGATCAGGGCTCAGTGCGGCTATGCGACCCGCCTGTGCAAGGAGGCCGTCGACCTGATCGGCTCCGCCTCCGGCGCCTCGTCGCTGCACCGCGAGGTGCCCGTCCAGCGTGCCGTCCGTGACCTCAACGCCCTGAGCCTCCACTCCTTCGTCAACCCCGCCGCCAACTTGGAGCTCTATGGACGGGTGCTGTCGGGGCTCGACGCCGGAACGCCGTTCCTCTGACGCGGAGGAAGGGGGCGCACGCCTCTTTGCCGTTGGCCGGCCTCCCTGACAGGCACACACCTCCGCGGCCTTCGACCCGGAGTCCAAGACGGCGTGGAGGCCAGGTTGGCGGTGGTGGGCACCGGGTCTGCCGGGACCTGGAGGGAACGTGCCAACACCGGCTGTCCACGCCGGTCAACCCGCGCATCGAAGACGTGATTGGCTGACCCCGGCCACCGCAGTCGAAACGCAGGAGGACACCGCAGTCATGAGCCACGCCTACGCCTACGAGTACAAGGTCGTCACCTTCAGGGAATCACTGATCGGTGACGCACTGGACAGCGACAAGCTGGAGAAGGCCCTCAACAAACACGCTGCGGACGGCTGGGGACTCAAGGCGATCACCTCCGCCGGCGTCAAGGGCCGCATAGGGCCCGGTGCGGTCGAGGGCCTGCTCCTCACCTTCGAACGCCCCCGGGCATAACACCGGGACACCACACCACACCGCCCCGCCCACGAAGGGCCCGTGCACTCGACGCTGAGGACGCGCTGGGGCGGTGGCGGTAGGCATCAGTCCCGTTGCGCCCCGGAGGGGGCCCGCGTCAGTCGCCTCCCCCGAAGCCGCCGCCGTAGTCCCCCTCCACGTCTGCCATGTCGCCGGTGTGGTCGACGAGGTCCCCACGCCCCGGACGGTCGCTGGCCCCGTCCGAGGACCGGCGGTCCGCGCCGGCAGCGGACGCCTGCCGGGGCGGGGGGTACGCCCCCCTTGAAACACTGAAGCGGGTCTCAGGGGTCTCGCCGGGCAGAGCCCGGGCGACCGCGGCGCGGCAGCGGCGGGTGAACAGGGGCCAGGGGCGGGACGCTTCGGGCGGCCAAGCCGCCGCGAGGAGGGACAGGGCGGCCCACGGCACCATCCACACAAGCGTCCACCATCCCGGGTCCGGGTCGGACAGACCCGGGACCCCGTTGCCGAGCAGCATGGCGTTCATGGACATCCCGAACGACACCACTAAGGCGGCGAACAACGCGGGGACGCGGTAGGCGCCGAAGCACCGGCGCAGGGGAGCACGGCGTGGCTCCAGGGCCGCGCGAAACGGCAGGAAGCGCGGCTCGGTGAGAAGTTCATGGACCATGACGCCCTCGCCCCGATCCAGGTCGGCCGCGAGCGCCGCGAGAACCGGATCCGCCGGAGCGGTGTGCTGCCCCGGCGTCAGGGTGATCCGACCGGCTTCGTCGACCTGGGCGTGACCGGCCATGACCAGCATCCGTACGGCCACCTCGGCGGCGTATCCCTCCCGCTGGGCCGACGCCCCCTTCCATGAGGCGCCGAGCCACCACGCCGCCTGGATCGGGTCCACGTCCGACCTGCGGGCTCCCCGCAGGAACCGTCGCTCCGCGCGCGTACGCCTCCACCAGGCCGTGCCCAGAGCCGCGTTGAATCCGGCGAACCCCAACAGCCAGCCGGCCGTGATCCATCCCATCCCACCGCTCATGACACGGACCCCGCTCCCTCACTTGCCCGACGCGGCATCAGAACGCTCCCCCGCTGTCCACCCACGTCTCCGCGGCCTCCCGCTGCCACCGCGGGTCAGTGGTGCTCTGTTTCAGCCGTTCGGCGCGCACGGGGTCGAGGGCGGGTTCGGCCGGATGCGGCGGCAGGTGTCGGCAGTGGTCCCGGAAGTGGTCGTGCCGGCCGGGCCACCACCGCAGCGCCGCCCAGCCCAGCGGCACGGCGAGCATCAGCCACGCCAGGAGGCACCCGAAGAAGGCGATGACGACATTCCTGCCATCGGACGCGGCGAAGTCCCGGATGAACACGAGTTGGACGGCGAACCAGAGAGCGAGCAGTACGGCGGCCAGGACGGCCCAGGTGTGGAACTCGTCCTTGGCGCGGGCGGACCAGCGCGGCACCTTCGCGTCCTCGGCGCGCAGGAACGCGTCGCGCAGCCCGTGGTGCGCGGTGTCCCAGCGGAGGTGGTGCAGCGCGACCGGCTCCGCGCGGCGCCGGAGGGTGGTCAGCAGGGCGGCCGGGACGGGGTGGGGCCGCGTCTCACCGACCGGGTCACGGCCCTCGTCGGTGAGCGACAACCGCCCTTCCTCGTCCACCTGTATCAGGCCGGCCAGCAGCAGCTCGGCCGCCGCGGCCCGGTCGGCATCGCCCGGGGCACCGGCCGTGGCGACCGCGTGGTACGGGTCGATCTCCACCGCCTCCAGGTGGGCGGCCGCAGCACGGTCGGCACGGTCACGGACGGACCACAGCACGGCCAGTACGAGGTACACCCCTACCGCGGCCGCCAACGCCACTCCTGACAAGGCCAGCTGGCTCATGGGCAGGGCCCTCTCCTCGGACGACCGCCAACAGGACGGCCGGACAGCGCACTTGTCGGAGATTCCCACCAAGCGGCGCATTCATGTCCGATTCCCAGATTCCAGATTCCAGATTCCCGCTTCCAGGTTCCGGATTGCCGTGTGTTCCGGAAGGGCTGTCTGCATGCAGACACATTCGGTGCGTGGGCAGGGCGGATACCCCTCTGTTTCATGTAGCGGCCATCCTTTTCCCAAGCCGGGGCAACGACCCGGCAATGCCCCGTTGACGCAGGTCACGGCTTGGCCAACTCCTTCCCGGCCGTTGTTCACATGTTCACCCCTTGCCCCTGATGACCCGGGCGGAGAGTGATCGGCGGTCCGGTTGCGACCGGACCGATCGTCACTCCGAAGAGCGGTTCTCTCCCTCAAGTAGGGGCAATCATGGCCGAGTTGACTCGTCGTAGACTGCCTGGACTCGGCCGCCGGCGCACTGGGCGGCGCCGCGGCCTTCTCCCTCCTCCCGCCGAGCGTCCAGAAGGCCGTCGCCACGGAGCCGCCGAAACACAGCTCGCTGCGCGACATCGAGCACGTCGTCATGCTGATGCAGGAGAACCGGTCGTTCGACCACTGCTTCGGCACCTTGTCGGGTGTCCGCGGCTTCGCCGACCCCGACGCCCTCAAGCTGGACAACGGCCGCAGCGTCTTCTACCAGCCGGATGCGGTCAATCCGAAGGGCTACCTCCTGCCCTTCCACCTCGACACCCGCGCCTCAAGCGCCCAGGCCATCCCGTCCACGTCCCATGCCTGGTCCGTGCAGCACGAGGCCTGGAACGGCGGCAAGATGGACCAGTGGCTGCCGGCCCACCGCAAGGCCGACGGCGTCAACGGCTTGGTCCGGCCTGGATCTCGCTCGGATGATCAACGCGCGGCCGGCGCATACGGGCGCGGTCGAAACGGGCACCACGTTGGTGATGGCAGGATCTCTCTACGCGGTCAGCGCACGCACGTCTCTTACGCAGCCAATCCGCCATCGAGACCGCGCAGCTGACAGTGCAACTACTCCACGGAAGCACCGTTCAGCATCACCAGTTGGGTCGCTGACGGTGGCAGCCTCCGCTTCGACACACGAGGCAACGCCACCCACACCGGTCTTGGGTCACTGACCTTGTGTGAGTGAATGGAGACGGCGCGCGGCCGGCTCCCCTTGGCGTGCCAGAGCGCGTGTGTACGACAGCGGTGGGCTGGACCATGAGGAAGGTCCGCGACCGAGGACGCACACAACGCGCCAGGACGATGCGTTCCCGCTACCCCAAACCTGCGATGGCCCTGACCAGAGGCGTGCCGAACTCGAGGCGCGCAGCCAGACAGCAACCGCCGACGCGGGCGACCTGTTCCTCGATGTACTCGGGTGGCGCGATGCTCCCGACCGACACCAGCAGCCCCTCACACACCCGTTCGGCGCCGGGGTACTCGCGTCGCCACCAGAAGCCGTCGAGATTCACGGCGGCACGGGCACGGGTACGGGCACGGGTACGGGCACGGTCCGGATTCGCCCGGGCCTACTCGACCGCGACCATTCCGCCGAGGGAATGGCCCACCACAACGGCCTCCGGCACGCCATGCGCGTCGAGCGTGTCCGCGATGTGCCGGGCTTCACTGTGGGGGCACACAGCATTTCTCACGGGTGCCGTCGACCCGTCTCCGGCGTTGAGGTCACCGCGGCAGTGACACCGCCGCCCGCTCGACGGCGGCGAACGGGCTGGCATGGAGCCACTGCGGCAGCGCACGGCAGGCGGCGCGGTCGCCGGTCAGGCTCAGCACTTCGTCGCGCAGCGCCGCCGACCAGCTCATGTCGCCCATCCAGATGCGGGTGAGGGTCGGCACCTCGGTCTCCAGCCAGACGCTGACCGGGAAACCCGGGTCGGTGTCGCACACGTCGGCGCCGGCGGACCGGGACAGGACCAGCCACCATCGCTGCTGACCGGTGGGGGCGTCCCGGAAGCGGAGCTGCACGGTCACCGCGCGCTCGGGCATGCGTGCCGCACGGGAGTCCCGGCTGATGTCGAGCATCAGCAGTACCGGGTCGAACTCGTCCGGACGCAGGTCCTGCATCCAGCGCGCGCCCCACGCGCCCATCTGCTCCAGTAGCGGCCTCAGTTCCTGCCCGGCCGGTGTGAGACGGTAGCGGGGCTCACCATCGACCAGGTCGCGCTGCACGAGACCGGCGCGCCGCAGCTCGCGCAGCCGCGTCGCCAGCAACGAAGGCGACACCCGGGGCAGGCCGCGATGGATGGCATTGAACCGGTCCTCGCCCCACAGCAGTTCACGGACGATCAGCAGCGTCCACCGTTCGGCGAGGACCTCGGCGGCACGGGCGACCGGGCAGTACTGGCCATAGCGCTTCATGGGCCCCATCCTCTTCGCGCGGTTCGGACCTCGCCGCTACAAAAAACGTACTAGGCCGCCGGTGGCGCGTCCCCCAGTCTCAGGAACGGAGACAGAACACGCCCCTAGGAGGAGCTACATGCCTGGTAAAGCGGTCATCAGCCTGACCACCGGCCTGGAGGACCCCGAGCGGGTCACCGTGGCATTCCTGGTCGCCGTCGGCGCGGCCGAACAGGGACGTCCCACGCTCATGTTCCTCACCAAGGAGGCCACCCGGCTGACCCTGGACGGCGTGGCCACCGGCGTCGCCTGCGACGGCTGCCCGGAGCTGGCCGACCTCGTGGCCCGGTACGCCAAGGCAGGCGGGCGCTACCTCGTCTGTCCCATCTGCTTCGACGCCCGCAAGCTCGACAAGCAGCAGCTGATCGAGGGGGCGGAGCTGGGCGGAACCGTTCCGATGTGGCAGTGGATCGGCGACGAGGGAGCTACCACCTTCAGCTATTAGCCAAAGCGCGGATCAACCAACATCAACGAGCAGGACGACAACGGACGGCGGTGCATCCAGCGCAGGGCACCGCGAGCCGCGCCTTCCACATTGACGCCGCCGCAGCCCGGCACGAAGCTCGGCGCATGACCACGCACCCGTACACGCGATACGTCGCCATCGGCGACAGCCAGACAGAAGGCATCGGCGACGGCGACGACCTGCACGGTTACCGGGGCTGGGCGGACCGGCTCGCCGAGATCCTGGCGCGCGGGCACCCGGACTTCACCTACGCCAATCTCGCCGTACGCGGGAAGGTGACCGCGCAGATCAGGGCGGAGCAGCTCGGACCGGCCCTCGCGCTGAAGCCGGACCTGATGACCGTGATGGCGGGCATGAACGACCTGGTGCGCCCCGGGTTCGACGCCGAGCGGGTGGCAGGGGACATCGAGGAGATGTTCGCGCGGCTCACCGAGTCGGGTGCCCGGGTGGCCACCGTGACGTTTCCCGACCTGGGGAAAGTCTCCCCGCTCGCGCGCCGTGCGCTGCCGCGCGTCCTCGACCTCAACGCCCGCCTGTGCGCCGCTGCGAATCGCCATGGCGTAGCGGTCCTGGACACCTACCCGCATCCGGTGACGGCCGACCCGCGGCTGTGGAGCCTGGACCGGATGCACGCGGGGCCGCTGGGCCACGCCCGGATCGCGTCAGGCATGGCCTGCACTCTCGGTTTGCCGGGTCACGACGACTGGGCCGCACCCCTGCCCCGGCTCGCTCCGGTCTCCGCCCTGCGCACCGCGAGCGGCGATGCTCGCTGGGCCGTGGCATTCCTGGGCCCCTGGGCCTGGCGACGACTGCGGGGCCGTTCGTCGGGAGACGGACGCACGGCCAAGCGGCCCGAGCCAACGCCGTGGGCCAGGCCGCACGGTGCCGGGACACAGGGGGAGGCAGAGGGACGCGCGAGCTTCCCCGGTGGATGACGAATTCACGGTCGATGGGTCGCCTGGTACCCGTGATCACGAGGGTCCTCCACTGGACACCTTCCACGGCGAAGTAGAAGTAAAGGACGCGGGTTGAACACGGCCCCTCCAGGCGCCTCTTGACGAGGGCCTCGGACACACCGGTGGCCGTCCGCAGTGCCGTGAGCGTGGCCCGGCCCCGTCTCGCCGAAGCAGCACCAGCACGGTCTGGTCGGCGGCGTCCAGCGTCACAGGCGCCGTGGTCGGTGCGGGTGCCGACCACGTGCGGGGAGGGCGCTCAAGACGATCGAGGAGCAGGTCTTCGCGTCGTTGATCTGGTCCGGCCCGCCCTGGCAGAACCGACGCATCTCGGTAGGATCTCTTGATCATGGACGTAGTCACGGGAAACGAGATGGTCGCCATCCCACCGGGGCAGGTAACGCTCTCGGACCGGCGGACGCAGCGCAGTTGGTCGGTAGAGCTCGCGCCTTACCAACTCGCGGCATTCCCGGTCACCCAGGCGCTGTACGCGCAGATCACCGGCCGGCGGCCGAGCACCGCCCGTGGGGACCAGTTGCCCGTTGAGTGCGTTTCCTGGTGGGACGCGGCACGGTTCTGCAACGCCCTGTCCCTGCGCGACGGGTTCACGCCCGCCTACCACCTCGGTGCCGGCAGCGAAGTCATCGAGTGGGACGCGTCCGCCGGCGGGTACCGGCTGCCGACCGAAGCGGAGTGGGAGCACGCCTGCCGTGCCGGTACGACCGGGCCGCAGTACGCGCCGCTCGACGAGATCGCCTGGTACCGCGGCAACTCGCACGAGCGCATCCATGCCGTGGGCGGCAAACGCCCCAACCCGTGGGGTCTCTACGACATGCTCGGCAACGTGTGGGACTGGTGCTGGGACGTCTACGACGCCGAGGTCTACGGCACCTACCGGGTGCTCCGTGGCGGTGGTTGGTTCGATGAGCACTGGAGTTGCAGAGCCTCTGCGCGGCGCCGCAGCCACCCGACGTTCCAAGTCGACGACGTAGGGTTTCGCATCGCGCGCTCCATCGTGTGACGACTGCTTCCCGCACGTCTCGAACGCGCCGCCCGCCACCTCCGCCAACAGACGGCGCACCTCGTTCCCACACGGGGCACCACGCCTCAAGCAACTTCCGCTCACCGGCTAGGAGTTCCTCGCTCGGAAGCCGGAGTCGACAGCCTGACCACAGGCAACGCCTACAATCACGCGTGATGGGGAGCCGGAGACAGGACATGACCCGCGGAGCGTGGTGGACCACGCGGATCGCGACGCTCTGCCCTGCTCTGGTGGTCCTGCTCGCTGCCCTGGTGGCGTGCCTGGGCTCTGCGGCGCACGCCGACAGCTCACAGGCCGCCTCGATGACGACGGTTTCGGCCTCGGCGGTCCCGACGGCCGCGCCGGCCGATCACCATACGGCAGCGGTCGCGCGCCCGGCGGACTGCCCTGCCGGCGATATGTGCTGCCTCGCAGCAGTCGACGGCATGCGAGCCGTGCTCGTCGCTCCGGCCCAGCCCGTGCACGCGATCCTGCCGCGCACGCCGGACGTACCCAGGCAGCCGGACACCTCGGCGCGCTCCACCGAGCCGGTACCGACCGGACGCGCTCCCGACCTGCACATCCTCCAGGTGCAACGGACCTGACGGATCTCACGGCGCCGTACGCTCGCGCGTGCCGCCGACGACGACATCCGTCCATCACCCTGTACCTACCGCCGCCCGACGACACCGCGCGGCGAAGACGAGGACCACACAGTCATGAGCAAGACCAGCAAGAAGGCGGCCTCCGCGTCCCGTAAGGCCCGGATAGAGGAGCTGCGCCGCGTCGAAAGAGCCCGGGAGCGTCGCAACCGGATCATCACCATCAGCATCAGCACGGTCATCGTCGTCGGCCTCGTCGGCTGGGGCGCGTACTACATCAACGACGTCAACGAGAAGGACGAGCAGCAGGCCGCCGAGGCGAAGAAGCCCGTGAGCGGCGAGAAGACCTGGGACGCGAAGAAGCTCAAGCAGAACCACGTCCAGGGCACCGTGAAGTACCCGATGAACCCGCCCGTCGGAGGCGACCACAACCAGGCCTGGATGACCTGCGACGGCACCGTCTACACCGAGGCCATAGCGAACGAGAACGCGGTCCACTCCCTTGAACACGGGGCGGTCTGGGTCACGTACAACGACAAGGCCACCGACACGGACATCAAGACGCTGAGCGACAAGGTTTCCACGACCCCGTACACGCTGATGAGCCCGTACAAGACCCAGTCCGGCCCCATCGTGCTGTCGGCCTGGGGCAAGCAGCTCAGCGTGACCAAGGCATCCGACCCGAGGATCGAGCAGTTCCTCACCAAGTACGTCCAGGGCGCGCAGACCCCGGAGCCGGGCGCCGCCTGCACGGGCGGACTGACTGCCCCATAAGGGATACGACAGTGACCGCACCGGACGCCACGGAAGCCGACGACCCCGCACACCGGTCGGCCCTCCCGCGTCCGGCCGGCCGTCGCCAACGGTGGCGGCGGCCGCGGTCGCAGACGCAGACGCAGTCGCGGTCGCGGTCGCGGTCGCGGTCGCGGGCTTCGCCGGTGACATGGCCCGCCGCCACGCCGGAACGACGGCCGCCCGCCGCTCAACCGCGCAGCTGCGCGTTGAGCCGTGCGGCCTGCCGCGTGAGGTGGACGTGTTCCGGGAGGCTGGGCGCCGATCGGGCGGCTTCGGCGTAGAGCCGTGCTGCAGTGGCTGGGTCGCCGTCGCGCTCGTGCAGGTACGCCGCGACGGCGGTGTGGCGGGGCAGGGCGGGGTCGAGCTCCGCCAGGGCGGACAGTCCGGCCCGCGGGCCGTCGGCCTCGCCGACCGCGACGGCCCGGTTGAGGCGGGCCACCGGGCTGTCGGTGAGGCGCACCAGTTCGTCGTACCACTCGACGATCTGCACCCAGTCGGTCTCCTCGGCCGTCGGGGCGTCGGCGTGGAGCGCGGCGATGGCGGCCTGGGCCTGGAACTCGCCCAGTCGGTCGCGGGCGAGGGCTGCCTGGAGCACGCCGACGCCCTCGGCGATCATGCGGGTGTTCCACAGGCTGCGGTCCTGCTCGGCAAGAGGCACGAGATTGCCGTCGGGGCCGGTCCGTGCCGGGTGCCGTGCGTGGTGGAGCAGCATGAGCGCGAGCAGGCCCGCGACCTCCTCATGGTTGGTCTTCGCTGCCAGCTGGCGAGTGAGCCGGATCGCCTCGCCGGCGAGGTCGACGTCGCCGGAGTAGCCCTCGTTGAAGACCAGGTAGAGCACGCGCAGCACCGTGGCGACGTCACCGGGCTGGTTGAACCGGACGCCCGAGACGGTCCGCTTGGCCCGGCTGATGCGCTGGGCCATGGTCGCCTCCGGCACGAGGTAGGCCTGCGCGATCTGCCGCGTGGTCAGGCCGCCGACCGCGCGCAGCGTGAGCGCGACGGCCGAGGCCGGTGTCAGGGACGGGTGCGCGCACAGGAAGTACAGCTGGAGGGTGTCGTCCGCCACCTCGCTCGGGCCGGGCAGGGGCTCGACCTCGACGCGCACCTCACGATGCCTCCGGGAGGTATCGGCGCGGACGGCGTCGAGGAACTTGCGCCAGGCCACGGTGACCAGCCACCCCTTGGGGTCCCGAGGCGGGTCGTCCGGCCACACACGCACGGCCTCGACCAGGGCGTCCTGCACGGCATCCTCGGCCGCCGCGAAGTCTGCTCCGCGCCGGCCGAGGATCCCGATCACCGTGGGGGTGAGGGTCCGCAGCAGGGACTCGTCCACCATGCGTCACTCCGTGATGGTCGGGGGCGCCGCGTAGAACGGGCGCAGCTCGAGCCACTCGTGGATCGGCTTGCCACCCGCACCCGGCGCCGCGGACAGCTCGCCGGCCAGCTCGAGCGCCCGCTCGTAGGTGTCGACGTCGATCACCATCCAGCCCGCGATCAGGTCCTTGGTCTCCGCGAACGGGCCGTCGGTGATCGGCGGACGCCCCTCGCCGTCGTAGCGGACGAACGTGCCCTCCGGGGAGAGCGCCTGACCGTCGACGTACTCGCCGGTGCCTTCCAGCCGAGCGGCGAAGTCCTGCATGTACTGCACGTGGGCCGAGATCTCCTCCGGCGTCCATTGGTCCATCGGCACGTCGTTGACCGCTGCCGGCGCGCCCCGGTAGTGCTTGAGCAGCAGGTACTTGGCCATCGTGTTCTCCTTGATGTTGTACGGCCCATTGTGGCCGTGTTCACTGCGGGGACGGAGCCGGACTCGGGTTCTCGACATCCCGCCGCGAGATTTTTCCGGCGGACTTCGAAAGACACCGCGCACTCCGCGGTGGCGGCAGGAGGCGGCAGAGGGAGCCGCGTCGCGTGCACGGCGCTCAGGCACGCTGACGCGCGTCCCGCTGCCGGATCAGCTCCTCGACCGCGCTCGGCAGAGTCGTCTCGAAGTCGATCAGCTTCGCCCATGTCGGGGTCACGACGAGCCGGACCATGCCGTCGTAGAGCGAACGCACCTCTGCCTCCCAATGGACCCGTTGCTCGGGCGTCATCTCGTAGGTGCTGTTCGCCTCGAGATACTCGTCCAGGATGCCGTCGACGACGTCCAGCTCGGCCCGACCGCGGATGAGCAAGATCTTCGGCGGGTGCACCTCGGTGTCGATCGTCAGGGCAACCGTCGGGTTGTTGCGCAGGGCCGGGAGTTTGGGAGCGTTCTTCGTGGTGCACATGACGATCGCCGAGCCGTTCCAGGTGAACGCGATCGGGACATTGCGGGGTGTGCCGTCCTTGGCAACGTAGGCCAAGCGGGGATCTGAGCCAGCCGGGGCCGTCAGGGCCTGCGATCGGCGGTTTCCGGGGCTGGTTCCAGGGCGGGGAAGAGACTTGACGCCTTGTGCGAGCGGGAGTCCTTCGCGGTCCGTCCCCAGCCGGCGGCGGCCCCGTTCAGTCCGTTGAGGCCCGCACCGCCTCCTCCCAGGCGTGGGGACTGCGGTAGTGGTTCCTGTGTCCTGCGGCGAGCACGGACCGGAGCTCCGGGAGATGCGGAGTGTCCGCGGGGAGTTGCAGGCGCGCGAGGAGAGCCAGTGATGCCGTCGGCTCCAGGTCGCCGTAGACGTCGTGGTAGCCGGCCAGCAAGCCCTTGAACAGCGGCATGTGCAGCGCGGGGAGCCGCACGACCATGTCGTACGCCTTCTGCTTCACGAGCCAGGGCACGGGGCCTGAGCAGGCCAGAACCCGGTCGGCACGGCGAAGCAGGGCGTCCGATCCCTCTGCGACGACGTGGTCGATGTCGTTGCCAAGTACCTCGGCGAAGGCCGTCGCGGCGGTGCCGCGATCCTCGAACCAGTCGACCCAGAGCGAGTAGGTGACAGCCTCGGCATCCCGATCCGCCTCCAGCCGTCGGCGATAGCCGTCCCACAGAACGTCGGCGGGCAGCGGCCCCTGCGGACCCCGGTCCGCGAACCCGATCTCGCACGTCACCCAGTAGTCGTCGAGAAGATCAAGCATCCCGAAGGCCAGCCGCACCTGCTCGGCCACGTCCATGCACTCGTCGGTGAACACCTCACTTGAGGCGGATGGAGGAGATCATGCGGTCGGTGTGGTCGGCGTCGACACCAACGGCGATCACCTTGCCGCCTGGCGCTTCGATGTCCACGGCAACCCGATCGGCGGCCCGCGCCGGTTCTTCTTCGAGCTCACGGGCACCGCCCAGCACCGCGACGCCCAGGTCCGCCACCTCCCTCACCCGGCTGCTGCACTGGGCCAAGGCCTGTGGCGTGAAGGCCATTGCGGTGGAGGATTTGGACTTCGCAGCGGAGAAGGCCCGCGAGAAACACGGCAGGCGCAAGCGGTTCCGGCAGTTGATCGCCGGGATGCCCACCGGCCGGCTCCGCGCCCGGCTGACCTCCATGGCCGACCAGACCGGTATCGCGGTCATCGCCGTGGACCCGGCTTACACCTCGAAGTAGGGGCGGCCAGCACTGGCAGAAGCCCCTCACCCACGACAACAGGAAGACGACCCGCCACGACGCTGCCGCCGTGGCGATCGGACGGCGCGCCCAAGGGCACCCGATCCGGCGACGGACGGCGCCGCCCCCACACGACCGGAGTGATCGTGTGGGGCATCGGACCGTCCAGGCCGGATCGGGAACCCGTGGGCGTGAGGAAACCCGCCCCCGCATTCCCGGACCACGGACACGATCCGTGCCGCCGGACCGCGGA
>NZ_JBWLKM010000140.1:0-14010 GCF_059026085.1 Streptomyces sp. a15 | reverse complement strand
GGTCGAAGGCGCGGCGGACGGTCGCGGCGGCGGGCAGCGTCCGGAGGACCACGGGGCGCGGGTCGATGCCGCGGGCCGGGTCGGCCGTGCGGCCGTCGCGGCCCCCGAGCAGGCGCTGCACCGCAGCTGGGATGGCTGCGAGCAGGCCGACACAGTGGATGCCGTAGTCGCACAGTACTGCCGCCTGGCGGGGGCCAATGCCGTGCAGGGGGAACGCAGGGGCCTACCACAGCCCCGACCATGCCCAGGCTGGCCGTAGTAGTCACCCGGACGGCGGATGCGCTGGGTGGAAGCCATGGGTGCGTGATGTGGACGCCGCCGGAGCCGATGCTGGCTGCCCCCGTGCCTGATCCTGCTCTGCTGCCGGGGTGGGCCAGCGAGCCCAAATTACGGCGGGGGTTGGCAGTTGTCTTGTCCGCCAGCCCCGCAGGATCCAAGGCGATCTCCGGGCAGAGACACGCACGGGCTTGGATCTAGTGCTTCCCGCTGGCAGTGCCGCGAGCTGGGGTGCAACGTCACCCCCAGCGGTCTCGCGTAGACGGCTGTGCCGTTCCTGGCCTCGATGTCTCGGTGGCGGATGCTGCCGCTACGCCGCCAAAGTTGCCGCAGATCGACTCACGTGGCTCGTCGGTCAGTCGGGGGTCTCGTCTGAGTCGGCGGGCTGGGAGTCGTTGGTCGACGCGGACTGCTCGATGTCGTCGTTGGTCGCGGCCCAGCTGGCCAGCAGGTTCAGGGCGTCCTGCGAGGGGGAGGCGGGCTCGGCGGTGTAGGTGAGGAGGAACTGGCTGGGGCCGTCGGGGAGCGGGAAGGTTTCGAGGGGCAGGTCGAGGTCCCCGACGATCGGGTGGTGGAGGAGCTTCACGCCGGTGGTGTGCATCCGGACGTTGTGGGCCGCCCAGCGGCGCCGGAATTCCTCGCTGCGGGTGGACAGCTCCCCGATCAGGTCCGTCAGCCGCCGGTCGTAGAGATCGCGGCCGGCCTCGGCGCGCAGCATGGCGACGGTGTCGTTGGCGACTTCGTCCCAGTGGCGGAAGAACTCGTTCGCGTGCGGGCTGAGATAGACGAACCGAGCGTTGCTCGGCGACCGTACCGGGTCGGCGTAGACCGGTGAGAACGTACATCAGCCGGGTCCACGCCGAGAACTGCGGCGCCTACGGGGTGTGGAAGGTCTGGCGGCAGCTACATCGCGAGGGCATAGCGGTGGCCCGCTGCCCGGTCGCCCGGCTGATGCCCGAGCTCGGTCTGGAAGGCGCCCGACGCGGCAAAAAGATCCGCACCACCGTGCGCGACGACGGGCATGAGCGGGCGACTGACCTGCTCAGGCGCGACTTCACCGCATCCCGGCCGAACGGGAGGTGGGTCGCCGACTTCACCTACGTGGCCACCTGGTCGGGGATCGTCTACGTCGCGTTCGTCGTGGACGTCTTCTCCCGGGCTATCGTCGGCTGGTCCGCGGCCACCAGCAAGCGGGCCAAGCTCGTCCTCGACGCCTTCGATATGGCCATGTGGCGACGTAACCGCGCCGGAACTCCTGCTGGGCCGGGGCTCATTCATCATTCGGATGCGAGCAGTCAGCCTGGACAACGCGCTCATGGAGTCCCAAATCGGCCTCCACATAACGGAGCTGATCAAGCCCCGCCGGCCCTGGCACGGCCTCGCCGACGTCGAACTCGGCACCGCGGAATGGGTCGACTGGTTCAACAACCACCGGCTCCACAGCGCGATCGGAGACACGTCGCCCCACGAATACGAGACCAAGCACTACGCTCAACACCGGCCCCAACCGGCGGCTGGAGTCAACGCATAGAGCCTCCACCGATCCCGGAGCGGGTCAGGGGGCGCCGCTGACGGCGGGCCCGACAATGGGAATCACGAAACCGAGCTTCATCGCGAGAGTCTCCTCGGGCAGGATCGTTCGCCAACATTGATATCCGACATCAGCGAGTCGGTGATCCATCAACCATTGTCAGGGCGCACGGCGCCCTGTTCGCCGACTGCTCGGCCCCGGGGCTCAGCCGGTAAATTCGTTGACGCCGAGGGCGAAGTCCCAGTGGCCAACCCCGTTGCCGGCGAGGCCCACCGTGACCACGCCCACTCCTTCCAGCCAGTGCGCCATTTTCAGGCCGCCGACGTCCAACGGGCGCAGCCCGAGGCTCTCGATGAATGCCGCCACGCCCGCCTTGGCCTGCGCATTGTCGCCAGCGATGAAGACGTTGGGCCGGCCCTTCTCCAGGACATTACGGAAAATGGTGTTGAATGCCTTCACCACGCTGGCGCTGGCCGGGGCCACCTTGGCGACTTCCTGCGCGATCGAGGTCTCCTCGCTGTGGGCCAGTCCGTCGAACGTGGCGTTGAAGGGGTTGCTGATGTCGACGATGACCTTGCCCGCGAGGGCGTCTCCGTACTCGGCGACGACCGGAACGACACCGTCGTACAACAGGGCCGTGATGACGATGTCCCCGGCCGGGACGGCGCCCCACTTGCCCGTGGTCGCGCTGCCGCCCAGAGCCTTGGCCAGGTCATCGGCCTTGGACTGATCGCGTCCCATGACCTCGACGGCGTTGCCGCCCGCCACCGCGAGCGTGCCGATGGTACGGGCCATGTTCCCCGTACCGATGAGGGTAATGCTGCTCATGAGGTGTGCTCTCTTCCTGTTCTCGAGGTGTCGCTCTGTCTCGTTCGTGCCGGGTCAGGCGCAGGGCGTCGGCCGCGACGTTTCTGGGCCAACTGCCGCGCCTTTCCCGGCAGCTCCGGCTCGTCAGCACGCGAATTCGGCACCAGCGCAACACTTCGGCGTGTTGCGGATGTCCGCGTTCGAGATCAGTTCGTTGTGGCGAGCGACTGGGTTGTTGTGGGGTGTGCCCGCGGCATTCCTGGTGTGTGGTTCAGATGGCGGTGGTGCCGCCGTCGGTGACCAGTTCCAGGCCGTTGACGTAGCTGGAGTCGTCGGAGGCGAGGAACAGGGCGACGGTGGCGATTTCTTCGGGGCGGCCCATCTTTCCGCGGGGGATGAGGGACTCGAATGCGGCCTTGGTTGCCTCGTCGAACAGTTCTTCCTGTTTGGCGGTGGCGACCTGGCCGGGGGTCAGGACGTTGACCCGGATCTTGCGGTCGCGCAGTTCGTTGAGCCAGACGCGGGCCCAGGCCTGCTGGACGGCTTTGCTTCCCGCGTAGAGGCTCCAGCCGGGGAAGGCGCCGAGGGAGGCGTTCGATCCGGTCATGAAGATCGAGCCGTTGTCGTTGATCAGCGGCAGCGCCTTCTGCACGGTGAACAGGGTGCCGCGCGCGTTGAGCCAGAAGGCGCGGTGGAACTGTTCCTCGGTGATCTCGCCGAGGACGGCGGGTTCGCCCATCCCGGCGCTGGCCCACAGCACGTCGATCGAGCCCTTTTCCCGCTTGACGGTGTCGTACAAGCGGTCCAGGTCGTCCAGTTCGGCCGCGTCACCCTGGACGGCGGTGACGTTGCGGCCGATCAGCTTGACGGCGTCGTCCAGTGCTTCCTGCCGCCGGGCCTGGATGAAGACGTGCGCTCCTTCCTCGACGAACAGTTTGGCGCCGGCCAGTGCCATGCCGGTGGATCCGCCGGTGATCACCGCTACCTTGCCATCGAGCTTTCCCACGATCACTCCATTGAATTGATGGGTATCCGAAACAGTGTGCTTATTTTGGGCCTGGGCCCTGCTATCAGGTTCCGATGTCGAATTCTTGTGCCGAATTCACTTCGGCCCCATTGGGTACCTATTCAGGTTGCCATTGGCCTGAGTGGGTGTCCAAGACTTCTTTTAGCCGTGGTGATACCCTGAAGGCATCACCGGACTGGGAGAGGCCATGGATCTGGACCTGCGCAAATTGCGTTACTTCGCCGCCGTGGCCGACCAGTTGCACTTCGGCCGCGCCGCCGATGAGCTGCATATCGCGCAGCCGGTGCTCAGCCGGCAGATCCGCGCGCTCGAGCGGGATCTCGGCGCCTCGCTGTTCACCAGGGATCGCCACGGCGTAGCGCTGACCGACGCGGGCCGACAGCTGCTGGCCGACGCCGGTCCGCTGCTCGCCTCCGCGCACGCGGTCCGCCGCCGGGTGTCCGTGGCCGCCCGTGGCAGCCGGCGGCTGATGGTCGGTTTCCGGGCCGGCATCCCGGTCATCCCGGCGGCGCGGGCGTTCGAGGCCCGGCACCCGGACGTGGTCGTGGACGTGCAGCGGATCGAAGGGGACGACCAGGCCCCGATGCTGCTCGACGGCCGCATCGACGTCGGCTATGTGCGGCTGCCCATCGACGAGGCCGGCCTGCGCGTCACCCCGCTGTACACCGAGCCGCGGGTGGCGGTGCTGCCCGCCGGCCACCGGCTGGCCGGCAAGGAGGAGGTCACCGAGGCCGACCTGGCCGGCGAACCGCTGGTCTGGCATGCCGACCCGAGCACGCAGCCCACCAGGCGCCCGCACCCTAACGCCGGGTACCTGGTGCGCGGGGTGGACGAGACGCTCGAGCATGTCGCGGCCGGCCGGGGCATCTCGTTCCTGGCCCGTTCGGCGTCCGTGTTCTACGCACATCCGGAAGTCGTCTATGTGCCCATCCCGGATCTGGCGCCCGACCAGGTGTGCCTCGCGGCGGCGGCATCGCGCACCTCGCCGGTGGTCGATGACTTCTTCACCGCGGCTCAGGCGACGGCCGAGATCACGGCAGAATGTGGGAACCATGAAATGTGGCAGCTTGGAAGCGATGCCGTTTCAAAGCGCGGTTGAGCAGTCCGACTGACAACAGCAGCGCCAAAGGGGGCACGCGGTCACAGCAATGGCGAAGGCATTGACCTCGGGGGCGGAGGCGATGTTGACGCACAGCGAGAATCGACATCGTCGCGCGGCCACTTCCAGGATGATGAAAATCATAATCTCATTGAAGTCGTCAAAGGCATTCTCGATCAATTCCGCGAGACACCTCCACTCCTCGATCTCAATCTCAATCTCAATCTCACCGAGCATGCGAATTCAAGCAGTGGCAGGACAAGGTCTTCACCCTTGGCTGGGCCTTCACCATGGACGGCTCTGCCTCGCCGCTGGCCGGCAAGAAGGCCGTCGTCGCCGTCACCGCCGGTGTCCCCGCCGACCACTACACCCCCGAAGGCTCGAACCAGGCCACCATCGAGACGCTTCTCAGCAACTGGCACGCCACCTTGCGGCTGTGCCAGTTCGACATCCAGCCGATGGTCAAGCTGTACGGCACCGCCTTCGGCCTCTCCGAAAACGACCTGGCCACCGCCACCAAGCAGTACAACGAGCTGCTTGCCTCCTTCGCAGCCTGACCGCACTCTCACGACGACAGCCGCCCTCGCCGATCGCGACGCCGCGGTGATGGGTCTACAAGTCTCCGGTCGCTTCGCCGGATCGGCGCCAAGCGACCGGAGATCAGTATCGGCGGCGGCCGTGTCGTGAAGCAGCGCCCGCTCGTCGCCACGCGCCGTCGGCTCGGTGGATCTGGGTTGCAGTGTGAGCCCGTCCGCCGGACCCGGCTCCTGATCCCCACCGGGGTCCGGTCTTCGTATCGGAAGGGCACAGGTCAGGACCGTGACCTTGGGGTCTGTCGGGCGCGTGCGGGCAGAGGCAGGACGGCGGCGCCCTGGCGCAGGGCGTCGTTTTCAGCGCGAGCTGCCGGATGGCCTCCTCGTACAGCTCCAGGGTGCGCCGCAGGTCGGTGTTCTCCTGCCGCAGCCGACGTAGGTTCGCCTCCGTGTGCCCGCTGGTCTCCTCGCCGGGCGCGGGCTGGGCGGGCGCCGGGATGCGGGGCCGGTAGTGCTCGTCGATCAGGTCGCTGTAGTGGCGGTGGAAGGTCGCGTGCGGAATGCCAAGGCGTCGCTCGACGGCGGTGACGGTGGGGCGGCGTCCGGTGGCAGCGGCCCGGTCGAGGACGTTGTCGATGACGGCCTTGACGGTGTCGGCGTCGGGAAGGGCGCCTTTCACGGTGTGGGCTCCGGGTCTGGCGGTTGAAGAAGGCGGCTGTCTCACGGCGTTGTTCTTCGATGCGGTCGCGGACGTAGGGGGCGAGGCGGTCGCCGTCGGCGAGGGTGTTGTCCAGGGCGGCGAGGTGGTCGGCCAGGGCCTGTCGGTTGGCGGGGGTAAGTGCGGCGTTGCGGCAGGCCAGGGGCTGGCAGTCGGCCATGACAGGTGTCTCGGCGTGGCCGGAGGGTGTACGGCACAGGGCGCGGTCGCGCTGGTAGACGCAGGTGACGAACATGCCTGCATGCAGGTGTGGGTCGTGGCGGGCGACGATGCGGCGCAGTCGGACCTCGTCGGTGACGACCTGGCCGTCGAAGACGGCATAGCGCGCGAACTCGGCGAGCTTGGCCTCGGCCTCCGCGCCAGCTGGGCCGGTCAGCGCCGTCCGGTCGCCGTCCGCGCTCATCTCGGCGAGGTACTGGCCGTGGGCGAGGGCTTGTTCGGCTTCGACCTCGTCGCGGAAGCCGGAGTCGCTGGTCCCGGCGTAGCCCTCGAGCATCTGAATGCGTTGGCGGCGGTAGGCGGTACTGCAGCGCCGGCGATGGTGCCGCCGGGGCGGCGGGCGATGAACCAGGCCAGGGTGCGGCCAAACTGCCGGTGGTCAGGCGCGGCTGTCGTCCCCTGTCCGCGAGGACCGGGTCCGGCCGGTCATGGGCCACGCAGTAGGCATTGCTCCAGGTGATCAGTGCCGTCATGTCTTTGATGGTGGTGCTGCTGCCCGGCACGTGGTGTGAGTCCTGGCGCTGCCGGTGGCTGGGCGAGCTGGGCGGTTTCGCGAGCAGGCAGAGCTCCTCGTCTGGCTGCAGCCGCTCCAGGACGGCGACAGCGCGGGCAACCGGGGCGGTGACGATCCAGGTCGCTGCCACGCCGTGGGCCTCCTCGCCCTTGAAGGCGAGACTGTGCAGCCGGTACGGGTAGACGTGGCCGTCCGGGTCACGTTGCACACTCACGCAGCCGCGCTTCAGGCGCTTGATTACTGGCGGGAGGGGGGTATTCCGACCGTGCACTATTCCCCGTCTTCCATGCCGTTGCTTCGCTGCTGCGTCGCCCGATGTTCGCTCGGATTGTTGGCGACCTCCTGGCTATATCAGGTCCTTGCGCATCAACGTGCACATGGTTTCGTACCGCTTGACCGAGCCCTCTTCGGTCTCCACGTCCCAGGAGTCCAGCTCACGGCCGTAGGGCCGGTAGCCCAATCGCTCGTAGAGGGCTCGGGCTCTGGGGTTGCTCTCCTCCACGCCCAGTTCGGCCACCGCCAGACCACGGGCTGTGATCCGAGCCTCTGCGGAGCTGATCAGCAGGGTGCCGATGCCGCAGGACTGAAGCGCCGGATGGACACCGAGCTGCCAGAGCGTGCCAGCACCACTCTTGAGCACGTAGTCGACGCCGCCGATCGCCACCGGCACGTCTGCGGGCCCGCAAACGGCCAGGTAGTCGACCTCGCCGCGCTCGGCCCGGCGCAACTGCTCGGCGATCTGCCTCACGTGCATGGCGGAGCCCGACCAGTCGCACGAGGGCAGGTCTTCGTGGGTGAGATCGCGCACGGACAGGGAGATCCTGATGTCGGTCACTGTGACCACCTCCGGCGTGAGAGGCTCCACGACACCCCGGACAGACGCAACATCATTGGGCAGCCGCCTCGGGGCCGAGTC
The DNA here is from genome assembly GCF_059026085.1 of Streptomyces sp. a15. Classification (NCBI taxonomy): domain Bacteria; kingdom Bacillati; phylum Actinomycetota; class Actinomycetes; order Kitasatosporales; family Streptomycetaceae; genus Streptomyces; species Streptomyces sp. A15. The sequence goes on along the minus strand of NZ_JBWLKM010000140.1, from coordinate 6,370 downwards.
ATCTGCTGCCCGGGCTGCGAGGTACTCGGCCCAGTCGCGTCGGGCGTAGGCGACCCAGCGGAGCGCGGTGTGGCGGTGCATCCCGGTCACGTCGGCGAGGATCGGGCTGGGGAGATCAGCAGCGAGGGCGGCCAGCGCCGCGTTGCGCGCGGTGCGAACTGGGATGCCGTGCCGGTTGAGCTTCTGGGTCATGCCGTGGGTCGAGATCGGCTTGCCCGGGCCCATGCCCGGGAAGAGCCACCGGGGGCCTGGGTGGACTCGCGAGAGCTGCGGCCGCAGCTGGGGTTGTTCGGCGAGGTGCCGCAGGAGCTCGGCGAGCCGTGGAGGCAGCAGCACGGGGTGGCGGCCCAGGACCAGGTGGGCGTGCTTGTCGCCGAACTTGAGGTGCTCGGGCGTCAGATGGCAGAGGCGTTCGGTGGACGGGCCGAACAGCAGGGTGATCGCGCCAGCGGCGCGGACGTCCGTGGGCAGGGCATCGTTGGTCAAGCAGCGCTGAGGAGCGGCCATCGATCGTCCTCGTCGAGCAGGTTCTGGGGCTCCTGCCTCGGGATGGATGGGACGGTGAGTTCGCGGGTGAGCTGGCGGCTCGTCGTCCATTTCAGGAAGTATCGGATCAGGTAGCGCCGCTGGCTGGTGGCTCCTGCGATCCAGTCGTCGATGTGCTCCTGGGCGAGGTCGGCGAGGGCCACCGTCGTCGAGACGGGACGAGCAATGGAGCGCCGCGCAACTCACCGGCAACCGACTGGTTCCAGCGCGTGGCGGCCAGCGCCCAGATCGTGACCTCACCAGAGGCCCTCATTCTGGCGGCCACAGACGGTCCACGCACGACAGGCTGATGGCGTGAAATCGTCAACGGCTGCACCGGCGTAGGCCGGGGCGGAGGGTGCACCGGTGGTGACGATATGCTCACACGGTGGGCCGGAGTCCCCGTCGCGCCGTCGTCTGGGCTGTCGGAGGATGGGGGCAGGAGTCGGTCCGGTCGAGTGGGGAACCAGGGGGAGGCCATGGGATGCGGCAGGCAGGTGTGCTCGACGTCGGGTGCCACAGTGCTCTGCTGACGGTCGTGCGACGGCGCCCGGGTACGGTTCTGGAGCCGGTCTTCTCCCGCAAGGTGCGGTTGAGCCTGCACGAGACTCTCGACGGTAAGGGGCGGCTGGGCAAGGCCGGCATGGAGAGCGTCGAGCGGGCAGTGGCTGAGGCCGTCGCCGCCGGCCCGCGTCTGCGCGGGCCGGAAGTGTTCGCGTTCGCGACCTCGGTCATCCGGGACGCGCCCAATCGCGACGAGATCGTCGCACGTGTTGCACGCACTACTGGCACCCGCCTGCGCATGCTGACCGGCGAGGAGGAGGCGCGGCTGGCGTACGTGGCCGCCCGTCAGTGGGCGGGTCCGACGGCCGGGCAGCTGCTGGTACTGGACATCGGCGGCGGTACCGTCGAGATCGCCTCCGGCACCGGGGACCAGCCTCGCGCCGTCTACTCGTTGCCGCTGGGCGCCCGCAGGATCACCCGGGACTGGCTTCCCGGCGGCACCGTGCCGTCCCAACGCCGCCTGGCCGAGGTCCGGCAGCACCTCCGCCGGTCCTTGGAAGCCGTCCCCGGCCTGCCGCAGGCCGAACCGGGCGGGCGGGTGCTGGCCTGCTCCAAAACCTTCGAACAGCTCGCTCGTCTCGCCGCCGCTCGGGCCAAGACCCCCCGGTCCAGGTGGCAATTGGCGCTACCTCAACTGCGCAGGTCGGTCTCCCTGCTGGCCGACGCGGGACCCTCCCGCCGTGCGAAGCTGCCGGGCATCTCCCGGCACCGGGCCGAGCAATCCCTGGCCGGAGCCCTGATCGCACAGACCCTCATGGAAGCCAGCGGGGCCAAGGAGGTCGAGATCTGCCCCTGGTCGACGCGGGAAGGACTACTGCTCGAGCGCCTCGGCGTGCCCCACGCCACAGTTGGCCGCCCCCGCCGCGCCGGCTGAATCAACGGACCTCGTTCGCACGCACTTCCGAGCCACCGGGTACCGCTCGCCCAGGTGCGGTTGTGAAAGCCCTGGCTCGACGGGATCAGCAGCACTGATGCTCCTGACGCTCCCGGCTTGCCACACGTCGCGTATCGCTCATGCACAGTGCCCAGCGGCAACTCCAGCCGCACGGCTCGGTCAGGAGGTGCCCGACAAGGCCGGCGAATCCCGCGCACGGGTGGCAGACTGCTGCAGCTTCACCGGCTCTACCGGTGCAGGTGACCAGTTCGGCCAGGCGGGACTACCTGCTATCACGCTCTTGGAGGGTGAAATTCGGGGATCATGTCGGTCGATACGTTGATGGGATGGCGGACGCCGTAGGCATCCCGTGAGGAGGGGCTGTGGCGAATTTGATCAGGCGGCATGAGACGTCCGTCGAGGTCGACTTCGACGCCTGGGCCTTGCAGGACTGGGATGACACGCAGGTGCCTGTCACGTTCCCCGGTGAATTCGAGCGAGGCCCGTTTCTCTCCGCCCGTGAGGGTCGCTTGGACTTCACGAGTGCGGGGCACACGCACACAGCCACTCTCACGGTTGAGGTCTGGGATGCTGAGCCGGCCATTCCTGCTGGTCGCTGGGACGTAACGGCTGAGGCGAGCGTGTATTACTCGTCGGGCAAGCTGCGTGCGTGGAGCATGGCGGGTGGGCCTATGCCCGGCAGCATCGAATTGTCGGACGGGCCAGGTACGTGGAGTGTGCGTGTGGTGAGTGCTGGACGTCGCCAGGTTGCTGAGCTCGCTGCCCGCAGTGTGCCGGAGGGCGTGGAGCAGTACGCGGCGCAGTTCTGGCCGGAGCGGGCCCGGTAGTCGTGTAGGACGTGGAGCACCCCCGCCCCGAACTCCGTCTTCGAGGCTCTCACGGGCATGCCCACGCGGGGGCCGATGCCGTCGTCGAGCAGATGAACATGGCTTTGTGCTCCCGGTCATACCTGGGAGCACAAAGCCATGCAGCGAGGCGAGCTTTGCGTGTTCTGACAGGCGATGTTGTGACACGCGAGGTGAACCGTACGGGGGTTCAGTGCTGCGATCCCCAAGTGGCTGATCCGCCCCGGGAGTTCACCGCAGGGTGAGCGGGGTCTCGGATGCGATGCGGGACAGTTTCTCCGGGTTGCGGACGAGGTAGAGGCCGGTGATGCGGCCAGCCTCTACGCGGGCCGCCATGATGCAGTCCAGTTCACCGTCCAGGTGGACCACCAGCGCCGGGCAGCCGTTGACCACGGTGGGGCCGAAGGCGATCGGGATCGTGTTCTTGCCGAGGCCGCCGACCAAGAGGCGGGCCGCCTTGTCGGCGCCGACGATCGGCCGCGGCGCAGCGTGCTTCACACCGCCACCGTCGCCCATATAGACGACCTCAGGCGCGAGCACGTCGAGCAGGCCCTGCAGGTCCCCACTCTCCAGCGCCCGCAAGAACGACTCCAGAGCCGCCCGCGTCTCGCTCTGGGAAACCACCTCGCGCGGGCGCCGGGCATCCACGTGCCGGCGGGCCCGGTGCGCGATCTGACGGACGGCTGCCGGGGTCTTGTCGACCGACGCCGCGATCTCGTCGTAGCCGACGTCGAAGACCTCGCGCAGCACGAAAACGGCCCGCTCGGTCGGGACAACGTTTCCAGGACGAGCATCACCGCCATCGACACACTCTCGGCGAGCTCGACGTCCTGGGCCACGTCCGGCGCGGTCAGCAGCGGCTCCGGCAGCCACGGGCCCACGTACGACTCCCTGCGCCGCGACATCGTGCGCAGCCGGTTGAGCGCCTGCCGGGTCGTGATCCGGACCAGGTACGCGCCCTGGTCGCGCACCTGCTCCAGGTCGACCTCGACCCACCGCAGCCAGGTCTCCTGCAAGGACGTCCTCGGAATCGGCCGCCGAGCCCAGCATCTCGTACGCGACGGTGAAGAGCAGATTGCGGTGGGCGACGAATGTCTCGGTCGCCCGGTCAATGGCGCGATCATCACTCATGTCTTGATCATCTCCCCCTCGGCCGGCCCGGACCTAGGAAACCCGATCGACGAGCGGCGCCTCGGCGCTCATGGCCTCCAGCGCCTGCTGGCGCCCGGCGCCTCCCTTCATGCGGTACAGGCTGTACCCACCGGGCTTGTGCGCCTCATCCGCCAGGTGCTTCACGATGCCCTTCCACACGGCCTCCTTCATCTTCGCGCCGAGGCGACCGTCGATGTGGAACCACACCGCGACGTCGGACCTGTTGCCGAACTGGAAGATGCCGGTGCCCCGGCCCAGGCTGATGCACTGCGCTCCGAACGACTGGTTGAGGGTCTCGGGCTCCTCCCCCGCCAACCGGCTGAGCACCGTGTCGGCGGCCCGCGCAGCCAGCGGCATCGCAGCCTGGCAGCTCATCCGCAGTGGCAGGCCCGACGGCGCCGCCGAGTCCCCGGCCGCGACGATGCGCTCGTCATCCACGCTCGTCAGCGTCTCGTCCGTGAGCAGCCGACCCAGGGCATCGGCGCTCAGCCCACTGCGCGCGGCCAGGTCCGGCACGCCAAAACCGGCGGTCCAGATGGTCACCGCGCTCGGCAGCTCCCGGCCGTCAGCGAGCCGCACCGCATCACGCGTCACCGCCGTCACCTTCGCGTCGGGGCCTTCCACGACCCTCGCCCCGAGCGCCGCCAGCCGCCCGGCCACCGAACGCCGCCCCCGCCGGTGCAAGTACGGCCCGAGCACCCCACCGCAGACCAGAGTCACGCTGCGGCCCTGCTCCGCCAGCTCGGCGGCGGTCTCGATGCCCGTCGGGCCGGCTCCGACCACCGTCACCGCGGCCGATGCAGGCGCGGCATCCAGGACCGGCAGCAGCCGCTGCACCTCCTCCAGGCCGGCGATCGGATAGGCGAACTCGGCCGCCCCGAGCCCGCGCGGGTCGGCGCTGCCACTGCCCACCGCGTAGACCAGGTAGTCGTAGCCGATCGCACCACCGCTTGCCAGCTCCACACCATGCCCGGCCGCGTCGATCCGCGTCACGCTGTCGACCACCAGCCGGACGCTCTCCGCCAGGACCTCCTGGTGGAGTCGAACCGGCCACTGACAGTGGTATCCCCATGGATGGAGACGGTGAACTCGGTGAGCGGTACGGACATCCTGCAGCGCATGGAACAGACGATGAACGCGCACGACTTGGACGAATTTGTCGGCTGCTTCACCGAGGACTTCGTCTCGGAGCTTCCGCTCCAGCCGCAGCGGAATTTCGTCGGTCGCGAGACCGTCCGGAAGAACTGGGGGGCGCTCTTCACGCACGTTCCGGATCTCGTGGGGACTGTCCTGCAGTCCGTCGTGGACGGTGACCAGATCTGGAGCGAGTGGGAGATTCGAGGGAATACGCAGGACGGAATGCCGTACCTGGCTCGTGGTGCAGCCATCCATCGCCTCCGCGACGGGCGGCCGGCATCGGTGCGGTTCTACCTGGACAACGTCGAGGACGCCGCTGAGGCAGATGGATAGCCTCGCGTCGGAGGGCCTTACGGACAGCGGCATTGCGTAGTCAAGATTGGTCCGGTTCACCTGATCCGTGATTGACGTGGCGTCATATCCGGTGTGCGGCAAGGAGATCCGGACAACAGTGCAGGCACGGCCGCCGGCGATCATGTGGTTGTCGAGATCCAAGCTCGCCACCGTCTACCAGGCCGCACACCACCTCGCCGCCGTTCTCCTCTGGGCACGCCGATGACCACGGCACAAGAACCTAGACCCGTTCCAGCGAGCGGTGGGGAAGGGGCGGGATTTCGACCCGGATTGAATCGTCGGGGCGGACGATCCCTCCGCGGCGGACCACAGCCATGACACCACACTTGAAGGTGAACTCGCCGGACACGGAGTCCATGGTGAAGACCTCACCGAGCAGCCCCTTGCGGAAGTCGTTGATCTTCGAGCACGGGTTGCGCAGTCCCGTCGCCTCGAGCACCGCCCGCTCGCCGAGATGGAGCAGAGCGCCGGTGGGTAGGCCCAACAGGTCCACCCCGCGCGTGGTGATGTTCTCGCCGAGCTGGCCCGCAGAGACCTTGAAGCCCTTGAGCGCGAGCTCGCCGAAGAGTTCCTCGTGCATCAGGTGGACCTGCCGCAGGTTGGGCAGGTCCGGCTCGTAGGTCATGCGGAACTGGTGGCGGATCGTCTCACCTGCGTGAACGTCTCCTTCCACTCCGAGCCCGGTGAGCAGCGTGATGGAATCGCGGTTGGGCTTGCCGAACGAGTACACCTCGTTACGACTCACAGCGGCGACCTGACCAGTCATCACGGTCTCCCAGCTGTTGTCGTTCTGCGGCCGGTCGATCTTACTGACTTCGGCCCGTCAGGGTGACGCTGGTTCGTCGAGTGCCAGGCCGGTGCCCGCTATGAAGCCATCGAGGGTGTCGGGCCGGTACTG
>NZ_JBWLKM010000139.1:0-14300 GCF_059026085.1 Streptomyces sp. a15 | reverse complement strand
CTGTGCGCCGCCAGGGACTCGAACCCCGGACCCGCTGATTAAGAGTCAGCTGCTCTAACCAACTGAGCTAGCGGCGCATGACTCCCGCCGACCGCTCTTCGCGGCCGACGACACAGAAAATACTACCTGGTCCGCGGGGGTGCTTCCGACCAATTGCCGGCGGTCTAGATCGCCAGGGACAGCAGTACCGGAGCCGCTCCCCGGTTCAGTTTGTCCGCGGCCTGGCGGAGCCGGTGGGCGTGCTCGACCGGCAGGGACAGGGCCAGGCAGCCGACCGAGGAGCCGGCCGTGATCGGGACGGCCGCGCAGACCGTGCCGACGGCGTACTCCTGGAGGTCGAGGTGGGGCACCGTGGGCGGCTGGGTCTCCAGGCGGGAGAGCAGCAGCTTGTCGCTGGTGATGGTGCGCGAGGTGAGACGGGCCATCTTGTGGCGGGAGAGGTGGTCCCGGCGGCCGTTGTGGTCGAGCTGGCCGAGCAGGCTCTTGCCGAGCGCGGTGGCGTGGGCGGAGTAGCGGAAGTCGACCCACTCGTTGACCGAGGGGGTGGCGGGGCCGTCGGCGTACTGGGCGATGGTGACCTCGCCGTCCACGTACCGGCTGATGTAGACGGCGGCGCCGATCGAGTCGCGCAGCCGGTCGAGGGTGCCCTGGATCCTTTCGCGCAGGGCCTGTTCGCGTTCGTGGGCGGAGCCGAGGCGCCTGAGGGCGGCCCCGGTGACGTACGCCCCGTCGGCGACCTGTTCGACGTAGCCCTCGCGGCGCAGCATCCTGAGGAGCGTGGTCAGTCGCTCCGGGTTGAGGCCGGTCAGGCGGGCGAGACGGGTGTCGGTGACTCCGGTGGTGTGTCGCGCCACGGTCTCCAGGACGCGCAGGGCGTCCTGGGCCGAGTGGTACGGCGCGGTCGGCTCGTGCATCAGCGCCACGGTTTTCCCCCTGCGCTCACTCTTACAACTGGGCCGTAATCCGGACAGCGAATCCCTTCCACGATAACGGGCAAGAGGCTTGTAGTGAGCGGTTGTTGACGAGATTACGTAGGTATCGCAGCCCTCTCAACAGGGGGACTGGCACTCTGGCATATGCCAAAGTCATGACCCGTCCCCGGGACCTCGGGTGTTGAACTACGTTCACCTCTTGTAGTCACAGGACCGCGCTGAGAAATTCCCGCGTCCGGTCGTGCTCCGGCTCGCTGAAGATCTTCTCCGGCGCTCCCGACTCGATGACCCGGCCGGAGTCGAACATCAGGACCTGGTCGGAGATGTCCCGGGCGAAGCTCATCTCGTGGGTCACACAGAGCATCGTGATGTCGGTGGTGCGGGCGATGTTCCGCAGCACGTCCAGAACGCCCGCGACCAGCTCCGGGTCCAGCGCGGACGTCACCTCGTCGAGCAGCAGCACCTGCGGCCGCATCGCCAGCGCCCGGGCGATCGCCACCCGCTGCTGCTGGCCGCCGGACAGCTGGCTCGGGCGGGCGTCGGCCTTGTCGGCGAGGCCCACCAGGTCGAGCAGGTCGCGGGCGCGCTCCTCCGCCTCGTCCTTGGACATCCCGAGGACGGTGACGGGCGCCTCGGTGATGTTCCGCAGAGCCGTCATGTTCGGGAACAGGTTGAACTGCTGGAACACCATCCCGATCTTCTTGCGGACCTCGCGGACCTGCTTCTCGGGCGCCGGGAAGAGCTGCTGCCCGTCGACGGTGATCGTGCCCTCGTCGGGCTTCGTCAGCGTCATCAGCAGCCGCAGGATCGTGGTCTTGCCGGAACCCGACGGCCCGATCAGGGTGACGTGCTTGCCCGCTTGGACGGAGAAGTCGAGGTGGTCCAGGACGGTGTTGTCCCCGAACCGCTTGGTGACCTGCTCCAGACGGATCAGCTCGCTGCCGTCCACCGGCGGGTTGGCGTTGGCGTCGGGCTCTTTCATCAGGGGGGCGTCAGTGGACAAGACGTCGCTCCAGTGCTCGCAGGAGAAGGGAGGCCAGATAGGAAATGAGGATGAAGGCCACGCCGATCACGGTCAGCGGCTCGGTGAACTGGAAGTGCTCCTGGGAGTAGAGCCGCGCCTGGCTGAGCATCTCCAGCACGCTGATCACCATCAGCATCGGCGTGTCCTTGAGCATCGCGATGACGTAGTTGCCGAGCGCCGGCACGACGCGGCGGATCGCCTGCGGCAGGATCACCACCCGCCAGGTCCGGGCCATCGGCAGGTTCAGCGCCGTGGCCGCCTCCCACTGGCCGGGCGGCACGGCCTCGATGCCGGCGCGGTAGACCTGCATCGTGTACGTCGAGTAGTGCAGCCCGATCCCGATCACGCCGGTGGCCAGCGCCGACAGGGTCACGCCCCACTCCGGCAGCACGTAGTAGAGGAAGAACAGCTGGACCAGCAGCGGGGTGTTGCGCACGAACTCCGTGACCACACCGACCGGCCAGCGCACCCAGCGCGACGGCGTGCGCATCAGCAGCGCCCACACCAGGCCCAGTACGAAGGAGATGACCGATCCCAGCGCCAGCGCCTGCAGGGTGACCAGCAGGCCGTCCCAGAACTGCGGCATGAAGTCGCTCACGGCGCTCCAGTTCCACTTCATCAGGAACCACCCCCGACCACGCCGACCCCGGTACCGACGGGCCCGGGCTCCGCGACGACCTTGCGCGTGGGCGTCTTGCCGACGCCCGCCTTCAACTTCTTCTCCAGCCCACGCATCACACGGGTGAGCAGGAAGGCGATCACGAAATAGATCACCAGCAGATACGAGTAGATCTCCGCGCTCTCCTGCAAGGCGAGGCGCACCAGATTGCCGCTGAAGGCCAGGTCACCCATGCCCATCACCGACACCAGGGCGGTGCCCTTGAGCAGTTCGATCAGCAGGTTGGAGAACGGCGGGATCATCTCCGGCACCGCCTGCGGCAGCATGATCAGCCGCATCCGCTGCCAGGGCGTGAAGCTGAGCGCGATCCCGCCCTCCTGCTGCGCCGGGTCGACGGCCTTCAGGGCGCCGCGCACGATCTCCGAGCCGTACGCCCCGTAGGTCAGCCCCAGCGCGAGCGTGCCCGCCCACATCGGGACCAGCTGCCAGCCGAAGGCGATCGGCAGCACGAAGAACACCCAGAAGATCATGACCAGCGCGGAGGTCCCGCGGAACACCTCGGTGTAGAGGCCCGCGAGGAAGCGGACGATCCACAGCCGGTGGGTGCGGGCGACGCCGGCGACGAAGGCCACGGCCGCGGCGAGCAGCGAGCTGAAGACGAGGAGCTGGACGGTGGTCCATATCCCCTTGAGTACGAGTTCCCAGAGTCCCGAGGTCATCCGCCTGTCCCTCCGCCGCACAGCTCCTTCGCGGTCAGCTCGGTCATCTCGGTCCGGGAGAAGCCGAAGGGGCGGAGGATCCGGAAGACCTCGCCGCTCTTCTTCAGCTTGTGCAGCTCCGCGTTGAAGGCGTCCCGCAGCTTGGTCTCGGTCGGCCGGAACGCGAAGGCACCCCCGGCGAGCTGTGGCTTGCCGTCGACGATCGGGGTGAAGGCCTTGGTCGCCTCCGTCTTCGCGGAGGTCCGCACGACCAGGCGCGAGGTGACCGCGGTGGCGGTGAAGAAGTCGACCCGCCCCGCCTCGACGGCGTTCAGCCCGGCGACCTGGTCCGGGACGATGAGGATGTCGCCGCGCCGGTACCCGGCCTCGATGGCGTGCTCGATCTGGGCGTAGCCGGTCCCGGTGGCGATCCGCGCCTTCTTCGCGAACGCGTCCTTGTAGTCGCGCAGGCCCATCGGATTGCCCTTGCGCACGACGAACGCGTCGGGCATCTGGTAGTCGGGGTCCGCGAAGATGACCTGCTCGCAGCGTTCGGGGGTGACGTACATCCCGGCGGCCACGACATCGAACTGCTGCGAGTTCAGGCCGGGGATGAGCGAGCCGAACTCGGTCGGCACGGGTTGCACCTTGTCGACCCCGAGCCGTTTGAAGATCGCCCGCGCGAGCTCGGGCGCCTCGCCGGTCAACTCGCCGTTCGTGTCGATGTACCCGAAGGGGATCTCACCGGCTATCCCCAGCCGTACGACACCGGCTGCCTTCAGCCGGTCGAGGAGTTCACCGCCCTCCGTGCTCGACGCGGTGGCCACGCGTGAGCACCCGGCGGCGCCCAGCGCGCCGACCGCCGCTACCCCCGCGAGCAGCGACCGGCGGGTGGGCCCGGACGTGTGTGTGCCATGTTCCAGTGGTGGAGCCATGGCGGCGCGGCTACCCGAGAGCATGCGACTTATGCAGGTCAGTTTCGGCCCCGATCTTCAACGAGGCGCTCTTGACCGGCGGGGGACCATGGAACGCATGGCTGACCGCTACATCGAAGTCTCGCTGGTCAAGCGCGGTATCACCGCCACGGCAAAGCTCCTCGACGACCGCGCGCCGATCACCTGCGCGGCCGTCTGGGACGCCCTGCCGCTGGCCGGCGACGTCTACCACGCGAAATACGCACGCAACGAGATCTACGCCCTTTTCCCGCCTTTCGCCCAATCAGAGCCACCTCTGGAAAACCCGACAGTCACCCCCATCCCCGGCGATCTCTGCTATTTCTCCTTCGCCGGAGCGGAACTGGGCACGCAGTCCTACGGCTACGACCGCGAGGTGCGCCCCGGCACGACGGTCGTCGACCTGGCCCTCTTCTACGAACGCAACAACCTGCTGCTCAACGGAGACGTGGGATGGGTACCGGGCATCGTCTGGGGCCAGATCGTGGAGGGCCTGGACGAACTGGCCCAGGGGTGCAACGACCTGTGGCGGGCCGGGGCGCTGGGGGAGTCGCTCAGCTTCCGGAGGGCGTGAGGGGCAGGGCCGGGTCGGTTCGCATCTCGTGAGTGACGAATGCCGTGGTGGAGGGAGTGACGGGGTCGGCCGGCAGGCCGTTCTTCGCCAGGGCGAAGGCGAAGCGGTGGTCCGGGCGGCCCGTCCGACTGATCCGACGGCCCCCGCGTGACCGAACTCCCGGCCGCCGGGGCCGCCGACGCCGTAGCCCAGGACGTAGCCCGGCCGGTGCCGCGATCGGTTGCCCGGTCCGGGCGTCCACGACCAGCTCGCCGTCACGACAGGCCGCGACCTGCGGGCCGACCTCTTGCCCCTCGCCGACCAGCCGCTCGGGCGCTGCCCGGATCCGGGTCTGGGTCCGTCCCGCCCCGATCGTGATCAGCCGAGTTGACCGGGAGCTGTGGCGACCCCGGCCTCGTACAGCGTGTGCGCTGCCCGCAGTACCAGGTCGTCCCGGTGCCGGGCCGCCACCAGTTGCAGGCCCACCGGCAGCCCGTCGCCGTCCGTGCCCACCGGTACGGTCGCCGCCGGCTGCTGGGTCAGGTTGAAGGGGTAGGTGAAGGGCGTCCAGCCCGTCCAGCGGCGGTGGCCCGAGCCCTTCGGAACCTCGACGCCCGCCTCGAAGGCCGTGATCGGGAGGGTGGGGGTGACCAGGAGGTCGTAGGAGTCGTGGAAGTGGCCCATGCGGCGGCCGAGTTCCATACGGACGTCGACCGCGGCCAGGTAGTCGAGGGCGGTGAGGCGGGCGCCCTGGGCGCAGATCTCCTGGAGGCCGGGGTCGAGCAGCTCCCGCTGGTGCGGGCCGAGAGGCTGGGTCACCCGGGCCGCGCCGCTGAACCACAGGGTGTGGAAGGCGTCCACCGGGTCGGTGAAGTCGGGGTCGGCTTCCGTGACGTACGCGCCGAGTTCCGCGAGGCGTTCCACCGCCCGCCGGACCGCCGCCGCGACCGCCGGCTGGACGGCGACCTGGCCGCCGAGGGAGGGGGAGTACGCGACGCGCAGGCCACGCACCCCGCCCGCGAGGCCCGCCGCGAAGGAGCCGGGCGGCGGGGCGAGGGCCGACCAGTCGCGGGAGTCCGGGGTGCCGATGACGTCGAGGAGCAGCGCCGCGTCCGCCGCGTCGCGGGTCATGGGGCCCACGTGGGCGAGGGTGCCGAAGGCGCTCGCGGGGTAGAGCGGGACGCGGCCGTACGTCGGCTTCAGCGCGAAGATCCCGCAGAAGGCCGCCGGGATACGGACGCTGCCGCCGCCGTCCGTGCCGAGGGCCAGCGGTCCCGCGCCCAGCGCCACGGCCGCCGCCGCGCCGCCGCTGGAGCCGCCCGCGGTGCGGGTCGGGTCGTGCGGGTTGCGGGTGACGCCGGACTGGGGCGAGTCCGTCACGCCCTTCCAGCCGAACTCGGGGGTCGTGGTCTTGCCGAGGAAGACCACGCCGTGCTCGCGCAGACGGGCGACGGATGGCGCGTCCTCGTCCCAGCGGCCCTGCTCGGAGATGGTTTTGGAGCCCTTGAGGGTCGGCGCGCCGCGCAGCAGCAGGATGTCCTTCACCGTGACCGGCACGCCGTCCAGCAGACCGGCCGGCTCGCCGCGCCGCCACCGGTCGGCCGACGCCGCCGCCTGCGCGAGAGCCTCGTCCGCGGTCAGCCGTACGAACGCGTTCACCTCCGGCTGGATCCGTTCGGCCCGTGCCAGGGTCGCGCGGGTCACGTCGACGGGGCTGAACTCGCCCTTGCGGTAACCGTGGAGGAGTTGTACGGCAGTCAGTCCGGTGAGATCGAGGTCCTGCTCCGTCATGCGCTCTCCAGCCGTGGGAGTTCAGCGTCCGGGGACGTAGCCCCGCTTCTTGTCGACCACGTTCGTCAGTGGTCTGCCCGCCTCCCAGCGCTCGTACAACTCGACGAACTGCGCGCCGAGTTCGTCGCGCCAGCCGACCGTGTCGCCGCTCATGTGCGGGGACACGATCAGGTTCGGGACCTGCCACAACGGACTGTCCGGGGTGAGGGGTTCGTGCTCGAAGACGTCCAGGGCCGCGCCCGCGATCCACCGCTTGGCCAGCGCCTCGGCGAGCGCGTCCTCGACGACCAGCTGCCCCCGGCCCACGTTGACGAACCGCGCGGAGGGCTGCATCACGCCGAAACGGCGGGCGTCGAACATGCCGTACGTCTGCTCCGTGAGCGGCGCCGCCGCGATCACCCAGTCGGCGCGGGCCATCAGCCGGTCCAGCTCCTCGGGGCCGTGGACACCGGTACGCGGGGTGCGCCCGACGAGCGCCGTGGTGATGCCGAGCGCCTTGAGGGTGGCGACGATCGCCCGCCCTATGGGCCCGGACCCGACGACGCACGCGCGCGTGCCGGCGACCCGCTGCGACTCGCGGTGCCGCCAGGTCCGCTCCCGCTGGAGGTCCCACGTCCGGGGCAGGTCCTTGGCCATCGCCAGGACCAGCGCGGCGACGTACTCGGCGATCGGCTGGTCGAAGACACCCCGGGCGTTGGTCACCACGGTGTCGGAGACGGCCAGTTCCGGACACATCAGGTGGTCCACGCCCGCACTCGCCGTGTGCACCCAGCGCGGCCGCGGCCCCTCGCCCGGCCAGGCCGAGCGCACCGCGTGCGAGGCGAAGTCCCAGACCAGCAGGACGTCGGCCAACGGCAGCCGCTCGGCCAGCGTCGACGCGTCCGCGTGCTCGATCCGGGCCCGGCCGGTCAGCCCGCCGAGGCGGGGGAGCGGGTCGGCGTCGAGGACCAGGAGGGTCGGAGGGGATTCGGAAGCGGTCATTCGGCGAGCCGTTTCTCGGACGGTCACGCCCGTCCGACATGGGCGGACATGAGGGGTTGACCGGGGCGTGACCTGGGCGTCACGAGGGCGGATTGACCACGCTCGCACCCGAACCTACCTTCGTCAACACGGGCATGTGGCACGGTCCGTTCCCCTACCGCTTCCCACAGTGAGGCCGGTGTCTGCCATGGACGTCACTTTTCTCGGTGGTCCCCGCCCCCAGCGCGGCGTCGGTGTCGTCGCTCCCTTCGACTTCGCCCTCGACCGCGAACTGTGGCGCTGGGTGCCCGACGAGGTGTCCCTCCATCTGACCCGCACGCCGTACGTGCCCGTCGAGGTCAGCCTCGACCTGGCCCGGCTGGTCAGCGAGCACGAGACCCTGCACGACGCGGTACGCACCCTCACCGCCATCGCCCCCGAGGTCGTCGCCTACGCCTGCACCTCCGGCAGCTTCGTCGGCGGGATCGCCGGGGAACGCGCGATGCGCTGTGCGATGACGCAGGCGGGCGGCCTGCCCTCGGTGACGACGTCCGGCGCGCTGCTGGAGGCGCTGGCCGAACTCGACGTACAGCGGGTGGCGCTGGTGACGCCCTACACGGTGTCCGTCACCCAGGCCCTCGAGGAGTACGTGGCGGAGGCGGGGGTCGCCGTCACCGGGTGCGCGTACATGGGCCTGACCAGGCACATCTGGAAGGTGCCGTACCGGGACGTGGCGGAGATGGCGCGCCGGGCGGTGGACGGCGGCGCCGAGGCGCTGTTCATCAGCTGCACCAACCTGCCGACGTACGACGTGATCCCCCAACTGGAGGCGGAGCTGCGCATCCCGGTGATCTCGGCCAACCAGGTCACGATGTGGGCGGCGCTGCGCCGACTGGGTACCCGAGCCGTGGGACCGTACCAGGCGCTGATCGATCCGGCGGCGCGGCAGTCCGGTCCCGTACTGCCCGAGGTGCCGGCCCTGCCGGAAGCGCAGGCACTGCCGGACGTACCGGGACTGCCGGACGAAGAACAGCAGCAGGAAGGGTGGACATGACAGCACTGGGGTTCCTCTATCCGGGCCACTCGGCCGAGGACGACTACCCGCGCATCGAACAGCTGCTGGGCAGCGACGTCCGGCTGGACCTGGTGCACACCGACATCGGCGAGGACGCCCACCGGGTCGACGCCCTGCTCGAGATGGGCTCGGCGGGGCGGCTCGCGGCCGGCGTCGAGGAACTGCGCATGGCGGGCGCCGAGTCGGTGGTCTGGGCGTGCACCAGCGGCAGCTTCGTGTACGGCTGGGAGGGCGCCCACGAACAGGTCCGCACCCTTGCCCTCACGGTGGGCATGCCGGCCTCCTCCACGTCCTTCGCCTTCGTGCACGCGGCCCGGGAGATCGGGGCGAAGCGGGTCGCGGTCGGCGCGACCTACCCCGACGACGTGGCCGATCTGTTCGCGGAGTTCCTGCGGGCGGCGGGCATCGAGGTCGTCGGGGTCCGCCCGTCCGGGATCATCACGGCGGCGGAGGTCGGCACGTGGGGTGAGGCGGAGGTGTTCGCGCTGGCCCGCGAGGCGGACGACGTGTCGGCGGACGCCCTGCTGCTCCCCGACACGGCGCTGCACACCGCGGCCCACATCCCGTCCCTGGAGAAGGAACTCGGCAAGCCGGTACTGACGGCGAACCAGGTCACGGTATGGGAGGCGCTGCGACTGACGGACCGGCGCGTGAACGCACCGGCGCTGGGTGCGCTGTTCACGAGGGAACCCATCGTGCAGGCCTGACTCCGCCCCGTCCCAGGGGGCTCCGCCCCCTGGACCCCCGACCTACGCCCCTCGCCCCGATGGCACACCTCTCGACCCACCGAGACGGGTGGTGGGTGGGCATAGGCCCGGGGTCTGGGGCGGAGCCCCAGGACGGTGCGCTCTGGGCCGACCGAGACGGGTGGTGGGTGGGCATAGGCCCGGGGGTCTGGGGGCGGAGCCCCCAGTACACGCCGCCCGCACCAACACCGGGCACCCGGGAATAAGCGGAGACTGCCTCCTGTTAACCCCCGGAGGACAGCGCACGGCCCACAACAGGAGGCACCCACCGTGACCGCAACGGCAGACGAGACCCGGGGAACACCGCACGGCACCGCCCCCGCCCCCCTCTCCGTACTGGACCTGGTCACCGTAGGCGCAGGCCGCACCGCCACCGACGCCCTCCGTACGAGCGTCGACATCGCCCGCCTCGCGGAGTCCCGCGGCTACCACCGCTACTGGGTGGCCGAACACCACTCCATGCCGGGCGTGGCGTCGAGTTCCCCCGCCGTGATCCTCGCCCACCTCGCCGCCCACACCACCCGCATCCGCCTCGGCTCGGGCGGCGTGATGCTCCCCAACCACGCCCCGCTGGTCATCGCGGAACAGTTCGGCACGCTGGAAGCCATGGCCCCCGGCCGCGTGGACCTCGGCCTCGGCCGAGCCCCCGGCACGGACGGCGCCACCGCCGCCGCCCTCCGCCGTACCGACCGTCTGAACGAAGGCGCCGACGACTTCCCCCAGCAACTCGCCGAGCTCGTCCGCTTCCTCGACGACGACTTCCCGGACGGCCACCCCTACCGCCGTATCCACGCCGTACCCGGCCCGATCCAGGCCACCTCACCCGGCGGCGTCCAGTCCCCGCACCGCCCGCCCGTCTGGCTGCTCGGCTCCTCCGGCTTCAGCGCCCGCCTGGCCGGCTCCCTCGGCCTGCCCTTCGCCTTCGCGCACCACTTCTCGGCGCAGAACACCGTCCCGGCCCTCGACCTGTACCGGGAGTCGTTCCGGCCCTCCGCCGTCCTCGACGAGCCGTACGCCCTCATCGGCGTCTCCGCCCTCGCCACCGACGACGAGAACGAGGCCCGCCGCCAGGTCCGCGCCGCCGCCCTCAACATGGTCCGCCTGCGCACCGGCCGACCCGGCCTCGTCCCCAGCCCGGAAGAGGCCGAGGCGTACCCGTTCAGCCCGATGGAGCAGGAGTTCGTCGACTCCTGGAACGCCAACGTCATCCACGGCACGGCGGACGAGGTCCGCTCCGGCCTCGACGACCTCCACAAGCGCACCGGCGCCGACGAGCTGATGATCACGTCCCACGCGCATGCCGGAGACCTGCGCCTGCGCTCGTACGAACTGATCGCGGACGCGTACGGACTACCGAACGACTAGGCCCAACAATCCGGAGATACGATCCGGCGGCACCGGCCGCGAGTACAGCCACCCCTGGCCGGTGTCGCACCCGATCCGCCGCAGCCGGGCCGCCTGCGCCGACGTCTCCACGCACTCCGCGGTGACGGTCAGGCCGAGCCGGTGGGCCAGCTGGATCATCGCCTCGACGACGACCTCGTCGGCCGGGTTCGGCGGGACGCCTTCACCCTCGTACTGGAAGCCCCGTACGAAGGACCCGTCCAGTTTCAGCACGGACACCGGCAGTCGGCTCAGGTAGGCGAGGTTCGAGTAGCCGGTGCCGAAGTCGTCGATCGCGATGCCCACGCCCATGTCGCTGAGCGCCTGGAGGGCCTGCAGCGGGCGTCCCGCCGAGCCCATCACCGCCGACTCCGTGAGCTCGAGCTGCAACAGCTGCGGCTCCAGGCCCGTCTCCGTCAGGATCTCCGCCACATCCGCGACCAGATCCGAGTCCCAGACCTGACGCACCGCCACGTTCACGCTGACGAAGATCGGCGGCTCGTCGGGATGGTCCAGCTGCCACCGCCGGGCCTGCCGGCAGGCCGTGGCCAGGACCCAGCGGCCGAGCTGCACGATCGAGCCGTCCTCCTCGGCCAGTCCGATGAACCGATTCGGCGTCAGCATTCCGAACTGCGGATGATTCCAGCGGACCAGGGCCTCGACGCCCCGCAGCCGGCCGTCCTCCATGCACACCAGCGGCTGGTACTCCAGCACGAACTCGTCGCGCTCGATGGCCGGGCGGAGCGTCGAGGCGAGGGCCTGGCGGGTCATGCGGTGGGCGTTGCGCTCCGGGTCGAAGAGGGTCCAGCGGGCCTTGCCGTCGGCCTTCGCCCAGTACAGCGTGGTGTCGGCGGCCTGCATCAGACCGGTCGCGCTGGTCCCCGCCGCCTGCCGTTCCACCACGCCGATCGAGGCCGACACCGACATCCGCTGCCCCGAGAGGTCGAAGGGGGCCTGGACCGCCTCCAGTACGGCCTCGGCGAGATCGGCGAGCTGCTCGGTGCCGGTGGAGTCCTCGACGAGCAGGGCGAACTCGTCACCGCCGAGCCGCGCGACCAGCGGCGCGCTCGCCCGGCCGTAGCCCGCCTCGTCGGCGCAGCGCGTGAGGCGTTCGGCGACGGCGGCCAGCAGCCGGTCGCCGACCCGGTGGCCGAGCGTGTCGTTGACGGCCTTGAAGCCGTCCAGGTCGAGGTAGCACAGCCCGATCCGGCCGGTGCCGCTCTGCTCGTACGACTCCGCCTCCAGCGCGGCCGAAAGACGTTCGAAGAACAGGGCGCGGTTGGGCAGCCGGGTCACCGGGTCGTGCATCTGCAAGTGCCGCAGCCGCGCCTGGAGTTCACGCCGGGCGCTGATGTCGGCGACCGACAGCAGGATCCCGGGCTCGTTCTCCGCGAGAGGAGCGACGGTGACCTGCACCCACAGGGAGTTCCCGTCGTGATGCTTGAGCCGGCGCGTGCAGCGCAGTTTCGCCTGGCGGCCGCGCAGCACCTCGCGGTACGCGTGCCAGGTGCGGGCGTCCGAGGCCAGGTCCACCAGGTCGGCGGCGACCCGGCCGGACAGCGACTCGGTGCCGCCGCCGAGCAGGGCGTCGAACGCGTCGTTGGCGCGGACGACCAGCCCCTCGCGGTCGACGACGGCCATCGCGAGCGGCGCGGACGTGAACACCGAACGGTAGGACACCGCATCGCAGGGCGGGGTCTCCCCACCGGGAGACGTGCGGACATCACTCTCTGTTACGGCTGACCCGTCGAGGTCTGCCGTGGCCGTCGGCCCTTCGGACGTTCCGCTCACCGCTTGCTCCCGCAGTGCACTCGATCGCTGTCCGCCAGGAAAGTGTGCCGATCATAGAGGCTGGCCCCAGGCCCTTCCAGCCAGTGTCCAGTGTCCCGGAAGGACAGGGCTTTCTGACAGATCGTTTCTGCACGCGTCTGGACGGGTCTTTCGGGCGCCTGACCAGTTGTGACGTTCCGTGAGCGATCCGGGGTGTCGATCCTGACCCTTCTTCGGCTCTCTCACTCATCTGGTGCAGGCAAACAGGGCGTAGTACGACAAACGGCAGCAATCTGGGTGCGGTGTCCCGTGAACCGCACCCGGAGGTCCCTGTGCCGCGTCCGTTCCCGCGCCCCCGACTGCGCAGTACCGCGGCCGTGTTCACCACGTTGTCGGCGCTCGCCGCGACCTCCCTAGTGACCGGCCCCTCGGTCGCCGAACCGTTCGCGGCGACCCCGTGCGCCCTTCAGCGCACCGAGGCCCACCACTCCGAGGGCCTGGACACCTGGAACGCCGCCTATCCGCGCCCGGCCCGCTCGCTGAACGCGGTGATGGTCTTCCTGTCCTTCCCGGACTCGGTCCCGCTGACCACCCCAGCCGAGCTGACCGCCGACCACTTCCCGGCCACCAGCCGCTTCTTCGAGCGCGCTTCCTACGGCAGGTTCACCCTGCGCCCGCACCCGCTCGGGCACTGGATCCGGATGCCGAAGCCCTCGACGGCGTACGCCATACAGCGCGACTGGAACGCCGCCCACCGCGCCGCCTATCTGCGCGACGCGCTGGCCGCCGCCGACGGGCAGGTCGACTTCTCGCGCTACGACATCGTGTACTTCGTCGCCGATCCGGACGCGCCCGGGGTGGACTCCGACGCGACGAAGGTCGTCAACCTCGACGCTCCGCTGCGGGCCGACGGCGCGGACATCCGGCGGGTCGTCACGGTGTTCGAGCAGCATCCGCCGGACCGGCTGGTCCTGGCCCACGAGACCGGGCACGTCTTCGACCTGCCGGACCTCTACCACCGCCCGGTGGACGGCAAGGGCGACTGGGACACCTATGTCGGGGACTGGGACCTGATGGGCAGCCAGTTCGCGCTGGCACCGGACCTGTTCGGCTGGCACAAGTGGAAGCTCGGCTGGCTGCGGCCCCGGCAGGTGGCGTGTGTGCAGGGCACCGGGCCGACCCGGCTGACACTGGAGCCGCTCGGCGCTGGCCCGGGCGTCCCCGTCGTGGGCGCCGCCGGTGCGCCGGCCTTCGGGGTCGGCCACGGCACCAAGCTCGCGGTCGTGCGCACCGGGGCCGACAGCGCGCTCGCCTTCGAGGCGCGCGGGCCGGTCGGCAACGACGCGGACGTGTGCCGGCCGGGCATCCTCGTCTACCGGGTGCGCAGCGGCGCCGCGTCCGGCGGCGGACCGGTCGAGGTGATCGACGCCCACCCGCACAGCGAGGCCTGCTGGGAGACCTCCGTCTACCCGCCCCTCGCGGACGCCCCGGTCGGCGTCGGCGAGAGCTTCACGGTGCCGGACGAGGACGTACGGCTGGAGGTGGAGGGGCGGACGGTGTCGGGGGCCTGGACGGTGAAGATCACGACCGGATAGGCGGAGCGCTTCTCTTGGGTGAGGTACGCGAAAGGCCCCCCGCTCGCGCGAGAGGCCTTTTCGTGTCTGTGCGCCGCCAGGGACTCGAACCCCGGACCCGCTGATGCTGTGTCTTCCCGGGGGGTGACCCCCGGACCCCCAGCCGCTTTCTGCGGGTCGGCGTGGTTCATTTCGCGCTGAAGGCCCCCCGCTTCCGCAGGA
>NZ_JBWLKM010000138.1:0-14510 GCF_059026085.1 Streptomyces sp. a15 | reverse complement strand
GGGGGACTTGAACCCCCACGCCCGATAAAGGGCACTAGCACCTCAAGCTAGCGCGTCTGCCATTCCGCCACCCGGACCAGGTGTCTGCCGCCTGGCCGGGGTGCTCCCCGAGGCGACACGCACAACAATACCAAGGTTTCGGAGTGGCTTTCACCTGCGTTTTCCGTCGCCCGGACGGCCGCACGAGGAGAGGGCCTGACGTATTCTGTATACGATTAATCTGTATACTGTCGTCACCAATGACTCCTGCTCGGAGGCGACATGGAAGATCTGGATTCCGCGGTGGTGCTGGGCCTGGCGGCCCAGGCGCCCGACGGCATAGTGATCATTGACGGCGAAGGACTGATCCGCTACTGGAACCGGGGTGCGGAACGCATCTTCGGGTTCGCGGCAGACGACGTGGACGGCCGCAGTCTGGACGTCATCATCCCCGAGAAGCACCGCAAGCGTCACTGGGACGGCTTCCAGGAGGCCATGGACCGGGGGTACAGCAAGTACGGGGAGGCGGACTTGCTGAACGTCCCCGCGCTGGCCGCGGACGGCCGCAAGCTGTCCATCGAGTTCAGCGTGGTGCTACTGCCGGCCCCCGACGGCAGCACGTATGTCGGGGCGGTCATCCGGGACGTCACCGCGCGGCGCGAGCGGGAGCGGGAGCTGATGCGGCGGCGGGCCGAGGCGACGCTCTGAGCCTCGCCGACGTCATGCGGAAGCGGCCGTGGCCCGAAGGCCACGGCCGCTTCCGCATGACGGGTCAGACGATGACGCCGCTCTCCTTCAGCCGGCCGATGGTCTCCTCGTCGTAGCCCAGTTCGACCAGGACCTCGGAGCTGTGCTCGCCCAGCAGCGGGGCACCGACGACCTCGGGCTTGAAGGAGGAGAACTTCACCGGGCTGCCGACGGTCAGGTACGTCCCACGGCCCTTCTGCTCGACCTCGACGACCGTGCCGCTCTTGCGCAGGTCCTCGTCGTAGGCGATCTCCTTCATGCTCATCACCGGGGCACAGGGCACCTCCCACTCACGCAGGATGTTGACCGCCTCGTACTTGGTCTTGTCCGCGAGCCACTTCTCGATCTCCTCGAAGATCTCGAAGATGTGCGACTGACGGGCGCGCGCGGTGGCGTACGCCGGGTCCTCGGCCCACTCGGGGTGACCGATCGCCTCGGCGGTGCGCTTCCAGTTCTGCTCCTGGACGGTGAAGTAGATGTACGCGTTCGGGTCGGTCTCCCAGCCCTTGCACTTGAGGACCCAGCCGGGCTGGCCGCCGCCGCCCGCGTTGCCGCCGCGCGGCACCACGTCGGTGAACTCACCGTTGGGGTACTGCGGGTACTCCTCCAGGTGGCCGACCCGCTCCAGGCGCTGCTGGTCGCGCAGCTTGACGCGGCAGAGGTTGAGTACGGCGTCCTGCATGGAGACGGACACCTTCTGGCCCTTGCCGGTCCTGTTCCGGTCGATGATCGCGGTGAGGATGCCGATCGCCAGGTGCATACCGGTGTTGGTGTCACCGAGGGCGGCGCCGGAGATGGTCGGCGGGCCGTCCCAGAAGCCGGTGGTGGAGGCGGCGCCGCCCGCGCACTGGGCGACGTTCTCGTAGACCTTGAGGTCGTTCCAGGACGACTGGTCGTTGAAGCCCTTGACCGAGCCGAAGATCAGGCGCGGGTTGAGCTCCTGTATGCGCTCCCAGGGGAAGCCCATGCGGTCCATTGCGCCCGGGCCGAAGTTCTCCACCAGGACGTCGGCTTCCCTGATGAGCTTTTCCAGGACCTCCTTGCCCTCGGGGGTCTTGGTGTTGATGGCGAGGGAGCGCTTGTTGCTGTTGAGCATCGTGAAGTACAGCGCGTCGAGGTCCTCGATGTCCCGCAGCTGCTTGCGGGTGACGTCGCCGCCGTTGGGGCGCTCCACCTTCAGGACGTCGGCGCCGAACCAGGCGAGCATCTGCGTGCAGGCGGGACCGGCCTGGACCCCGGTGAAGTCGATCACCTTGATTCCGGCGAGCGGCTTTTCACTCATGTCTGCTTCCTTTTCGTGAACGTACGCGTACGGGGCGGGAGTTCGAGGTGAGGAGAAGGGTCACTTCTTCGCCGGCGTGATGTTGCCGACGGTGATGCCCTTGGGGTTGAGGTGCGAGATGTGGCCGCTCTCGGTGCCGGCCGAGGGGTCGATCACGCAGTCGATGAGCGCCGGGCCGCCCGAGGCCAGGGCCTCGGTGAGGGCGGCGGTGACCTCGGCAGGGGTGGTGGCGCGGTAGCCCTTGCCGCCGAACGCCTCGATCAGCAGGTCGTGGCGGGCCGCCGACATGAGCGTCGTGGGCGCGGGGGCGTCGTCGTAGGGGTTGGTGTCGTCGCCGCGGTACACACCGCCGTTGTTCATGATCACGGTGATGACGGGCAGGTTGTAGCGGCAGATCGTCTCGATCTCGATGCCGCTGAACCCGAAGGCGCTGTCTCCCTCGATGGCGACGACCGGGGCGCCGCTCTCGACGGCGGCGGCGATGGCGTAGCCCATGCCGATGCCCATGACGCCCCAGGTGCCGCTGTCGAGACGGTGACGGGGGACGTGCATGTCGATGACGTTGCGCGCGATGTCCAGGGCGTTGGCGCCCTCGTTGACGATGTACGTCTCCGGGTGCTGGTGCACGACGTCGCGTACGGCCTTCAGGGCGCCCATGAACTGCATGGGGTGCGGGTCGGCCTCCAGCCGCTTGGCCATCTTGGCGACGTTCTGCGCCGAGCGCTCCCCGAGCTCGTCCCGCCAGGCCGAAGGGGCCTGGATCTGGCCGGGCTTGGTGCGTTCGGCGAGCGCGTCGAGCACCGACTCGATGTCACCGACGAGCGGTGCGGAGATCGGCTGGTTGCTGTCCATCTCCTTGGGGTCGATGTCGATCTGGATGAACTTGGCATCGGGGTTCCACCCCGTCTGGCCATGGTTGAGCAACCAGTTGAGGCGGGCGCCGACGAGCATCACCACGTCGGCCTTCTTCAGCGCCATGGAACGGGCGGTGGCCGCCGACTGCGGGTGGTTGTCGGGCAGCAGGCCCTTCGCCATCGACATCGGTACGTACGGGATGCCGGTGGACTCGATGAACTCCCGTACCTTGGCGTCAGCTTGGGCATACGCGGCACCCTTGCCGAGCACCACCAGCGGGCGCTGGGCGGAGGCCAGGAGCTCGATCGCCCGATCCACGGCCTCCGGCGCGGGCAGCTGGCGCGGGGCGGGGTCGACGAGGCGGCTCAGCGTCTTGTCGCCCTCCGCCTTGGGCATGATGGCGCCGAGCACCGCGGCGGGGATGTCGAGGTAGACACCGCCGGGGCGCCCGGAGATCGCGGTGCGCAGGGCGCGGGCGATGCCGCGGCCGATGTCCTCGACGCGGCTGACCCGGTAGGCGGCCTTCACGAAGGGCTGCGCGGCGGCGAGTTGGTCCATCTCCTCGTAGTCGCCCTGCTTGAGGTCGACGAGGTGGCGCTCGCTGGAGCCGGAGATCTGGACCATGGGGAAGCAGTTGGTGGTCGCGTTCGCCAGCGCGACCAGACCGTTGAGGAAGCCCGGTGCCGACACCGTCAGGGCCACGCCCGGCTTCTTGTTGAGGTAGCCGGCGATGGCCGCCGCGTGCCCGGCGTTGCTCTCGTGCCGGAAGCCGATGTAGCGGATGCCCTGCGCCTGGGCGAGGCGGGCCAGGTCGGTGATCGGGATGCCGACCACCCCGTAGATGGTGTCGACGTCGTTCATTTTGAGCGCGTCGACGACCAGGTGGTACCCGTCGGTGAGCTCGGTCGGAACGTCGGCTGCTGCCGCGGTCTCCATTGTCGAGGGGGCGGTCATGGTCCGAGGTCCTCCTTGGGCAGGTCCTGCCGGAGCGGCTACTCCTCTCACCATCCGCAGGGCGCCCGTCCGCGTCCAAGACCCATCGGCGACCAGCCGATAAACAGCATCTATCGAGGGCTGGTGGAGGCCTCGCCAACTCCCTTGATAGACGGCCGCTATCGGCCGTTCACCAGTACGTATTGGACGCGCGCGGCAGGCCGCCGCAGGCTCGCAGAGGACTGCTTCATCGAACCTGGCGCGAGGGGGTGGGGTCATGGCCGTTCCGGCCGCGGCATCCGTGCGCGATGCGAACCGGTACCGGCCTCCGAGCGTCACGGGTCTCGTCGATCTCATCGACCGGCAGGTGCGTGAACGCCCGTACGCCCGGGCGCTGGTCGTCACCGGGGACCGTGTGCACCTGTCCTACCGGGGCCTCAGCGGCCTGGTCGACGACATGGCCGAACGGCTCGGCGACACCGGGCTGCGCCGCGGTGAGGCGATCGGTCTGGTCGCCGCCAACACCGCCGAGTTCGTGGTGGCGTTGCTCGGCGCGGCGCGGGCCGGTCTGGTGGTCGCCCCGCTGGATCCGGCGCTGCCCTGGTCCGAACTCGCGACGCGGAGCGAGGCGTTGGGAGCGCGGGCGGTTCTTCTGGGAGCGCCGGACGCGGCAGGGATCCCGTTCCCCGTTCCGGTGTGGCCGCTGCGGGTGGACGTCTCCCGGGCCGGGACAGCGGCGGTCGAACTCGCACCCGGTCCGCCCGTCGCGCCCCATGTCGGCGGGGCGGCCGATGAGTTGACGGAGAGCGACGCGCTCGTCCTGTTCACCGCCGGCACCAGCGACCGGCCGAAGATGGTCCCATTCACCCAGGCCAACGTGGCCGCGTCCATCCACTCCCTCTGCGCCACCTACGAGTTGGGGCCCGATGACGCGACGGTCGCGGTGATGCCGTTCTTCCACGGCCACGGACTGTTCGCGGCGCTGCTGGCGTCCCTGGCCAGCGGAGGCTGCGTCCTGCTGCCCGAGCGGGGACGGTTCTCGGCGGGCACGTTCTGGGACGACGTGCGTGCCGCGGCCGCCACCTGGTTCACCGCGGCTCCGGCCATCCACGAGATCCTCCTGGACCGGTCGGAGCGGGAGTACCCCGGCCCGCAGGCACCGCCCCTGAAGTTCGTCCGCAGCAGCAGCGCTCCCCTCAACCCGGCGACGCAGCGGGCGCTGGAACGCACGCTGGGCGTGCCTCTGCTGTCCGCGTACGGGATGACCGAGTCCTCGCACCAGGCGGCCAGCGAACCGCTGCCCGGGCGGGGGCTGCTGAAGCACGGGGCGGTGGGGCGGCCGACCGGGGTAGAGGTCCGGGTCGTCGACCGGAGCGGGCGGACATGCCCGGCGGGCGTCGAGGGCGAGGTGTGGGTGCACGGTCCCACCGTCGCCCGGGGCTATCTCGGCGACCGGGAGGGGACGTCGTACACCTTCGTCGACGGGTGGCTGCGCAGCGGTGATCTGGGAACGCTGGACGCGGACGGGTATCTGTCGCTGACCGGGCGGATCAAGAACCTGATCAACCGCGGCGGCGAGAAGATCTCACCGGAGCATGTCGAGGACATCCTCGCCGGCTGTCCGGGGGTCGCGGAGGTGGCCGTGTTCGCCGTACCGGACGCGGTGTACGGGCAGCGGGTGGGCGCCGCCGTGGTGGCGCGCGCGGGCGAGAGCGTCGGGCGCGAGGAGATCCTGCGG
The DNA here is from genome assembly GCF_059026085.1 of Streptomyces sp. a15. Classification (NCBI taxonomy): domain Bacteria; kingdom Bacillati; phylum Actinomycetota; class Actinomycetes; order Kitasatosporales; family Streptomycetaceae; genus Streptomyces; species Streptomyces sp. A15. The sequence continues at coordinate 8,976 of NZ_JBWLKM010000138.1, read as the reverse complement.
TACGGCCGTGACCGGCTGGCCGCGTTCGAGGTGCCCGACCGGATCGAGCTGGTCGCCGCTCTGCCGTACACCGCCAAGGGGGCCCTGGACCGGAAGGCCGTCCAGTCCCGGTACGCGCCGTGACGGGGGCGTTCAGGGGGTGAGCACGCGGTGCTCGGCCGGGAGTGGCCGGGCGAAGAAGTCGTCCAGGGACAGGCCCGTCGCCGCGTTGACGAACGCCCGGGCGGCGACCGAGCCGGGGGTGGCGGCGTGGATCGCCACCGAGACCTGGGCGCCGGCCTCCGGCTCCACCAGGGGCAGCGCCCTGGTACGGCCGATCACCGGCATCGCGCGCAGCCACGTGTGCGGCACGATGCTCGCCCACCCGCCGCCGCCGACATGCGCGTAGAGGGAGGCGATCGAGTCCGTCTCCACCTGGGGGGTCACCACGAACCCCTTCTCCGCGAACACGGTGTCGACGATCTGGCGGATCCGCATGTCGGGGGTCAGTAGCGCGAGCGGCAGCTGGGCCGCGTCCGCCCAGGTCACGGTGGCGGACTGGGCCACCGGCTGGTCCTCCGACACCAGCAGCGTGTACCGCTCCTGGTACAGGGGCACGACCTGCAGGCCCTCCTGGTCGCCCGGGTCGAAGTGGGCGATGGCCACATCCAGTTCGTAGTCGCGCAGCTGGCGGTGGAGTTCCTTCGTGGACAGCCGGGAGCGGACCTGCACCTTGGCGAGCGGGTGCGCCGCGCAGAACGCGGCCACGGGAAGCGCCAGGGTCGTGGACGCCGTGGGGTCCGTGCCGAGCCGCAGCGTCCCGGTGATGCCGGACTGCACGGCGGCCACCTCCGCCTTGAAGGCGTCCTGTTCGGCGAGGATCCGCTTGGCCCACACGACGAGCCGTTCGCCCTCCGGGGTGAGGCCCTGGTAGTTGTGCCCGCGGTTGATGAGCGTGACGTTCAGCTCCCGCTCCAGTTTGGCGATCGCCGCCGAGAGCGCCGGCTGGGAGACGTAGCAGGACTCCGCCGCGCGGGCGAAGTGCCGTTCCCTCGCCACTGCCACGAAGTACTCCAGCTGCCGGAACAGCATGAACGACTCCTCCCTGTCCGGGGCCGCACCAACCTGTTCCATACTGTATGCAGTATGGCGTGATGTATAGAGGTGGCGACCGGGTTGGTCTCCCGCATGCCCGGATCGCCACCCCTGGCATCGCCGGGGCGCGGGTCAGCGCAGGAGCTTCACCGCTGCCACCACCAGCGGGTCCGGCCCGTCCACCCCTGCGTCCACGAACTGGTGGAGCCTGGCGCGCATCCGCGGGTCCCAGAACCTGTCGATGTGTCCGGCGATCGCCACGGCGGCCTCCTCCCCCGGCAGGTGTCCGAGGTTCCTCGCGATGTCGTTCGCCATCCTGACTTCCGACGGCACGGTCGCTGTCATCTCAGTCCACCACCGTCACGAGGTCGTTCCCGGTGACGTCCGTGTCGCTGTGCCGGGCGGGGCGCGCGAGCGCGACCTGTACGGCGGTCACCTTGTACTCCGGGCAGTTGGTCGCCCAGTCGGAGTTCTCCGTGGTCACCACGTTGGCGCCGGTGACGGGATGGTGGAACGTGGTGTACACGACCCCGGTCGGCATACGGTCGGAGATCTCCGCGCGCAGGGTCGTCTGCCCGACGCGGCTGGCCAGGGTGACCATGTCGCCGTCGTTGATGCCGCGGACCTCGGCGTCGTGCGGGTGCAGTTCCAGCACGTCCTCCGGATGCCAGGCCACGTTGCCGGTACGGCGGGTCTGCGCGCCGACGTTGTACTGGCTGAGGATGCGGCCCGTGGTGAGGACCAGCGGGAAGCGCCGGGTGCTGCGCTCGGCCGTGGGCACGTAGGCGGTGACCACGAACTTGCCCTTGCCTCGGACGAATTCGTCCACGTGCATGATGGGCGTGCCCTCTGGAGCCTGCTCGTTGCACGGCCACTGGACGCTGCCCAGCTTGTCCAGCAGCTCGAAGGAGACGCCGGTGAACGTCGGTGTGACCAAGGCGATCTCGTCCATGATCCGGCTCGGATGCTCGTACGCCATCGGGTAGCCCATGGCGGTGGCGATCTCGCTGACGATCTGCCACTCGTGCTTGCCCGTCTTCGGCTTCATCACCGCGCGCACCCGGTTGATCCGGCGTTCGGCGTTGGTGAAGGTGCCGTCCTTCTCCAGGAAGGACGCCCCGGGCAGGAAGACGTGCGCGAACTTGGCGGTCTCGTTGAGGAACAGGTCCTGGACCACGACGAGTTCCATGGCTTCGAGCGCGGCGGTGACGTGCTGGAGGTTGGGGTCGGACTGGGCGATGTCCTCGCCGTGCACGAAGAGGCCCTTGAAGGTGCCGTCGATCGCGGCGTCGAACATGTTCGGGATGCGAAGTCCCGGCTCGGCCAGGAGAGTTCCGCCCCAGAGGTTCTCGAAGACAGTGCGGACGGCGTCGTCGGAGACGTGCCGGTAGCCGGGCAGCTCGTGCGGGAAGGAGCCCATGTCGCAGGAACCCTGCACGTTGTTCTGGCCGCGCAACGGGTTCACGCCGACGCCGTCCCGGCCGATGTTGCCGCAGGCCATCGCGAGGTTGGCCATCCCCATGACCATCGTCGAGCCCTGGCTGTGCTCGGTGACGCCGAGGCCGTAGTAGATGGCGCCGTTGGGCGCCTCGGCGTACAGCCGAGCAGCAGAACGGAGTTCCTCCGCCGGTACGCCGGTGATCTCCTCGACCGCTTCCGGGCTGTTCTCCGGGCGGGCGATGAACTCGGCCCACTCGTCGAAGCCTTCGCACCGCTGGTCCACGAAGGACCGGTCGACGAGGCCCTCGGTGACGACCACGTGCGCCATGGCGTTGACGACGGCGACGTTGGTGCTGGGCCTGAGCTGGAGGTGGTGCTGGGCCTCGATGTGCGGCGAGCGCACCAGGTCGATACGGCGGGGGTCCACCACAATGAGCTTGGCGCCCTCGCGCAGCCGGCGCTTCATCCGGGACGCGAACACCGGGTGCCCGTCGGTGGGGTTGGCGCCGATGACCATGATGACGTCGGACTGCGCGACCGAGCGGAAGTCCTGCGTGCCGGCGGACTCGCCGAAGGTCTGCTTGAGTCCGTATCCCGTCGGGGAGTGGCAGACCCGGGCGCAGGTGTCGACGTTGTTGTTGCCGAAGGCCGCGCGCACCATCTTCTGTACGACGTAGACCTCTTCGTTGGTGCAGCGCGAGGAGGTGATGGCACCGATCGCGCTGGAGCCGTACCCGTCCTGGATCTCGCGCATGCGGCGGGCGACCGTGCCGATCGCCTCGTCCCACCCGACCTCGCGCCAGGGGTCGGTGATCCGGTCGCGGACCATCGGCTTGAGCTGGCGGTCGGGGTGGGTGGCGTAGCCGAAGGCGAAGCGGCCCTTCACGCAGGAGTGTCCCTCGTTCGCGCCGCCGTCCTTGTGGGGCACCATGCGCACCAGCTCGTCGCCGCGCAGTTCGGCCTTGAAGGAGCAGCCCACACCGCAGTACGCGCAGGTCGTGACAACCGACCTGGTGGGCATGCCGAGTTCGACGACCGAGCGCTCCTGGAGCGTCGACGTCGGGCAGGCCTGGACGCAGGCCCCGCAGGAGACGCACTCGGAGTCCATGAAGGTCTCTCCGGCGCCCGGCGAGACCTTGGAGTCGAAGCCGCGGCCCTCGATGGTGAGCGCGAAGGTGCCCTGCACCTCGCCGCAGGCGCGTACGCAGCGGGAGCAGGCGATGCACTTGGAGGGGTCGAAGTCGAAGTAGGGGTTGGACGTGTCCTTCTCGGCGTCGAGGTGGTTCTCGCCCTCGTAGCCGTAGCGGACCTGCCTCAGCCCCACCACGCCGGCCATGTCCTGCAGTTCGCAGTCGCCGTTGGCCGGGCAGGTGAGGCAGTCGAGCGGGTGGTCGGAGATGTAGAGCTCCATGACTCCCTGGCGGAGCTTTGCCACCTTCGGCGTCTGGGTGCTCACCTTCATGCCGTCGGCGCACGGCGTGGTGCAGGACGCCGGGGTGCCGCGCCGGCCGTCGATCTCCACCACACACAGGCGGCAGGAGCCGAAGGCCTCCAGGCTGTCGGTGGCGCACAACTTGGGTATGTCGACACCGGCCTGTGCGGCGGCGCGCATCACGGAGGTGCCTTCCGGGACGGCGACCGGCATGCCGTCGATCTCCACCGACACCGTCGCCGGGCCGGGCCGCTCGGGGGTTCCGAAGTCGGGTTCCTTGAGCAGGCTCATGCCGTGCCTTCCGTCGCTCGTACGGGGTGGATCTCCAGCAGTGGACGACCGCCGAGGAAGTCGTCGGGGAAGTGAGCGAGGGCGCTGCGGACGGGCATCGGGGTCAGCCCGCCCATCGCGCACAACGAGCCTTCGGTCATCAGGTCGCACAGGTCTTCCAGCAGGGCCAGGTTCTCGTCCCGGTGCGTGCCGGCCACGATCTTGTCGATCACCTCGACGCCCCGCACCGAACCGACCCGGCAGGGTGTGCACTTGCCGCAGGACTCCTCGGCGCAGAACTCCATCGCGAAGCGGGCCTGGGCGGCCAGGTCGACGGTGTCGTCGAAGACGACGATGCCGCCGTGCCCGAGCATCGCACCGGCCTCGGCGAACGCCTCGTAGTCCATCGGCAGGTCGAACAGGGACGTCGGCAGATAGGCGCCGAGCGGGCCACCGACCTGCACCGTGCGGACCGGGCGTCCGGTGTGGGTCCCGCCGCCGTACTCCTCGACGAGTTCGCGCAGGGTGATGCCGAATGCGGTCTCCACGATGCCGCCGCGGGCGATGTTGCCGCCGAGCTGGAACACCTGGGTGCCGCGCGAGCGGCCGACGCCGAGGTCCTGGTAGGCCTTCGCGCCGTGGGCCAGGACCATGGGCACGGTGGTGAGGGTGAGGACGTTGTTCACCACGGTCGGTTTGCCGAACAGGCCCTCGATCGCGGGGATCGGTGGTTTCGCGCGTACCATGCCCCTCTTGCCCTCCAGGCTCTCCAGCATGGAGGTCTCCTCGCCGCAGATGTACGCGCCGGCGCCGACGCGGACGTGCAGGTCGAAGTCGAGCGAGGAGCCGAGGACGCCCTTGCCGAGCCAGCCGTGCTCGCGGGCGATGCCGATCGCCCGGCGCATCGTGGCCACGGCGTCGGGGTATTCGGAGCGGATGTATAGGTAGCCCTCGCTTGCGCCGACCGCGTGCGCGGCGATGGTCATGCCTTCGATGAGCAGGAACGGGTCGCCCTCCATGACCATGCGGTCGGCGAAGGTGCCGCTGTCTCCCTCGTCGGCGTTGCAGCAGACGAACTTCAGCTCGTCGGCGCAGTCGAGCACCGTCTTCCACTTGATGCCGGCCGGGAATCCGGCGCCGCCTCGGCCGCGCAGTCCGGAGGCGGTGACCTCGGAGACGACGTCGGCGGGGGCCAGCTCCAACGCGGCCCGCAGCCCGGCGAGGCCGCCGTGCTCGACGTAGTCCTTCGTCGACAGGGGGTCGGTGACCCCGACCCTGGCGAAGGTGACGCGGTTCTGGCGGGCGAGCCACGGCAGTTCGTCCACGATGCCGAGCCGCAGCGGATGGTCCGCCCCGTCGAGCATGCCGGCGGCGAGCAGTCCCACCACGTCCTCGGGGGTCACCGGGCCGTAGCCGACGCGCCCCCGCGGGGTCACGACCTCGACGAGCGGCTCCAGCCAGAGCATGCCGCGCGATCCGTTGCGTACGACGTCGATGACGAAGTCGCCGCGGGCGGCGGCCTCTTGGAGCGCCTGGGCGACCTCGTCCGCGCCGACGGACCTGGCCGCCGAGTCGCGGGGGACGTAGACCGTGGCCGCGGATTGCGAGGAGGTGTTCATGAGGAGACCGTCCCGTTGAGGATCGAGCCCAGTCGGGAGGGGCCGACTCGTCCGTACAGCCGGCCGTTCGCCTCCACCGCCGGGCCGAGGGCGCAGTTGCCGAGACAGAAGACCTGCTCGACGGTGACCGAGCCGTCGGCCGTCGTCTCCCCCAGGGTCAGTCCGGACTCACGGGCGTGGCGCACCAGGCTGTCGGCGCCCAGGGCCTGGCAGGCCTCGGCGCGGCAGATGCGCACGGTGGTGCGTCCCGCGGGCTCGCGGCGGAAGTCGTGGTAGAAGGTCACCACCCCGTGGACGTCCGCCCGGGAGAGGTTGAGCTCCTCGGCGAGCACCGGAATCGCCTCCTGCGGCACATGGCCCAACTCGTCCTGCACGGCGTGCAGTACGGGCAGCAGCGCGCCGCGCTGGTCCCGGTGACGGGCCACCACCCCCCGGACCACGCTCTCGACCGACACATCGCTCCCGCTGGTCGCCATGATCGCTTCGCCTTCCGTCACACGGGTCCCCGGCGAGGATTGCAGGAGACCGAGAATACCCCATACAGGCTTCTGTATACAGAACTCAATCGCAGCGATCGCGGGAGCGCCAGAGGTACGCTTGGTTGCATACAAAAACCTGTATGCTCGGTAGTCGTCGGCACCTCCTCGACCGCACCCACTTGGCAAGCCGCCGCCCTGCGGGCCCGGCGGCAGAACGGGACAACCATGCGCGAGGCACTCACGGCCGCGGCATCCCGGCGCGTCACCCGCCCGGCACCGCTGCGTCAGGCCGTGTACGACGCCCTGATCGAACTGATCATCAGCGGCTCCCTCAAGCCCGGCCGGCACCTGGTCGAGGCTGAACTCGCCGAACACCTCGGCGTCAGCCGACAGCCGGTCCGCGAGGCCCTCCAACGACTGCAGACCGCAGGCTGGGTCGACCTGCGGCCCGCACAGGGCGCCTTCGTCCACTCCCCCACCGAGGAGGAGGCCGCCCAACTCCTCGGCGTCCGCGCGGTGCTGGAGACCTACTCGGCCCAACTCGCCGCGCAGAACGCCAAGCCCGAGGACGTCGAACACCTCTGGGAGCTCCAGCAGGACGGCGTCGACGCGCTCGCCGAGGGCGACGTCGAACGCCTGGTCACGGCCAACACCGCCCTGCACGACTTCATCACCTCCGTGGCCGGCAACGCCGTCCTGGCCGAACTGATCGGCCAGGTGGGCCAGAAGGTGCGCTGGTACTACACGCCCATCGCCAAGCCCCGCGGCAAGGAGGCCTGGAACGAGCACAGCCGGCTCATCACGGCCATCGCCAAGGGCGACGCGGACCGGGCGGGCGAGATCATGCGCAGGCACACCGAGCGCACGACCGACTTCTACCGCCGACAGCTCCCCGCCGGGACGAGTCAGGACTGACATCTCCGGCGGGGCGCGGTTCAGGACGAGGCGAGCGACTCGGCGGGGCGGCGAGCGACCCCGTGGGACATGTCGACGACCGGGGGACGCAGGACCCCGGCACCGGCGGCGGCCCGCAGTTCGAGCAGCCACGGCAGCACTCTGCGCAGCACGGTGTCGAGCCCGCCGCCGTCCCCGCCGAGCATCGCGTCGGCGGGAACCAGGACCGGGTCGGCGAACACCGTGGACGTCGCGCTGCCGCGCGGTCCGGCACCCCCGGCCCGGGCCGGGACGAACAGGTCCGGGGCGTGCGCCGGAACCAGCCAGAGGCTCATCCCGTCCGACACGGCGAGCGGCCGCGAGGACCAGACGTAACTGTCGGCCTCGCCCGCCGCGACCACCTGGTGCTTACGGGCCCGCAGCGCGACCACATCGCCGGTGCGGGCGGCGACGGAGCGGGGCACGAGGAGCTGGGCCTCCAGCTCCTGTCCGCCGACGCCGCGCGCCGACTCCGCCCCCTCGACGTCCCCCTCCGCCGTCTCCGCGAGGGCGAGGCTGCTGAGGTGCCGCCCGGCGGCGATCTCGCCGCGCACCCAGGGGCTGCCGTGCGACTCGATGACGGCGACCGCCGTGTAGTGGGACTGGAGCACAGCCGCCGTCGCCGGGCAGACGCGCGCGGTCCGGGCCACCACCTCCACGGCTTCCGGCAGCCCCCCTCCACCACCACCGAACTCGGCGGAGACGGTGAGCCCCAGCAACCCGGCGCGACCGAGGGCCGTCACGGAACCGCGGGGAAACCTGGCCTCGCCGCCGGTCACGTCGGCGGAGGGTTCGATGACACTGGTCAGGACTTCTGAGAGAGCGGTGCGGTACGACACGGGGTGACCCCCTCGGGAGCGACTACTGGTCGATGATTGCATACAGTATTCTGCATTCACTACCAGTGTGCCAGGGGTGAGTCCGGACAACTTTCGAAAATCCGCAACGACAGCCCGAGGGGAGTTCAGGACTGCGGGTCGATCTCCCGCAGCAGCCCGGTGGTCAGGTCGAAGACGAAGCCCCGTACGTCGTCGGTGTGCGGCAGGAACGGCGAGGTGCGCACCCGCTGCATCGACTGCCGTACGTCCTGGTCGACGTCCCGGAACGCCTCCACCGCCCAGGCGGGACGCTGGCCGACCTCCAATTCCAGCTCGTGCCGGAAGTCCTCGGTCAGGGTCTGCAGTCCGCAGCCGGTGTGGTGGATGAGGATGACGCTACGGGTGCCGAGCGCGCGCTGACTGATCGTCAGGGAGCGGATCGTGTCGTCGGTGACCACACCGCCGGCGTTACGGACCGTGTGACAGTCGCCGAGTTTCAGGCCCAGTGCGGCGTGCAGGTCGATACGGGCGTCCATGCAAGCCACGACGGCCACCCGCAGGACCGGCCGGGCTCCCATGCCCGGGTCGACGAATCCGGCGGCATAAGCGCGGTTGGCTTCCACGAGCCGGTCGATGACCGTACCGGCGTCGGGGGCACTGCGGGCGGGCTGGGCGATACGGGGTGCTGATGTCGACATGCTGGGCTACCTCACTCGGTCTGGTTCGGACGGGAACCGTCCCGGGCGCGCGGGTCCGCAGCTCGCCCGGGACGGAGTGGAAGCGGTGTCGGTCAGATCACTCCCTGCGCCTTCAAGAGCGGCAACTCCTCTTTACCGAGGCCGAGTTCGCCGACGAGGATTTCTTCGGTGTGCTGGCCGAGGAGGGGTGGGGTGGTGATGTCGGCGGGGGAG